>CAYYWP010000062.1:5793-21572 GCA_964475125.1 uncultured Binatia bacterium (SeqCode) | reverse complement strand
AGGGACTGAAGCTGTTCCTCAAGGGCGAGCGCTGCTACACCGACAAGTGCGCCATCGAACGGCGCAACTACCCCCCCGGTGAGCACGGACAGGCGCGGCCGAAGTTCTCCGAGTACGCCTTGCAGCTGCGCGAGAAGCAGAAGGTCAAGCGCATGTACGGCGTGCTGGAAGGGCAATTTCGCCGCTACTTCGCCATGGCCGAGCGCGCCCGCGGCATTACCGGCGAGATCCTGTTACAGTTGCTCGAGCGCCGGCTCGACAACATGATCTACCGCATGGGCTTCGCGACCTCGCGGGCCGAAGCGCGCCAGCTCGTGCGCCACGGCCATTTCGCCCTCAACGGGCGCAAGGTCAACGTGCCGTCCGCCCTGTTGGCGGCCGGCGACGTGGTGGCGGTGCGCGAGAAGAGCCGCACCGTCACCCGGGTCCAGGAAGCCCTGGCGCAGGCCGAGCACCGGGGCGCGCCGGACTGGGTCGAGGTCAACCGCGAGGCCTTCACGGCGCGCGTCAAGGCGCTGCCGGGCCGGGCCGAGTTGACGATGCCGATCAACGAGAAGCTCATCGTCGAGCTGTACTCGAAGTGAGGCGGGCCGAAGCTCCGATTGGAGGATTATTGATGCAGCCACAACGCAACTGGCGCGATCTGCTCAAGCCGCAGAACCTCGAGGCCGAAGAGAAGAGCCTCAGCGCCACCTATGGAAAGTTCGTCGGCGAGCCCTTCGAGCGCGGCTTCGGCACCACCGTCGGCAACGCCCTGCGCCGGGTCCTGCTGTCGTCACTGCAGGGGGCGGCGATCTCCGCCATCAAGGTGGAGGGCGTGCTGCACGAGTTCGCCACGCTGCCGGGCGTGCGCGAGGACGTGACCGACATCGTGCTCAACCTCAAGGAGGTGCGCCTCAAGTTGCACGACGGGCTGGTCAGCCACGCCACCATCGAGAAGAAGGGCGAGGGCGTGGTGCGCGCCGGCGACATCCGTGGCAGCGGTGGCCTGGAAATCCTCAATCCCGAGCACGCGATCGCCACGCTGTCCAAGGAGGGCGTGCTGAAAGCCGATCTGACCATCAAGGTCGGCCGCGGCTACGTTCCGGCCGAACGCAACAAGGATGAGGATGCGCCGGTCGGCACGATCCCGATCGATGCGATCTACTCGCCGATCCGCAAGGTGAACTACACCGTCACCAACGCCCGCGTCGGCCAGCGCACCGACTACGACCGCCTGACGGTCGAAGTGTGGACGGACGGCAGCGTCCGCCCAGATGATGCGGTGGCCTATGCGGCGCGCATCCTGCAGGACCAGCTGAGCATCTTCATCAATTTCGAGGAGGCGGGGGAGTCGCTGGCCGAGGAGGCCTCGGCGACCCCGAGCTTGAACGACAACCTCTTCCGCCCGGTCGCCGAGCTCGAGTTGTCGGTGCGCTCGGCGAACTGCTTGCAGAACGCCGACATCAAGTTCATCGGCGAGCTGGTGCAGCGCAGCGAACCCGAGATGCTGAAGACCAAGAACTTCGGCCGCAAGTCGCTCAACGAGATCAAGGAGATCCTGCACGAGATGGGCCTCGACTTCGGCATGCACATCGAGAACTTTCCGAGTCGCGACGAGCTCGACAAGCGGCTGGCGCGCGAGAAGGAAAGCGCCTGAGGCAGGTTGTTAGGGGGTTCGGTTGTCAGCGGTTACGGGATTCGGTGTTCATTTCTTCCCCTAACCCCCCAACCCCTTCACCCCGAACCCCCTGACTCGAGGGATGATCACATGCGACACCTGAACAGCGGACGCAAACTGAATCGCAGCGGCGCGCATCGCCGCGCCCTGCTGCGCGGTCTGGTGACCTCGCTGTTGCAGCACGAGCACCTGCAGACCACCGACGCCAAGGCCAAGGAGATGCGGCGCTGGGTCGATCGCATGATCACCCTGGGCAAGCGCAATACGCTGCACGCCCGCCGCCAGGCGGCGGCCTTCGTGTTCAAGCGCGAGGTGGTGAAGAAGCTGTTCGACGACATCGCGCCGCGTTTTCAGGGCCGGCCCGGCGGATATACGCGCATCACCAAGCTCGGCCCGCGCCACGGCGACGACGCGTCGATGTCGCTGATCGAGCTGGTCGAACGCGGCGACCGCGCTCGCTCCGAGGCGGAGAAGAAACGCGAGCGCCGCCGGCGCAGCGCGCAAAAGAAAGAAGAGCAGGCCGCCAAGGCGGTGGCCCCAGTGGCCTGAGCCCCGCCCGACGCGCGCCGCCCCGCCGGTGGGGCGGCTGGGAGCGCGACGCCTCGCCCAGCGGCCGACTCCGCGGCGGCGCCCGTCCGGCGGCGGCCGCGCCGGTCGGATTCCTCGTGAAAGGGAACGGAGCGGGCGGGATTTGAACCCGCGGTACCCTTGTGAGGTACACACGCTTAGCAGGCGTGCGCCTTAGACCACTCGGCCACCGCTCCGCACATCCGCGAGAGCCCTGGTTTCCTACGTGAACCGGGTCGGCGATGCAACGAGGAGATGGGGTGCTTCCCCTGCTCCCACGGGCCATGGCGTCCGCCCAGCCGCCGAGCGCCGGTCCCTTGCCCCGCTGGCGTGTGGCTGGTAGGCGCGGCAGACATGCCTCGTGGCTGGATCCCGGCAACCTGCCGTTCCGTCGGCCGTGCTGCGGCGGCCGCGGTCGCGCTCAGCCTGCTGTACGGCGGCTCGCCGGCGGTGGCGCGCCCGTATGCCGAGCGCGCCGAGGAAACGGTGCTCGCCAACGGCCTCAAGCTCATCCTGCTCGAGGACCGCAAGGCGCCGGTGATCGTCTTCCAACTCTACTACCGCGTCGGCTCGCGCAACGAACGCCTCGGCCACACCGGACTCTCCCATATTCTCGAGCACATCATGTTCAAGGGCACCGAGAAGGTCGCACCGGAAGAGTACAGCCGCATCATTCAGCGCAACGGCGGGCGCACCAACGCCTTCACCTCGCAGGACAACACCACCTACTTCGCCACCCTGGCGAGCGATCGGGTCGGCGTCGTCATCGACCTCGAGGCCGATCGCTTGGCCAACCTCAAGGTGACCGAGGAGCAGTTTCTGCCCGAGCGCGACGTGATCATGGAAGAACGCCGCCTGCGCCTCGACAGCAACCCGGCGGCCGAGCTGTTCGAGCAGCTCAACGCCACCGCGTACGCCGCCCACCCGTATCAATTCCCCGTCATCGGCTGGATGTCGGACATCGCCCAGACGACGCTCGACGACGTGCTGCGCTACCATCGCCGCTACTACGCCCCCAACAACGCCTTCATCGTCGCGGTCGGCGACTTCGACCGCGCGGCGCTGCGCGCCCAGATCACGCAGGCGTTCGGCGCCATTCCCGCCGCGCCGCCACCCCCGGCGGTGCGCGCCGTCGAGCCGCCGCAACGCGGCCCGCGCCAGGTCGCGCTGCGGCGCGCCGCGCAGCTCCCGTATGTCGCGCTGGCGTATCACACGCCGAATCTGCATGACCCCGACGCACCGGCGCTCGAGGTCTTGGCGGCCGTCCTGTCGGGCGGCGACAGCGCCCGCCTGCACCGCGAGCTGGTCTATCGCCAGCGCTTGGTGCGCGAGGCCGCGGCGAGCTACGACTACACCTCGGTCGATCCAGGCCTGTTCACCGTCGCCGCGCAACCGCTGCCCGGCAAGCAGCCGAGCGCGGTCGAAACCGCGCTGCTGGCGGAAGTCGAGCGCCTGCAGCGTGAGGCGCCAGCCGAGCGCGAGCTCGAGAAAGCGAAGAATGGCATCGAGGCCAGCTTCGTCTTCGCCCAGGATTCGCTCTTCTATCAGGGCATGCTGCTCGGCAAGTACGAGCTCGCCGGCGATTGGCGCCGCATCGATGCCTACCTGCCCGCCGTGCGCGCGGTGACGGGCGAGGACGTGCAGCGCGTCGCGCAGCGCTATCTGTCGGCCGACAATCGCACCACCGCCGTGCTCATCCCCGACCCGGTGGTCGAGGATCTGGGTGGCGACGCGGCGGCCGCGGCGGCGGGACCCATCCACTGATGCGCCGGGCCGCTGTCGCGTTCTCCCCGGCCATCGCCGCCGCCGCGGCGCTGGCCCTCGGCCTCTCGCCGATGGCCGCGCCGGCGGCGCCGCTCGGGCCACGCGTCACCACGGCGACGCTCTCCAACGGCGCTGCCTTGCTGGTCTCAGAGCAGCGCAACCTGCCGCTCGTGCTCGTCCGCATCGTGCTCGACGCCGGGTCGCGCCGCGATCCGACCGGGCGCGGCGGGCTCGCCAACCTGACTGCCGAGTTGCTCACCGAAGGGACCGAGACGCGCAGCGCCGAACAGATCAAGGAGGCGATCGATTTCATCGGCGCCAGCCTCGGCGCCGGAGCAGACCAGGATTTCGCCATCGCCAGCCTGCAGGTGTTGCGCAAGGATCTCGACACCGGCCTCGACCTGCTCGCCGACGTGCTGTTGCATCCCGCCTTTGCCGCTGAGGAGGTCGCACGCCGCCGCGAAGCCGTGCTGGCGGCGATCCGCGCCGAGGAGGACGACCCGACGAGCGTGGCACAGAAGGCCTTTCAGCGGGCTCTGTTTGGCGACACGCCGTACGGCCATCCGGTCGAGGGCACGGCCGAGAGCGTCGCCACGCTGGATCGATCGCCGGTGCGGCAATTCTACCAGCAGTACTATCGACCCGGCGGTGCGGCGGTGGTGGTCGTCGGCGATGTCGATGCGGACGAGGCGCGCCGCGCCGTCGAGCGGGCTCTCGGGGCGTGGCGGGGCGAGCCCGCCGCGGCGTTCATCTATCCGCCGCTCGCCGCGCGGCCGGCCGAAACGGTGCGTATCGACCGCTCGGTGACCCAGGCCGGCATCGTCCTCGGGCAGCTCGGCATCGCCCGCGACAATCCCGACTACGAGACCCTCTCGGTCATGAACTACATTCTCGGCGGCGGCGGGTTCTCCTCGCGCCTGATGGACGACATCCGCACCAAGGCCGGCCTGGCCTATTCGGTGGCGAGCGCGTTCTTCGCCGCCAAGTCGCCGGGGCCGTTCGAGATCATCATGCAGACCAAGAACGCCTCGGTTGCCGACGCGGTCGGGCGTGCCCGCCGGCAGGTCGCCGAACTGCGCTCCGCGCCGGTCAGCGAGGCGGAACTCGACGAGGCCAAGCGCTATCTGACCGGAAGCTTTCCACTGCGCCTCGACAGCAACGCCAAGGTCGCCGACTTCATCGCCCAGTGCTGGTCGTACGGACTCGGCTTCGACTACGCCGACGTCTACGTCAAGCGCATCAACGCGGTGACGCGCGAGGACGTGTTGCGCGTCGCGCGCCAGTACCTCGATCCCGCGGCGTTCATCGAGGTGGTAGTCGCGGCCAGCGCCGTGGCGACCCCCGCCGCAGGGACTCCCAGCCCTGCCGTTGCGCCGTAGGCCCAGGCGCGCCGCTCGATGTCTCCTCGCCGCGCCCGGCCCAGTGCGCCGCGGGCGGTGACGCGCCACCCACCGCTCACCCCAGTCGCGAGCCGCCGCTCCACCTGGCTCGTCCCCGCTGCCGTGGCACTGGCGGCGCTGCTCGCCTACGCCAACAGCCTGGGCAATGGCTTCGTGTGGGACGATCCGATCATCCTGCAGCGCCAACTGGTGGTCTTCGACGGCCCCAGCGCGGTGCTCGACCCACCGCGCGACATTCCCCAGTTCAGCCCCGACTACTACCGGCCGGTCGTCATCGCCACGTACCTCCTCGATCGCGCCATCGGCGGCGAGCAGCCGCTCGCGTTCCACGCTTCCCTGGTGCTGGCCCACGCGCTGACCTCGGTTCTGGTCTGGGCGCTGGCCGCGCAGCTGCTCGGCGCCGCGCCAGGGGCGCGGGTCGGCGCTGGATTGGCAGGGGCGCTGTTCGCCGTGCATCCGATCCACACCGAGTCGGTGGCGTGGATCGCCGGCCGGTCCGACGTGCTGGCGACGGCCGGCCTGCTGGCGGCGATGCTGGCGTGTCGGCCCGCCACCTGGTCCTGGCGCGCGGTTGCCGGCAGCGGCATCGCCGCAGCGTTTGCCTTAGGGGCGAAAGAAACGGCCGTGGCGCTGTATCCGCTGCTGGCGCTGCGGGCCTGGCTGGTGGCTCCCGGCCGCCAGCCGCTGGCGGAACAGTTATGGCGCCATGCCGGGGTGACGGCCGCCGGGCTGCTCTACGTGCTGCTGCGCCGCCGCGCCCTGGGCGAATTCATCGGTTCGGCGCCGACGGTGACTCCGGTGGAGCGCGCCCCGTCCGAGGCGATCGCGGGGTTCGGCACCTACGTCGGTAAGCTGCTCGCGCCGATCGAGCTCAACGCCTACATCGACCATATCCCCGTCACGGCCTGGTCGCTCGGCGCGGCCGTTCTCTTCGGCGCCGCCGTGGTCGTCGCGGGACGGCACTGGGCTCGGCGCCGCGAGGGGCTGCCGTTGTTCGCCCTGCTGTGGGTGCTGCTGACGCTCGTTCCATCGCTGGCTATCCTGTGGAAGATCCCCGACGCCCCACTCGCGGAGCGCTATCTCTACCTGCCGTCGGTCGGTTGCTGCTTGCTCGTCGGCGACCTGGCCGCGCGCGCCTGGCGGCGCGCCGACCGCCGTGCGGGCCGCGCGCTCTATGCCCTGGTGGCGGCGATCGTTCTCGCCGCGGCGGCGTCGGCCACCGTGCGTCGCAACCCGACGTGGCGCGACGACATCGCCCTGTGGCAGGACACCGAAGCGAAAAGTCAGCGCTCCGGCATGGCGGCGCGCAACCTCGCCACCGCCTATCAGCAGGCGGGCCGGCCCGCTGAGGCGCGGGCGACGTTTGCGCGCGCCTTGACGCGGCGCAACAATGCGCGCGGCCTGCAGACGATCTACAACAACCTCGGCACACTCGAGTTGCTCGCCGGTGACTACGGTGCGGCGCGCGCCGCCTACGAGGCGGCCTTGCGCGCCGTGCCGCACGCTCCCGACACGCTGTTCAACCTCGGCCTCGCCACGCTCCACGAGGGCGGCAGCTCGCCCGAGGCGGCGCGCCAGGCGCTGCCGCTGTTCGAGCAGGCACAGCGGCTCAATCCGCACGACGCCGATACCGCCGCCGCTCTCGGCCAAGCCTATCTCCTCACCGGCGACACGACGCGGGCCCGCCACAACTTGGACCGAGCCCTGGCGCTGCAGCCGTCGCCGCGCACCAGGGCCAGCATCGAGCGATTGCTCGAGCAACTGCCGTGAGCGGTGCGCGCGCGTCGGGCTATAACACCTGCTCGAGCGGCACGTAGGGGAGGCGGAAGGCTTCGGCGACCGCCTCGTGCGTAATCTTGCCGCGCATGACGTTGATCCCGCGGCCGAGGGCGCGGTCGTCGTGCACCGCGTTGCGCAGCCCGCGGTTGGCCAGCGCCAGGGCGTACTGCAGGGTCGTGTTGGTGAGCGCGTACGTCGAGGTGTGGGGCACGATGCCAGGCATGTTGGTGACGGCGTAATGGACGACCCGCTCCGCGATGTAGATCGGCTTGCGGTGCGTGGTCGGCCGCGCCGTCTCGACGCAGCCGCCCTGGTCGATCGAGACATCGACGATGGCCGACCCCGGCCGCATCGAGTGCACCATGCGGCGCGAGACCAGGCGCGGCGCCTTGGCACCGGCGATCAGCACCGTGCCGATTACCAGGTCGGCTTCGTGCACGGCCTGCTCGATGTTGGCGCGGTTCGACATCAACGTGGTGAGATGACTGCCGAGCACGTCGTGCAGATAGCGGAGTCGGTTCGGATTGCGCTCGACGACGCTCACCTGAGCGCCCATGCCGAGCGCGATCTGACACGAGTTCGTTCCCGCGATCCCACCACCCAGCACCACTACCTTGGCAGGGCGCACGCCCGAGGCGCCGCTCAGCAGGACGCCGCCGCCGCCGTTCTGGGCCTCGAGGCACCAGGCCCCGACCTGCACGGCCAGGCGCCCGGCGATCTCACTCATCGGCGCCAGGAGTGGCAGCGAGCCGTCCTCGAGCTGGATCGTCTCGTAGGCCACCGCCGTGACGCCCGAGTCCATCAGGGCGCGCGTCAAGCCGCGGCCACTGGCCAGATGCAAATAGGTGAAAAGGATGAGGTCGGACCGCAGGTAGCGAAACTCCGCCGGCAGCGGTTCCTTCACCTTCATCACCATCTCGGATCGCGCCCAGACCTCGCGTACGGCGGCGAGCTTGGCGCCGGCTTGGCGGTAGTCTTGATCGCTGATCCCACTGCCGAGCCCGGCCCCGCGCTCGATCCACACCTGATGGCCCTGTGCCGTCAGGGCCGCCACCCCGCTCGGGGTGATGGCGACGCGCTTCTCTTCCGCCTTGATCTCCTTCGGTACGCCGATCCGCATGCAATCCTCCGGCAAGTGATCGGCGGACTGTACGACAAATCGGTTTGCCTCGCCAATCTATCGCGGTGCTTCCCGCGCCAGGGGTGGAAAACCGCCCCGGTCTCGATCTGGGCGTCGGTTGCGTCGCCGCGAGACGCTCGCTATACCGCCCGCCACTGCCATGGCACAGATCATCGACGGCAAGGCCGTCGCGGCGACCGTGCGCGACGAGGTGCGCGCCGACGCGGCGGTGTTTCGCCAACGCTACGGGCGGGCTCCCGGCTTGGCGACGGTGCTGGTCGGCGACGATCCGGCCTCGGCGACCTACGTGCGCAACAAGCGCAAGGCGTGCGCGGAGTGCGGCATCGAGTCGATCGCCCACGAGCTGCCGGCGACGACACGCCAAGCCGAGCTGCTCGATCTCGTTCGCGCGCTCAACGCGCGGGGCGATGCCGACGGCATTCTCGTCCAACTGCCATTGCCGCGCGGCCTCGACGCCGGCGCGGTGATCGAGGCGATCGATCCGGCCAAAGACGTGGACGGATTGCACCCGACCAATCAGGGTCGCTTGGTCGCCGGCCTGCCTGGATTGCGTCCCTGTACCCCGCTCGGCGTGTTGCGCTTGCTCGACAGCGTCGGAATGGAGCTCAAGGGGGCGCGCGCGGTGGTGGTCGGGCGCAGCAACCTCGTGGGTAAGCCGGTCGCCTTCTTGCTGCTGGAGCGCCACGCCACCGTCACGCTGTGCCACTCGCGCACGCGCGCCTTGGCGGAGGAGGTGCAGCGGGCCGATGTGCTGGTGGCCGCGATCGGCCAGCCGCGGTTCATTCAGGCGGAGTGGGTGCGCCCTGGCGCGACGGTGATCGATGTCGGCACCAACCGCACGCCCGAGGGCAAGCTCGTGGGCGATGTCGACTTCGACGGCGCCGCGGCGCGCGCCGCAGCGATCACGCCCGTGCCCGGCGGCGTCGGACCCATGACCATCGCCATGCTGCTGAAGAACACCCTCACCGCCGCACGCGCCCGCGTCGGCGGCGACTGAACGCCCACCGCCTCGAGATGGGGTGTGCGGCCCCTTGGCAAGGCCATAGCGGTCGGGTATGTCGAACCGACTGTAGGCCGCTCGACGGAGGGCGTTTGCGGTGGAGGTTCGCGGCCGGCGATGCCGGATCGTGCGACGGTGCACCCGTCGACGTCGGGCCTTCCCGTGGCCGTGTCACACCTGGCCGGTACGTTGGGGTCGGCTGAGCAAGGAGATGTGAGACATGGAGTTTCCCGACGATCTCAAATACTCGCGCGAACACGAGTGGGTGCTGGTGGAGGGCAACGTGGCGACCGTGGGGGTCACGGCGTTCGCCGAGGAGCAGCTCGGTGATGTCGTGTTCATCGAGTTGCCGGCCGTCGGTGACAAGGTGACCAAGGATGAAGCGATGGGGGTCGTCGAGTCGGTCAAGGCGGTTTCGGACGTTTACGCCCCGCTGAGCGGCACGGTGGTGGAGGTCAATGACGACCTGCCGGAGAGCACCGAGCTGGTCAACGAGGACCCCTACGGCGACGGCTGGATGGTGAAGATCGAGATGAGCGACCCCACCGACCTCGACGAACTGCTCAGCGCCGAGGAGTACCAGGCCTTCGTCGAAGAGCAGCAGCAGTAGCCCCGGCGCCGCTCTGACCGATAACCAACCACGTCACAACCGCGCCACCGTCACCTGTCGCTGTTACGCCCCGGTCAGTGCCAGGAGCACGAGACCGAGGGCGACGCGATAGTAAGCGAATGGCCGGAAGTCGTGCGTTTGCACGTAGGCCAGGAAGACGCGGATGACGGCCAGGGCACTGGCGAAGGCCGTGCCGAAGCCGAGCGCGAGATCCAGCGCTGCCGCCGCGTCGAGCTGCGGCAGCCCCTTGTAGAGGCTGAACAGGCTGGCGACAGTGAGCGTCGGCAGGGCCAGGTAGAACGAGAACTGCGTCGCTACCGGGCGGCCCAGCCCGGCCAGCAGGCCCCCGACGATGGTGGCGCCGGCACGTGAGATTCCCGGGTAGAGCGCCGTCACCTGCGCCAAGCCGATGTAAAGCGCGTCGGCCCAGGTGACCTCGTCGAGGCGGCTGACCCGCGTCGGGCGCGGCCGTCCCTCGACGAACCAAATCAACACGCCGCCGGCGATCAGGCCCCAGGCGACGCTCCGAACACTGAACAGATGCGCCTCGATCCATCCGTGCAGCAACCAGCCTACCGCGGCAGCCGGCAGGAAGGCGAAGGACACCTTGCCGAGGAGGGCCCGTGCGAGGCGCTCCGCCGGTGCGCGTCGCAGCACATCGAGCAGTTCGCGGCGATAATGCCAGTACACGGCGCCGATGGCGCCGAGCTGGATGAAGATCTCAAAGGTCGCCCGCCGTGCGGCGGGATAGTCGAGCCAGGCCGAGGCGATGATCAAGTGGCCGGTGGAGGAAATCGGCAGAAACTCGGTCGCACCCTCGACGATGCCCAGGACGGCGGCGGTGAGCCATTCCACGGAACTCCTCCTCAGCTAACCCCGAGCCGAAAAAACTTCCACCACGAAGGACACGAAGCCCGCGAAGATCACGGCGCAGGGCAGTGGCCCGTGGATCGTTCTCAACCCCACAGTTGTGAGCTTCTCTCCCTACCTCGCACGGCCGAGAGACCCTTGCCATTCGCCCTCTTCGTGGCCTTCGTGGTTTCAGAGGAATTTCGGATCGGGCTGGGTCGCGGGCTCGGGCGTGCCCACGCAAACGCCTTGGGGCGCACCTTGTTCGCCCATCACTGGAGGCCGGCGGCGAAGTAGGCGCGGTAGTTTACGCCACGCGGCGTGGGGACGGACTCCAGCTCGGAGATCAGCAGGAAGTGGATGTTGCCGTCCGCCGCGCGGGCGCCGGGCGGTGGATTGCGATCGAAGAAGCCGACGATACACGCCTGGTGCAGGCGGCGATCGCTCGCCAGCGAAACCCGCGCCGAACGCTCGGTAATCGTGAAGCGGATCATCTCACCGCTGCGCGGGTCCATGATCGCCTCGGCTTGCACGTGTTCCATCGCCGACTGCCCGTCTACTTCCTTGCGTAGCGAGATCAGCAGGTTCTGAAAGACGCGCAGTGCGACGCGGCGCACGAAGGGGGCGAAGACCTCGGCCTTGGTGTTGAGCAACGTAATGTCGCCCTCGCGAACGTCCGGCAGGTAGTCGAGTGTGCCGGTCGGTCCGGTCGGGAAGACGATGCCGTCACTGCCGCCGCCCAGGGGTCGCGCGGCGCGTTGGTCGGGGGATTGCTCTGGCGGCGCCGGCGGGTCGCCGTAGCCTTGCTGGGCGAGGACGAGTGCGTCGGGCAGCAGGCGGTCCAGCTTGGGCAGGGCGGCGACCTGGGGTGACTGCGGGCGGGCGGCGGGCTGCGCCCCCCCAACCCCCCCCTGCGGTTTCGCCCGCGCCCCAGCCCGCGTGGGCCGCGCCGCCGGGTTTGGGGGGGCAGGCCGCGCGGGGGGGGCGCCATCGCCCGGACCCGGCTCCCCCGGCTTCGGTTCACCGCGCTTGACCTGTTCCTGCTCCACACGCACGTCTCGATCGCTCTTGAAGCGGGTGTCCGGCGGCACTTCGTTCTTGCCGGCATCTGGCGGGCTGACGATCTGCTCCGGCAGCGGAATCTTTTTCTCTGGTTGTGGCGGGGGCTCCGGCTGAGGCGCTTCGGGCGGCGGTGGCACTACCTCAGGCGGTGGTGCTGGTGCCTTGGCCACCTCCTGGGGTACCGGGGCCGCGCCGGGAGGCTGCTGCCGGGCGGCTGCCGGCGCTTCGACGATGCGCACGGGCAGCAGCGGCGGCTCGCTTCCGCCTGGGCGCGCCAGTGTCGTGCCCCAGATGGTGAGCAACAACAGGGCGTGCAGCGCGAGCGACAGCGCAACGGAGACGGTCCGCCGGGAGCGCGCACGCATCGCTGCACGATAGCGAGGTCGGCCGCGGCGAGCCAGTCGCCCACAGGGCCTGTCGGCGAGTCGGCAGCGCCGCTCACGCGGCGGGGCACCCTCGCCCCGGCAGACCGCTGCCGGGCTGCCGGGGGTGAGGGGGAGACGCGACTGACACCTTGCAGGAGCCGTGGGCCATCGACTAGGGTCCAGGCATGTTCGGACTCGGCGTTGGCGAGATGCTGGTGATCTTGGTGATCGTGCTGATCATCTTCGGCGCGGGGAAGCTCCCCGAGATCGGCGAGGGACTCGGCCGCGGTATCCGCAGCTTCCGTCGCGAGGTCAAGCGGCAGGAAGAGATCGACGTGACGCCGAAGTCGCCTGCGGATGAGCCATCGCCACCGCGCAACGACGACTCGGCGCGTCAGGCGTGAGCTCGGGCCCGCGCGATTTCGGTCGAGAAGGTCGCGGCGCTGCTCGGCACGTCGAGGAAGATACTGACGAACGGGCATTGGCCGCCCGGTGCCACTCGGGTGTCGGGGGGAGGCCGGATGCCGCGCAGGATCGACACCTGGTGGGCGCTGAGTTCGCGGATGCGGGCTTCGAACGCATTGCCACAGTCCGTCACGTGCTCCTCCAGGCGGCGCGCGGCACCGTCGAAAAGCGCAGCGCGAATCTGCACGTCGCGCAGCGATTGCGCCGAGTGGTTGACGGCCCGCCCGCTGATGACGAAGACGGCCTTGCCGTCCTTGGTCCGTTCGTATCGCCCTTGGACGTCGATCAGGGCGATGGCATCGGCGGCGCTGCGCTCCTTCAACGATGCGCCGATCAGCGGCAGGGTCTGCGTCAGTTTGCGGGCCCAATCGGGATCGTCGAGGAGCGACCAGGCCAGCGCTCCATACGCCCCGACGACGACGGCGAGGAAGATGAATACTGACCGCACGCTGATCCCTCCCGTCGCCGTCGGCGGAGCCGCCCGTGGGGCTGCCTCGGGCTCGTCTACGTACCCCGCTGGGTTCTCGTCGTCCGCTGGGCCCTCGTCCCCGCGATCGAAGCGCAGCGAGGGCTGTTCGGCCCCTGCCGGCCGCGGTCGCGCAGGCCGTGGTCGCGGCGGTTGGCGTCGCTCGGCCGGTGGAACGTTGAGCGCCGGGGCATCTTCCGATAGGTCCTGGTCGGTCAGCTCGGGCGCTTGCCACTCGTCGTCATCGTCGAAGGCGAACGACAGATTGTCGTCCGCCGGCGCTTGGCGCGCGCGGCGTCGCGCCGCGGGCGCCAAGGCAGGGGCCGGAAAGACACGTTGACAACGGGCGCATTTGAGCATCGACGGACCATCGCCCAACTGCCCGGCATCGAGGCGAAAGCGGGTGCCACAGTGGGGACACTCGATGATCATCCGTTGCCGTGCGCCGAAGGGATTGTATGAGCGAAGCACAAAAAGGCAAGGCACAGGGAGACGTGGACGCGCTGTCGGTGGTGCTGCCGGCGTACAACGAGGAGGCCAACATCGAGCGCGTCATCCGCCAGGTCATCGCCTATCTCGAGGCACGCGGGCTCGATTACGAGATCGTCCCGGTCAACGATGGCAGCCGCGACCGCACCGGCGAGATCCTCACCCGCCTGGCGACCGAGCTGCCGCGCGTGCGACCGCAGACCCACGCGCAGAACCGCGGCTACGGCGCCGCGCTGCGCACCGGCTTCGACGCCGCGGTCAAGCGCTACGTCTTCTACATGGACGGCGATGGCCAGTTCGACATCGGCGATCTCGATGCGCTGCTGCCGCTGGCGAGCGAGGACGTCATCGTCACCGGCTTTCGCCTCGAGCGCCGCGATCCGTTCATGCGCCGCCTCAACGCCAAGCTGTTCGGCGGCTGGCTGGTGCGCATCATGCTCGGCGTCTACGTCAAGGATCTGAACTGCGCTTTCAAGCTCATTCCCCAGCGGGTCTTTCACGCCATCGCGCTCGAGTCGACGGGCGCCCTGATCAACGCCGAGCTCTACGGGCGGGCCATCCGCGCCGGCTTCGGCATTCGCGAGGTCGGGGTACACCACTACCCGCGCGAAGCCGGGGTGCAGACCGGGGCCCACTTGCGGGTGATCCTGCGCGCCTTCTACGACCTGTTTCGCCTGCGCCAACAGATCATCGCCACGCAGCCGAAGCGCTGACGCGCCTCCAGCGCGTCAGCGCTCGCGCGTCGCGTATCGCTGATCGCGTATCGTCGGAAGGGGGGGACGATAGGCGATGAGCGATATGCCATCAGCGGATTCAGCGCTTCACGGTGCCGCCGTTGGCTGCGGCACCGTGAAGACTTGAATCCGGTTGTTCAGCGTGTCGGAGACGGCCACCCGGCCGTCGGGGGCGACGGCGATGCCGATCGGGCGGTTGAAGTCGCCGCTGCCCTTACCCGTGCCGCCCCAGGCGCCGGTCAACTTGGTGTCGGTGTAGCGCGCGAAGCGGTGCATGAAGGAGTCGGTGGCGAAGACCTCGGCGCCGCGCAGGGCCAGATAGGGCTCAGTGTAGAATTCCTCCCAGCCGAACACCGGGTACTCCTTCACGAACGCGCCGCCGCGCTGGAAGACCTGGATGCGCCGGTTACCGGTGTCGGCGACGATCACCTCGCCCTGCTCGTTGACGGCGATGCCGACGGGCTCGATGAACTGTCCCGGGCCGGAGCCGTCGCTGCCCCAGTACTCGATCTGCACGCCCTCGCTGCTGAACGACACGATGCGCTTGTTGCCGGTGTCGGTCACGTACACGGTCCCGTCCTTGCCGACGGCGATGCCGCGCGGTCCCCAGAAGCCCGGCTCCGCCGGCCAGGCCTTGAGGAATTGTCCGTTGGTATCGAGCTTCTGCACGCGATGGTTCCACGTGTCGGCGACGTACACGTTGCCGTCCGGGCCGACGGCGACGCCGTGCGGATCCTGGAACTGGCCGGGCTCGCTGCCCTTGCCGCCAAAGACGCCGAGTACCTGGCCATTCGGCCCGAGCTTCTGGATGCGACTGTTCTTGGTGTCGGCGACGAAAAGATTTCCACTGGCGTCGAAGGCCAGCCCGCGCGGCTCGTTGAACTCCCCGGGGTTGCTCCCGGCGCGCCCCCAGATCGCCGTCGCGTCGAGGTGGGTCGGTGACTGTGGATAGCCGCGCGGGGGCGGCGGTGGGTTGACCGTGACCTTGGACAAGGTCGTGCCCGGCTTGAGGTCCTTGGCGACGTACATTACCGCGTCGCTCGAGCCCAGGGCGCTCCAGGCATCGCGCGTCACCAACCAGCGCAGGAACTCCGGCACGGTGGGCAGGTTGGGCTCCCACCAGCCGCGGATCTGGAACGGCACTTTCTCGTACTGCTCCAGCAGCACCTCATCGTGCGCCTTGGAGACTTCCTTGTCGACGATCAGCACCGGTACGTCGATGTCGCGCAAATTGCTCGCCCAATTCACCGGGTAGTGGCGCAGGTACCAGCTGAACGGCCAGGTGGCGTTGCCCGACACGGCCAAACGCGTCTGCGTGCCGGTGCCGAGCTGCTCGCCAACCTGCTCGATGCGGGCCATCATCTTGTTGATGTCGTAGGTCGATTGGACGTACGACAGCATCGTCTCGCGGCGGTGCTTGGGGTCTTG
>CAYYWP010000062.1:0-5783 GCA_964475125.1 uncultured Binatia bacterium (SeqCode) | reverse complement strand
GCATCGTAGAGGAAGTTCGCCTCGACCAGCGACCACAGCGTCAAGGCGCTCACCGCCGCGGTTGCCAGCGCCGGCCCCGGCCGCTTCAGCGCCCCGCTCTCGATGACGCGTCCGAACCAGCGCGCCGACAACAGCGTGAGCGGGAGCAGTTGCGGGACGAGCAGCCACGGCACCTTCTCGTTCGCCCAGGCGTAGACCGCCAGCGACCCAACACCCCAGACGACGCAGAAGCGGGCGAAGCGGTCGGGTGCCGGTTTCTGCGCCAGCGCCCCCAGCACGGCCGCCAGGGCCGGGAACAAGATGAGCGGTTCGTAAACCGCCAGCTCGGGGAAGTAGTAGTACCATGGCCCGCCGATACGCTTGATGGAATGTTGTCCCCACCAATACTTGATGGCGTCGCGTACCGGTGCGAGCCCGCCCCACTCGAGCATGCGCGTGTTGGTGCCGAACGAGGTGTACATCGCCAGCCAGATGATGATGAAGATGACGCCGGCGGTCAGAATCGGCACGGTGCTGCGGCGCAGGAAGCTCGTCGACTCGCCGATCGCGGCCGACAGGCGCTGTTCGCCGCGCCAGACGCCCCACAGCATCATCGCCGCGAAGCCGCCCAGGAACAGCGGCGTGATGAGGTACATGTCCTCTTTGTTGGTGAAGGCGAAGGCGAGGCCGATGGCGCTGAGATAGAGGTGCTTCGCTTTGCCGGTCTCGGCGTAGCGGAAGGCGAAGTACACCGCCGCCAGGTTGCACAACGCCAGGTGGATGTCGTGGCGGACGAAGCGCGTGAAGTACGTCCAGGCGGGCGAGAAGGTGACCAGCAGCAGGAAGGTCAGGGCGCCCCAGCGGCCGAGGTAGCGGCGCAGTGGCCAAGCAAAGGCGATCACGCCCAACCCGAAGACGACGGCGCTCAGGCGCCCGGTGAAGTCGTTGTCGCCGAACAGCGCCATCATCAGGGCGCTGGAGAAGTACAGCGTCGGGCCGTGGTAGACCGGGTCGTACCGGTAGTCGCTGAAGCCGTTCTGCAGGATCTTCCAGGAGAAAAAGGCGTGGATCGACTCGTCGTGGTGATAGGGGCGCACGCCGAGGTCGTAGGTGCGCAGGACGATGGCGATGAGGAAGACGGCCAGGTAGACGACCTGCTCGAGAGTCAGGCCGCCGATTGATTTCCGGTCGAGAGCGCTCTGGCCGTCCATGGGGTGGGATGCCGCCGCGCGCGGCCACGAATCACCAGCTCCTAACGGGGCGGAAATGCCTTGTCAAATTCTGCCGCGAGAGTCGCTGGCACCCTCAACCCGAGCGGGGACGCGGGCGATAGACCCAGGTCAGGCCGTCGGCCGGCGTCCCGTCCGGGTTCTCGAGGCGGAAATAGAAGCGCCAGTCGCCGACCGTCTCACAGCAGCGGATGGCGACGACGTTGCGGCCGGGTTGGAGCGCCACGGTGGCGCTCTCCTGGTCGATCAGGGTCTGCGACTCGCCAGCGCGGCGCTGTAGCGCGACGCGCGCGCCGTTGAGCCAGAGCTCGCCGTGGTCGTCGAAGCCGGCGACGGCGCGCACCGTGCGGGCACCGTCGCTGTCGACGGCGTTGACGGCCCAGGCGCAGGCGTCTTCGGCATTGCCGGTGAAGAAGTCGTTCAACCGCACGCTGGCGAACGGCGCATTATACTGCCGCCAGTGCACGCCGCCGGGAGGCGCGTCGGGAGGACCGTCGCCGCTCCACTGCGGCGGCGGCGTCGAATCGCTTGCCGGCAATGGCCCCGCCACGTACCAGGCGGAAACGAAGTCCTTCAGCCGCGTCGCGGCGACGATGACGAAGGCGGTGCGGCCCCCCGGGTCGACGACCTCCTCGAGCACCTGGCCGTCGCCGAACAGCCCCGCCTCCTCGGGCAAGACGGCGAATAGTCGCGGGCGCTGGGGCGGATCGAAGTGCACGTACGCCTCGGGGTTGCCGACCAGCATCTTCTCGCGCGCCGCGAACGGCGGTGCGCCAGGGCGCACCGGCTGTCGCAGGCCGTCGTAGAAGTCGAGGAACACCCGTGGCTGGTTGTTGAGCCGCGTCGACAACAGCAAGCGGTCGAATTCGTCGTAGCGTTCGCGAAACACCTCGAGTACGCGCCGATGCCCGAACTGGAAGCCGTCGTACCCGCTCGCCGAATAGCGCGGGTAGGTGTCGCGATAGAGCCGCCAGTAGGCACTGGCGGCAGGGACGAGCACCAGCAACGCCGCGCCGACCGCGGCGCCCTGCAGGCCCCAGGCGACGGCGCGCCGGCTGGTAACGGCGCCGATCAGGCGCAAGGCCGCGCCGGCGCCGATGGCGGCCAAGAGGCAGAACCCGGCGGCGCCGATGATGCCGCGCGAGGCGCTGGGGATCTCGTTCATCAAGGCCGCGGCCACCGGGTAGAGGATCAGCCAGAGCGGCACCAGATACAGGGCGCGGTCGCGGCGCAGGATCACCGTCAGCGCGCCGAGGGCGAGCAGCGGTAGGAAGAACGGATAGAGCTGGCCGTGCTCGTGCACGGCGTGGCGGAGGATCGGATCATCGCTCGCCGCGAACAGAAAGGTCGGCGAGAAGAAGGCGGCGTAGTTGTCGACGAACTGCTGCGCGAGCGCCAACAGCCCGCCACTGCCGGCCCACGCGCCCGTCGCGGCCAAGTACGTCGCGGCGCGGTGGGTGTGCGTCAGATCGAAGATCACCGCCGGGGCGGCGGTCAGCGCGGCCAGCGCGCCCGCCAGCAGGGTCTCGCGCCGGCGCCGCCAGAGCGCCCGGCGGTAGAGGATCGCGAATCCAGCCCCGAAGAGCGGCACGAACAGCTTCGCCGGCGCGTAGGTGTAGAGGCAGAGGCCCAGCAGCACCCCGCCGTAGCCGAGCGTCGGTTGCCCGCGGCTCCAGCGCACCAAGGCCGTGAGCGCGAGCGCGAAGACGCAGGGGAAGGTGATGAGCTCGTAGCCGATGCGACTGAAGTGCAGGTGCCACGGGCAGACGGCCAGCAACAGCGCGGCCGCGAGGCCGACGAGAGGACCCATGAGCGCGCGGCCGAGCCCGAATAGCGCCAAGACCGTCGCCGCGCCCCAGAGCGCCGCCGTCAAGCGGACCGCGAGCTCGGTGGGACCGAGCACCGCCATCGGCAGCATCGCGCTGTAGATGAAGATCGGGTTCTTGTAACTGACGTCGAACGACCACACGTACAACGGCCAGTGTGCGCCGGTCTCGTCGCGCCCACTGTGCAGCAGGGCGTGCGCGTTGTAGCCGTTGCCCGCCTCGTCGCAATAGAAGCCAGCCGGCAGATCGGCGAGCCGATACACCCGCAGGCCGAGGGCGACGGCCAGGACGGCTGCGAGCAGCAACGCGGTGGCGCCGCCCGGCAGGGCGATGGCGCGCTCGTGGGCGTCGGGCCCGAAGAGGCGCGCGCGCCAGTGCGCCAGCCGCATGCCCCAGGACTGGCGCGGTGCGCGCGGGCCTGGTGGCCGCGATCCTCGCCACCATGCCGCCAGAGCCAAACCGATGCTGACGACGCCGGTGCCGATCATCAGGGCGATCAGCAGGCGCCTGACGACCGCCAGCACGGCGTCGAGAGCTGACGCGCCGGCGCTCGGTTCGGCCGCCTGCCTGAGGTACTCGGGTGGATCGGCCGCGCTGCCGGCAACCCGCGGCACGGCGCCGTAGAAGGCGACCTCGCCGTGTCTGTTCAAATGCCGGTGTACGTCCAGACTGCCGACCGCGGCTTCCAGGCGCCCGATCAGATCCTTGCCCTGCGGCATGATAACGAAGGCGCTGGCGTGTGGATCGGGCGGGTGGCGCAGGAACCCTTCGAGGTCGATGACGTCGCGCGTCAGCTCGCCCCAGGTCAGAAAGGCGATGGCGCCGTGCTTGATGTAGAAGCCCGGCGCGCCGCCAACCATGTAGGTCGTCTTGCCGGCGCCGTGGCGGCGCACGAAAGTGGCGATCTCGACCGCGGGCGAGTGGCGGTGGCGCGGCGCGTAGTCGATGAAATAGCTGCGCGCGTTGTCGATCAGGATGAGGGTCAGCGCCGCGCCGCACAGGGTGCCGACGGCCCATCGGCCGGCGGGCTGCGGTACGGCGGCCCGGAGCACATGCAGCGCGTGCGCCAACGCCATGGCAACCAGCAGGACCGCGAAGGGGACGATCCCGCTGATGCGCGGGTAGAAGGGGGTATCGACGGTCAGCGCCGCGCCGGCGATGAGCGGCCCGGCGAGCCACAGCACCACGACGCCGGCGCGGCGTTCGCGCAGCCGCGCCAGGGCGATCCCGAAGCCGGCGATGAATAGGGCGGCGCTGACCGGTTCGAGCAGGGCGCCGCGCAGGCCGTACTGCACCGAGGTGTCTCCGGTCCGGTTGAAGAGCGATACGGCCGCTTGCAACTGCTTGACGAGAATGATGGCGAAGTCCGAGGTGCCGTAGCCGGCGGCGACATGGCGGCGCGCCGCGGCCGCGAAAATGCTGGTGTCGCGGGTGCGTCTCCAGAAGTCGCCCCAGTCGTGGGCCGAGAAGCCGAACATCGGCGCGGCGACGGCCAGCGCCGTCAGCGCGATGAGGGCGAAAGGCCAGAGCTGATCACGCCAGGCGCGGCGCGGCGTCGACGCCAGCCAGATGAGCCAGGTCAGTGCCAGCAGGATCGGCACCAGGCGCGAGGCGTAGTAGGTTTGGATGCCGACGCCGAGGGCGACGCCACACAGGATGGCGGCGCCGGTGCGCCGCTCTTGCCAAGCGCGCAGAAAGAGCCACAGCACCACCAAGCTGAGCACTGGGGTGTCGATGTAGATGTAGCCCGCGCGGCTCAGGTGCACGTAGAAGCGCTGGCCGGCCAGCAGCGCGGCGGCGAGCAGAGCGAGATCCGCGCTCCACAGACGGTGCGTGACCAGAAACAGCAGCCCGACGCCGGCCAAGCCCAGCGCCGCGCTGGTGATGCGCAGCCCGAGGAGGTTGACGCCGAAGAGCTGCAAGCCGATGGCTTTGGAGAGGGCGTGAAAGCGCGGCAGCTCGAACCAGCCGGGGGCGAAGAGGTTGAAATCGACCAGCAGCAGGCGGGCTGCGTCGAGCCCGACCTCGGCATCGTCGCCGTGCACCTCCGGTGGCACACTGGTCAGCGCCCAGCCGAACAGCACGGCAGCCAGCGTCAGAACGCCGAGCAGCGCCCCGCGCTGCCACGGCACCAGGGGCTGGACGGCCCGGACACCGCGCGGCGCCAGCCCCGCCGAGGCGACCAGGGCGAGCAGGCCGCCGGCCCATACTGCGTGCGTGAGCAGCGGCCGGTGGCGCAAGAACACCAGCCCGCCGGCCGCGGCACAGAGCAGGATGCCAATGCTGAACACGGCCATGGCACGCCCTGACAGCCGCTGTGGCGCGGCGATCGGTAGCTCGGGAACCGGCGTGGTTCGCCGCGCCGACAGCGCCGACAGCAAGGCACCGACGGCGAAGCCGCCCACGCCGATCCACGGCCGCTGCTCGAGCAGCGCTTGTGCCGCGCCCGCCGCCGCGAGCCCGGCCAATGCCAGGGGCAGGGCGCCGCTCGAAGCGCGCCACGTCGCAGCGGGCTGAGAGGTCACAGTCGATCAGCGGCGAGCGCTCGGAGCGGAGGGGTCCCGCTAGCGTGATGGGCGTCGTCCCGCGGCTGCGAGGCTCGAGGGCGCGGCGTGCCCACGCCGTGCCGCCTGGCGGTCGCCCTGCCGCGACGAGCCGGTGCCGCAGTGCAGAGGTGCATGCGGGCGTTCGGCGCCGGGCGGTGCCGTCGCTGCCAATGTGCGGGACGCGTTCACGATCGTCAGGCGAC
>CAYYWP010000061.1:0-21656 GCA_964475125.1 uncultured Binatia bacterium (SeqCode) | reverse complement strand
ACCCGCCGCTCACCCTTCGACGGGCTCAGGGTGAGCGGCGGGTTTTTCAGCATCCCGCCAGACCCTCGTGCTCCGCGTTCTCCGCGCCTCTGCGTTGAATTTCTTTGTCCGATCAAGGCTAAGGAGACAGATAGCCCTTCTCACTCTTGATCGGTGGGTTCGCGGGGGGTCTTTTCTTCCCCTACCACTTCCCCGGCGAGCGCCGGGGTGAATAGCCGTCGCCGGTCGGCGACCAGCCGTTCGTCCGCGCCCAGTCGCCGGTGCGGCGCTGGATGCCGCGCAGGTACTTCGACACCAGCATGCGCCACTGCACGATGATGTAGTCCGGCTTGTAGAGCCGCTCGCGCTGCCAGAACCCCTCGTGCTTGTACATGTGGTGGATCTGCTCGCGGATGAAGGCGTCGTAGTTGTTGAACCCCTCCGGCTGCACGCCCGGCGGCTGCCAGATGAGCGGCCCGAGCACGCGCTCGAATTCATCGTGGAAACGCACCTCGTCGGCGGCGTCTTTCGCCGCATAGGCGTGGGTGATCATGTACATGTGGTGGTCCTCGTCGACCGGGACGTACCACTCGAAGTGAATCGTGTCCGGCAGCGGGAACGGATCGACCTCCAGGCCGCAGGGCATGAACAGGCCGACATCCATCGCCAGCTCCTCGGGCGGATTGTCGGGATCGATGTTCGGCACGGTGACGACCGTGCCCTCGACCTCTGCCTTCCACACGCAGACATCGTCGCGCTTGATCACGCCCTTCGGCCCCTCGCCGTCGCTGACGCGGACGACGTCCTTCCGGGACGGGTAGGTCGAGAGCGGCAGAGCGAGGTCGAAGTGCTTCAGCAGCTCGGCCGTGCGGTGGCCGTAGATGTGCGCGGCGTCGTAGCCGAGCTCGGCCGCGAGGCGCCAGTTACAGGTGAGCTTGTGGCGCATACAGGGGTGGAAGACGAGCCCCGGGGTGAAAAACTTGGGTTGGATGTCATGCGCCACGGGCGGCGGCGGATCGAGGTCGCCGACGAAGGTGAAGACGACGCCGTTGATCTCCTCCACCGGGTAGGGGCGCACGGTCATCTTGCCCACCACGCTGCTGTCGGTCTCGGTCAGCACGGTGACCAGCTTGCCGTCGCGCACGTCGAAGGTGAAGCCGTGGAACCAGCAGGTGACGGTGTTCTTCGAGTAGCATTCGGGCCGGGCCGAGAAGGCCACGCCGCGGTGCGGGCAGCGGTCGGCGACGCCGTACACCTTGCCGCCGGCGCGCTTGTAGAGGATGCGCTCGCCGAGCAGCATCTCGCCGCGCACCTCGCCCTCTGCGAGCTCCTTGCTGAAGAAGATGGGATACCAGTGGTTGCGCAGGCCGAGCTCGGCCTCGAGGTATTTCTGATACGGCTTGGTGCGCTGCGCCTCGCGCACCGCATGGTCGGTGTCGATGACCTTGCTCAGCGCCTCGATCTCCCCGATCTCCCCGCTCGTCAGTCGCTTCTCCATGACCGCTCTCCTTGCCTCACTCGCCTCTGGGCCAGCACGCTAGGCCGAGGCCGGTGACGCTATGGTGGGCTGGAATATAGTCTAACACGTCGGCCGCGACACCATGGTAGGCGCCGGCGACGACGATCCAGCTGCGGATCTCCGCCGTCCCGCCGCGCAGCGTGCCGGAATCGAACTTGAAGAGCTCGCAGAGGTTCTCCGTCGCGCCCAGGCGGATCTGCTCGAGCACCCAGCGGTCGAGCTCGCAGTCGATCCAGCCCGAGCGCGGCCCGAACGGATCGTGCGAGAGACCGCCCGAGCCGTAGATGGCGACCGGTTCCGGCCACTCCGCCAGGGCGCGCGCCACCACGCGGCCGAGCTCGTAGCAGCGCCGCGCCGAGGGCAGCGGCTCGAAGTAGGCGTTGACGTGAAACGGGATGACCGGGATGTCGAGCTCGGGCAGCAGCTTGATCAGCGGGTGGCAGAAGGCGTGGCCGAGGCCGGTGAGGCGCCCACTCGGATGCCGGCCGTCGTTCCAGGCGACGTCGAAATCGGCGGCGCCGAGATGGCGCAACAGGTGGCGCGCCAGATCGGGGCGGGAGCGCAGGCGGATACGGTGCTCGTCCTCGAGCTGGCCGAGGACGTAGAGGCTCTGCGTGCCCGGAATCTCGTCGGCGACGAAGCAGCAGAAGGCCATCATCACGTCGGGGCTGAGATACTCGCCCTGGTCGTCGCCGAAGATGATCAGCGCCTTGGCACCGCTCGCCCGCAGGCGCTCACGCATGGTGGCGAAGGCGCTGTCGAGGCGGGCGCGGTACTCGCGCAGCACCGCCGGCGTCTCCGCCGCCGCCGTCGGCGGCTGGGGGACGGGCGTGAAGCCGCGCAGGATCTCGGCGAACATGGGAATGTGCGGATCGCCCTGTGTCAGCGTGCCGTAGATCGCCGGCCAGTCCTCGACCTCGGCGAACATCGAGGGCGCGTGCGAGGACGCCAAGCCGAGCACGAGAGGCATGTCAGTTCTCCTTTCCCGCCGCCGGCTGCTGGTCGACCTCGACGATCGCGTTCAGCAACACGTCGCAGCCATCGGCACAGGCTTGCGGACTGGTGAGCTCGTAGGGGGAATGACTGATCCCGCCGACGCTGGGCACGAAGATCATCCCCATCTCGGTCAGATTGCCCATCGCCATGGCGTCGTGCCCGGCGCCGCTCGGCATGCGGTGCGTGCGCAGCCCGCAGGCTCGCGCGGCGCGCTCGATGACCGCGCGCATCGCCTCGCTGGTCGGCACGTGACGGGTCGTGCTGAGGTGCCGCACCTCGATCGCCGTACCGGTGCGCGCGGCGATGTCCGCCGCCGCCTGCCGGAGCCGCTCGGCTACCTTGGCCAGCGCCTCGTCCGAAGCGTCGCGAAACTCGAGCGCCAGCCGAGCCCGACCGGGTACGATGTTGAGCGCGTTGGGCTCGACGGCCAATTGCCCGACGGTGCCGACGCGCGTCAGGCGTTCTTCTGCGGCCAAACGGCGCACGGCGAGCACCACTTCCGCGGCGGCCACCAGCGCGTCGTGGCGCATCTCCATCGGTGTCGTGCCGGCGTGGGCGGCGGCGCCCTCTACGGTGACCTCGAGCGAGACGCGCCCGGTGATGCCTTCGACGACACCGATCGGGCAGCCCAGCGCTTCGAGCGTCGGCCCTTGCTCGACGTGCAGCTCGAGGTAGGCGCGGAAGTCGGATGGCGGCCGGCGTGCCCGGGCGATGTCTTCGACTCCGCCGGCGAAGGCGGCGAGGCGAGCGACGGCGGTGACGCCTTCTTCGTCTGGCCGCGCCAGCTCGCCCGCCTCGAGGAGGCCGGCCAAGGCGCGGCTGCCGAGGAGCCAGGCGCTGCGTCGCGCCCCTTCCTCGTTGGCGAAGGCGATCACCTCGAAGGCGTGGCGCAGCGGCAGGCGCTCGGCTGCCAGGGTGCGGGCACACTCGATGCCGGCCAGCACGCCGAGGGCACCGTCGTAGCGGCCGCCGTTGGGCACCGTGTCGATGTGCGAGCCGACGGCGATGGCGCGTCGCTCATCGCGTCCCTCGCGCCGCCCGATCAGGTTGCCGGCGGCATCGGTGCGCACCGCCAACCCCGCTTCGCGCATCCACTCGGCCACCAGGGTGCGTGCCTCGGCGTCCTGCGGCGAGAAGGCGAGGCGCGTGACGCCGCCCTCCGGCGTGGCGCCGATGCGCGCCAACGCGGCGAGATCGGCGGCGAGCCGCTTGCCGTCACAGCGCTTCACGCGCCCCCCGCATGCGGCCGCACGACCGGCGACCAGAAGGCGCTCGGCAGGGTCGGGATGTCGCGCATCGCCTGTTCGACCTGCTCGAGGGCATAGGGCTTGACGCGGATGCGATCGGCCGCCAGCAGGCCGGCCGCCAGCAAATCGGCCAGCTCCTGGACGTCACTGAGTAGGTAGTTGAGCGAGCCCGAGACCGTCATGCCGCGCCACGCGTACCAATCGTAGCGCAGCGGCACCGGTCCTTGCACGCCACCGACGAGGACGATCTGCCCGTGTGGGACCACCGCCTCGGCCGCATCCATCGTCGTCGAGGGGTCGGCAAAGCCCTGGGTGTCGACCAGCACGTCGACCCCGCGACCGCCGGTGTGCTCGCGCAGCCGCGGCGCCACTGGGCCGTCGCGTACCGACAGCGGCGTCACTCGGTCCGGCGCCAGGGCGGCGATCTCCGCCAGGCGGTCGCGGTCGCGCGCCACGGCGAAGATGTGCGCGACACCGCGGGCGAGCGCGCTCAGCACCGCGCCGACCCCCATGTGGCCGCTAGCGCCGGCGATGGCGATCACCGCCCCGGGATCGACGCCGCGCCCTTTCATGCCGCGATAAGGAATCGCCCAGTAGCCGAGCCGCACGCTGGCCTCGAAGTCGACCCCGTCCGGCAGACGCGCCAGCTGTGAGGCCGGGATGCGGGCGTACTCGGCCAGCGCGCCGTCGGGGTAGCGCGCCAAGAGCGCGTCGCCGGCGGGGCTGTATGCAAACAACCCCATTTCCGCTCCGGCATCACAGTAGTTGCGCCAGCCGCTGCGGCAGTAGCGACAGGCGCCGCAGGCGAGAATCTCGCTGGCGAAGACGCGGTCACCGAGGCGAAATCCCTCCGTCCCCGGACCGACCGCTCGCACGATCCCCGTCACCCCGCCGCAGCCGACCGTATAGGGCGGCGTCGGGCGGCGGACGGGAAACGGCGCCGGGTGCGCCAACAGCGCACTCATGTTCGGCAGGATGGCGGCGGCTCGGACCTCGAGCAGGACATCGCCCGGCCCGGGCTCCGGCATCGCCACCTCCTCGACACGCAGGGGCAGACCCGGGCCGTGGAACCGCAGCGCTCTCATCCCCACACCGTCAGCGCGCCAGGCCGACCTCCTCGACGCTCGCCGTGCAGGTCTC
Source organism: uncultured Binatia bacterium (SeqCode) (assembly GCA_964475125.1). Lineage (GTDB taxonomy): Bacteria > Desulfobacterota > Binatia > HRBIN30 > CADEER01 > CAYYWP01. Next base: position 16,775 of record CAYYWP010000061.1, on the reverse strand, counting down.
GATGATGGCGAAGATCAGACATCGCACCAGCTTGATGGTGTTCTCGGCGCGCAGCGTGCCCATCCAGGTGGCGAGATCCGGCGGCGGCGCCCCCGGCGGCAGGTCGAGCGGCGGGAAGCCGAGGCGCGCCACCGGCACGCCGCGGGCGCGCAGCACGTTGACGTCGGTGGCGCCGCTGTGAAAGGCGTCGTAGACGTGCGGCCGCCCCTCGACGAACTCCCAGGCGCGCATGCACGACTGCACGATCCAGTTCTGCGGATCGGTACGCGAGCCCGGAATGGCCAGCGTCATCTCGGTCTCCACCGCCAGCCCCGGATGGCGGGCGCAGATGGCGGCGAGCGCCGCCTCGAGCTGGCGCTTGACGTCCATCGGGCGCGTGTCGGGGTGGACGCGGAGGTCGAGATAGAGATGGCAGACGTCGGGGTAGAAGGACGGCTTGTATGCGCAGCCGCCCTCGATCGCGCCGATGATCCCCTGCGGCGCGACGATGCCCTTCTGACTGCGGCGCGCGTACTCGGGCAGCCATTCCTCGAGGCCCAGGATCACCTTGGCGGCGTTGCTGATGGCGTTGTCGTACGGCACGATGTGGCGCGTGCCGGAGTACCCGAAATTCCCCTTCACGGTGACGCGGAACCAGCACAGGCCGGCCTCTTCCCAGGACACCGCGTAGACGGGCTTGGGGGCGATGGCAAAATCGGGCGTGACGCCCTGCTGCAGCATGAACTCGCAGCCCGCCCCGTGGGCGACGTTCTGGCGCGGGTTGGCCGGATCCCAGGCGCTGGTCGGCATGCCGCCGCCCGGCATGCCGAGCACCACGTCGCCCTTGAGCGGCACCTTGGTCTTGGCCACCGCCGCGACGGCGATCGCGGCGCAGGCCGCCAGCCCCTTCGGGTTCTCGGCGCCGAGGCCGACGATATAGCCGTCGCGCAGCGTCGCCTCGGCCCGCAGTTCGGGCCGCGAGGTGTCGCCCATGCCGAGGTGCTCTTCGGCGGGGATGCCGAGGCAGGTATCGAGCTCGCCCCAGAGCAGCAGCTCCGGCCCGCCGCCGCTGCCGCGCAGCCGCCCGACCGCGTTGCCCTGATGCTCGTCGACCGGCTGGTAGACGGTATCCAGGCCGGCGCCCTGCATCCACGCGGTCATGAACTCGGCCAGCCGGCGCTCGCCACCGGGCGGGCTCGGGATGTTCACCATGTCGGCCACCAGACGCGCCAACTGCTGCGGGTCGACGGCAGCCCAGGCCTGCTCGATCATGCGCCGCCGCTCCGCGGTGAGCGGCCGCGGCGTGACAGGAATGCTGACGCCGGCCATGGCTCTCTGCACCTCCGCCTGTCTACGGTTGTGGTCTCGCTTCGCCTTGATGAGTCAGAAATCTTCCACCACGAAGAACACGAAGAGGCGCCACGAGAGAACACCAGCCACGCGGCGCCAAGCTGGTTTCCAATGCGGTTGGATTTGGGGCCACGACGTGCTCTCCGCTCTTCTCGCCGCGTGATCTTCGCGTTCTTCGCGGTTTGCTTTTTGTCCGCTCAAGGCTAGCTTTTCAGGAACTCCCGCACGACCCGGTCGTGCTCCTCGGCGTGCTCCCACTGCGGCCAGTGGGCGGCGTTCTTCATGATGTAGAGCTTGGCGCCGGGGATGAGCTGCGCCAAGCGCTCGGCCGAGTCGACGCCGTGGAAGGGATTCTTGTCCGTCCACAGCACCAGCGTCGGCACGCGGATGCGGCGCAGATCGTCTTCGCCGAACAGGTAGCCGTCGACCTCGGGGCGGAAGAGTTGGTCGTAGTATTCGGTCAGCGACTTGCGCGTCTCGGGCAGGCTCCAGATGTGGCGCCGCGTCTCGACCAGCTCATCGGTCACCTGGTCCGGCGAGGCCATCAACCACTCCATGCGCTTGCGCAGGGTCTCGTGGGTCGGGTTGGCCAGGGCGGCGAGTGAGCGCTCGCGCAGCGTCGCCAGGTCGGCCCCTTCCAGCTTCACCGAGCCGGGCGCGAACTTCATCCCCCAGGCGGTGTTGGGAATCGCCTTGAGGACGCGATCGGGGTGGTTGAGCGCCAGGTCGAAGACGATCCAGCCGCCCAGCGACTCGCCTTCGATATGGGCCTTCTGGATGCCCAGGGTGTCGAGCAAGTCGAGGACCTGCTCGCTGAACTGCTGGCACCAGTTGCCGGCGCGAAACGGCGGCTTGGACGAATAGCCGTGCCAGATGAAGTCGATGGCCAGGACGCGAAACCACTGCGACAGGCGCATGACGTTGCGCGTCCAACTCTCGGCGTGGCCGCCGCCGCCGTGCATGAGGACGAGCGCCTCACCGCTGCCGGCCTCGATCACCCGCGTCGTATACTTGCGCCCTTCGACCAGGCGCGTCTGGCTGCCCAGGAGATCCAGGTACATCGTGCTCATGCTCACCTCCGCTGCGGCCATGGCCTATAGCACACAGCCGCTCTACCGTGTCGAACTGTTCGAGCGCCGATGCGTTGCGAGCGAGGGGCGGCAGCCGCCGGCACCTGGGCCCACCGGGCCCAGCTCCCGCGGCGACGGCCCGGGCGCGGGTCGTCGATCGTTGCGCCCGTCACCCCGAGGGTTGGTTGGCGCGGGAACGGTCGAAAAATTCCCTCAACACCGGGCAGTCATGAAAGCAACTCAGCACGTGCCCGTGAGCGCGGCCCGACGCCATGGCCGCCCGGCGCAGCTTGGACAGCGCCAGTTCGCTGTCCAAGAAAGCGTCGCGATAGCGGCCGACGTTCTCCGTCGTCGCGTCGGCCTCGACGCGCAGCCTGGCCGTCTCGAACTCGCGCTCGCTCTGCTGGGCCTGCTGGCAGAGCGCGCGCGCCTCCGAGCACTCCGCCGGCTCGCCGGGCGGGCTCGCCTGGCTCGGCGTCTCCTCGGCGGCGGCGACGCTCGCGGTCGCCGCCAACCACGTCAGCGCCAGCACCAGGGGGAGAGCCCAGAGCCTGGGCCCTCCCCCCCGGCTATGCCGCACGGCGGCCGGCTGGCGCACGATCCTCTCGCTCTAGAAGAACTGGTAGCGCAGGTCGATGAACAGGTTCTGCGAGCCCTTGCGGGCGAAGCCACCGACGAAGTCATTGGTGTGGCCGATGAAGAAGTTGCCGCCGATCTCGGCGCGGAAGCGGTCCGTGAAGTCGTAGGAGAAGCGCGGGCGGAACCACCACTCGCCAGCATCCGAGTAGTAGGCCAGGAGCTCGCTGGTCAGCCGGTCCGCCATCGAGGTGTTTTGAGCAAAGAACGTCACCGCCGTCTTGACCTCGTTCAGGCACGCCCCGCCGGCGTTGGTCAAGCAGTTCTTTATCGGGCCGATCCCCGGGCTATTCTCGGTCACGAAGCCGCGCGCGTTGGGAACGAAGCTCTGGAAGAGCTGGGCGCTGAGGAGCGTCTCGGTGTTGGCGGCCGGCAGGATCAGCGGGATGCCGTAGACGTACTTGTCGAGGCCGAAGACGTAGTCCAACGTGTTGCGGAGATAAAAGGCGTTGAACGTCTGATCGAGGTAGCGGGCGTAGAACGGCGCGCCGATCGAGCCCAGCAGCTCGGCACGCAGGACGAAGTTCTTCCACCCGATCAGCGGCAACTCGTAAATGTTGTAGTCGAACGAGGCGCCGATCTTGTGCACCCGATCAGGGGTGTTCTTGTAGACGAACTGCCGCTGCGGTGGCTGTTGCGGGCGAACTTCGAACTTCGCGTGCGGCAGGTTGGACCAGTCCCAGTAGTAGTTCAGCGTATAGCCGAAGTTCTGGATCCAGTGCGACCAGCGCGCCCCCGCCTCCGCGTTGGCGAAGTTCGCCGCCGGGTCCACCGGTTGGTCGAAGAGGTTCTCGATGACCGGAATCCCCAGCGCGTTGACCCCCTGCTGGAAGGTGTCGAAGGCGCGGAAGGACCACGGCGAGACGAGGGCGGGTGGGAAGGTGTCGCTCTGGTAGAGCGGCGAGAACACCACCTGCATACTGGCATCTTCCAGGACCTGGCGCGGCAACCCGTAGTCGAGGCGCACCATCCAGAGCGGAATCCGCACCTCCTCGAAGACGGCATAGAACGGCTCGCGGAAATCCTGCGAGTTGATTAGGTCGAGCAGGCGGAAGCCGTCGGCCTTGCCCCACACCACCTGCTGCTTGCCGAGGCGGGTGAAGAGGGTGCCGTACTCCTTCGGCATCTCGTCGAGCGAGTAGTCGATGAACGCCTCGCGCAGGAAGTCGTCGTAAGCCAGCGACCAGGTGTTCGACAGGTTGGTCACCGCCATGCGCGTGCCGCTCCACCGGCTCGTCCCCTCCTGCACGTCGAAGACGTTGTCGACGAAGGCGCGCAGCTTGAGCGTCGCCGAGAGGCTCCTCGAGAAGCGCTTCTTGCCCTCGAGCCAGACCGATTGCTCGAAGCGGTCGACGACGTTGTTCTGTCCGCCATTCGGCGGGCAACCGGGAATACCTTGCCACACATTCGACGCCTGGCCCGGCGGCGTACAGTTGCGTCCACCGTTGAGAAAGACGCCGGTGCGGTTGCGCACGAAGCCCTGGATCCAGGCGTCGTATTCGGTCATCTCGTATGCCGAAACCGGCGAGCCGAGCAACAACCCACAGGCGGCTGCCAGGCACCATGCGACGCGTTTTCGCGCCGACCGCCCCCCCACCCTACCGTGCTTGTTCATGAGCTCCCCCCTTTTCCTCCCCCCCCAAACGGGGAGGATCAATTTTCGACGCTCTGCTGGCTCAGGCACGCGCGGGCGCGGGAATCGCCGCGTCCGCGTCTTCGATCGAGGTCAGGTACGACGGCCTGATCACTGTCCAGAACACCGCCGCGAGGCTCGAGAAGACAAAGGACATGAGTAGGATCAGGCCCATCCCGAAGCCGATACTCCCCAGGTACAACGGCGTCGGAATGAGCGCCCAGCAGCCGATGATCAGGGCGACGTTGGATACCACCAAGGCGCGCCGAATCTTCACGAACCCCTGTATGAACGCCTCGCGGAAGTCGCGACAGCGCTGGTATTCCTCGCGCACGCGATAGAGGAGATAGACTTCCGAATCCACCCCGACGCCGCTCGCAATCGCCAGGGCCGCCGTGGTGTTCGAGTCCATCGGGACGCCGGCGAGATACATGACCAGCAGCCACACGACGACGCCGAGGGCGAGTGGGATCATCAGCAGTACCGGCATGGTGACGTTGCGCAGCATCAAGACGAGCAGGATGAAGGTCGCGCCCATCGACAGGACGGTGCCGAGAAACAGCCACTTGCCGATGCTATCGTTGAACGCCTGGGCGATGGCGATCGCTCCGCCGCCGATGACACCGGACAGCTTCGGACCCTCCAGGTGGCGCGCCGATGCGGCGTTGGCCGCGTCCATGACACGGGTCACCGTCTCGAACCCGGTATCGCGCACCTGCACCACGATCGCCGCGGCATCGTGCGTCGGGCTCAACACCGCGTCGAACAGGCCCGGCTCGCTGTCCTCGTACAGAAAGACATACTCGCCGAGGCTGCGTTCGTTGGGCGGCAAGACGAAGGCATCCGGCGTGCCGCCGCGCATCAGCCGGTTCATCACCTTCAAATAGTCGGGCAACGCCAGCGTCCCCGCCACGCCGTCCACCCGTTTCATCGCGCCTTGGAACGCGTCGATCTGACGCAGCACCTCCAGGTCCTCGTTGATGCGCACCGACGAGACAGCGAGCTGATCGTCGGCGTCGGCCTTTTCCGCGCCGGACGGGTGCTCCACCGGCCCTTTCGTGCGCGCGATCACGACCAGCGGATAGACGCCGCCGAAGTGTTGGCGGATGCGCATCTCCATGTTGTAGATGTCGTTGCCCTCCCAGGAGCGGGTGAGCTGATTGTGGATGGCGTAGGTGTTGTCCTGGGCGAACTGCAACTTCGGGATGATCGCCAGCGACCAGATCAAGAGTCCGACGATCACCGCGCAAACGACCCCCTGCGCGATTCGGCTGTCGACCAGGATCCGCACGCCGTGTTCGATCGTTCGGTCGAGCCGCGACGGCCCCGCCTCCGCCGGCCCACTCACCCCGACCGGCATCGAGCGCGCGACGTAATAGAGCGCCGGGGTGAGGAGGAAGAACTCCGCCACCGTGACCGAGGCGAGGCCCAGCACCGTCATCTTGCCCAGCACCGCGACGTTCTCGAATGGCACGAAGCAGAGGACGACAAAGGCGATCACATCCGACAGCAGCGAAACCAGCATCGGCATGAAGCGCGAAGCGAAGGTGTCGACGAGCGCTTCCGTGGCGTCGGCCATGTTCGGCAGCGAGTCGTCGAACAAGCGGCGCAGGTACTGCACCGCGTGGCACGAGCCGGCGGCGACGACGATGAACGGGGCGAGCAGCGCCGACGCCGAACCGAGCACGTCGCCGAACACCAGGTGATAGATGCCTGCCCCCGATACCGAGGCGTACAGGCCCACCGCGATCGGCAAGACGGCACCTGACCAGGACCGCATGAAGCCGAGCAGCACCACACCGAGCACGACGACGAAGGCGGCGAAGCCCGCGCCGACGTAAATGAGCCCCACACTGTTGACCCAGCCGATGATGATCGGCGTGCCACTCGCCTCGACGAGGTCGTGCTCGTCGGTGAGACGCTGCGTCAGCGGCTCGACCTGCCGGTAGACCTCCACCGGGTCGGTGTAGGGCAGCACCCGGCCCATCGAATCTTCCACTGGGGCGGTGCGGAAATCGGCTTCGATCAGGGTCGCCTTGCCGTCCGGGGCCACCAGCGGACCCAGGACGAGCGGGTTGTTCTCCGCCCCCCAGCGGATCCGCGCCAGCGCGTCGGTATCGCCGTCCGCGGGCGCCTTTTCCATGAGCGGCTTGTTCTCGATGACCTCCTCACCCTGCTCGCTGACGAAGAACTTCATGTAGCGGGCGCTCAACCCGCCGACCGAGCGCACGGTGTAGGGAATCACTCCCTTCATCTTCAACACGGCGTCGGTGATGGTTTCCACCTTGCCCAGTGTGACCGCGTTGAAGACGTCGCCCTGGCGGGGGCTGACCATGATGACGAGGTGATTGGCGCCGCCGAATTGCTTCTCGATCTCCTTCGCCCGCTGGACCAGCGGATGTCCCGGTGGCGCCCACGCCCCGGGCTCGTCGTGCAGCCTGAAATTGAGCGTCAGGTAGGTCGCGATCACCAGCCACGCAGCGCCGACCCCGAGCAGCAGGACTCGGTATTGAACGACAAAGCGCCCGAGTGCCGCGAGACCAGATTCTCTTGTGTTCGGCATTCGCCCCCTCGCGATTACACGACCACCCGAGGAGGAGCGTTCGCCCCCCCTCGGCTCCGCCTCACACTTTCAACATACCTGGTACCTGCACCGCGCGGTTCGCCTCCGGCGCCCACGGGCGGCGCTGCGGAGACGTCCGCACCTCGTGAACGCTACGGTCCGGTGATGACGTCCGCGGGCTGTGGCCAGGGATCGGGCGTCCGCACCCAGTTGGCCGGGTTCGGTCCGAACTCGAGGGTGCTGGTGTACTCGTTGGGCAGGAGGTCCGGGTTGAAGATATCCTCCGTGTAGTTGGTGTCGAAGAACGACTCTTCCCACGCCACGCCTTTGCGCCGCTGCGCTCCCCAGAAGAGGGCCCGATACCCCGTGCGCAGGTCGTGCTGGGGAGAATGGGTCCAGATCAGGTAGCCGCGCGGAGCGCTCGGGTCGACGAGATCGGCGGGCTTGTGACTGTATGCCACCGTCCGAATCGGGTCGCCCTTTTCATCGTACGCCTGCTCCAGGCTGACGCCGTAATGGAACATGTTGACCCACGTCGTCTTGCGCGCAAACCAGTAGTCCTCCTCTTTCGGCGTCACCTCGACCACCCAATGCGGACAGCCGATGCCCTCGAGCATCTGCTCTTTATGCTCCCAGCCCGAGTTGCCAAAGCCCCAGGTTTCCGCTCCCGGATCGGCGAACAGGGCCGTGCGCACGACCTTGTAGTTGTGGTTGTACGGTGAGGTCTGCGGCAGATCCTCGTTGCGCAGCGGCGTGCCGGCGAAGTAGTCCTGCTTGCTCGCCGTCGCCAGCCGGCGCACCTTGCGCACCGAGGGGAGGTACAGCCAGTTGTCCTGTTCCTTCACCGGATCGTCGTAGACGTAGGTGACGAAGCCGACGCCACGCACTGTGCGCGGGGCGGTGAGGACGATGAACCGCTTGTTCAACATCGGCGGTTGGGTCGAGTCGTAGACCGCCTTGTGCTCGGGCCGCACGTAGGCCTTCTTCCACTCGATCCCACAGCGCGTCCGCACCCCGCCGCCGGCGGCGATGATGTCGAAACAGAAGCCGCCCTTCCAGTCGAGGTACGTCGAGCCGTCCTCGACCAAGGTCCAGCCGCGCATGACATCGTAGCCCTCCTGCTTGGCCCGCTCGTCCATGCTGATGTTGATCGGCGGGTAGGGCGTGTCCGCGAAGCTCTCGTAGTAATAGCGGGGCCCCTTCTCCTGCAGCTCCTTCGGCTGCCACGGCTTGGGCGTCCAGGTCACGGTTTCATCGCCCCACGTGACCTTGAAGTTCTTCGTTCCCGCGATCGGCTCGACGCGCCATTCCTTGCCGCCGATCATCTTCGAGAACACCCCGACCGTCTCGGCCTTCTCCAGCGCCTCGGGCGCCGGGGCGTCCTTCTCGTCGGCGGCGAACGCGGGCACGACCAACCCGAGGGTACAGGCCGCTGCCGCGACCCGGGTGAACCTTGTCATCATGGTCCCTCCTTTTGCGATGTTTCGAATGCCTTGCTTAGAGATGCACGGCACCTCGGTATCCACCAGCGCAGCTCGAACCTGCGCCAGATGCGTGGCGCTTGTCAAGAAGTTTTCGGCCCCCGGGCGCATCGGTGCCGACACCAGGACCGCGGGCGGGCTGCCGGGCGGAAAAATCCCGTAGTCGGCTGGGGCCCGGGCGTGGTAGAGAAAGGCGGCGAGGGAGCCAGTGGAGGACCTGCGCCGCGCCGGCGTGTGCAACGTCGAGTGCGGCGGTCTCGGGTGACGACAAGGAGAGCCACCATGGCGGGCAAGAACAAACGCAAATGGGGCGTGCTGTTCAGCGGCGAGAACCTCACCATGGACGAGATCATCCAGTACTCGAAGCTCGCCGCCCAGGCGGGAGCGGAGAGTCTCTGGTCGACCGAGCTATGGCGCGACGGGATCGTGATGCTGGTCGCCATGGCCAACGCGGCACCGAACGTGCGGGTCGGCACCGGGGTGATCCACTTCGCCCGCCCGCCGCTCAGCACCGAGCTCACGGCCATGGCGATGGCCGAGGTGACGCACGGCAAGTTCGTCCTCGGCCTCGGCACGGCGCCGCGCTTCGTCAACGAGGACTGGTACGGCCTCAGCTACGACAAGCCGGTGTCGCGCATGCGGGATTACGTCGAGTGCGTCCGCACGCTGTGGACCTCGACCCCGACCAAGGCGGTCAGCTACCGCGGTGAGTTCTACACCGTGAAGGACTATCGCCGCTTCATTCCGGCCCCCTACGAGTCGATTCCCATCTATCTGGCGGCGGTGATGCCGCCGATGCTGCGCCTGGCCGGCTCGCACGGCGACGGCGTGATTCTGAACACGCTCAACACGCCGAAGTACTTGACCGAGGTCGCCCATCCGATGCTGAAGAAGGGCATGGCGGCCTCCGGGCGCAACCCGAAACACTACGAGATCGCCGCCATCAAGCCCTGCTCGGTGAACAAGGACCGCAAGCAGGCGCGCCGCTTCGGCCGCCACCTGATCGCCTTCTACTCGACCCTGCCGTACTTCGACGTCGTGCTGGATCCGATGGGGTTCACCGAGCCGAAGATGAAGATCCGCGCCGCCATGCAGCGGCACGACATCCCCGCCATGATCGACAACGTGACGGAGGAGATGGTCGACACGCTCATCTTGGCCGGCACGCCGGATGATGTCCGCCAGCAGATGAAGGCCTTCGACGGCCTCTTCGAGACTCCCCTGCTCTTCTGTCCTTTCTTCTTCACCGACCGGGAGGAGACCAAGGCCAACCACCAGGCCATGATCGAGGCGTTCGCCGAGTGACGGGAGAGACCGTCTCGCGCAGTACGGATGAACGGATGAGAGGAGAGACGGCATGGATCTCGGCCTGATCATCAACCCCCTGCATCAGGGCGGCACGACCCGCCCGCCGGAAAAGTTCGACGAGGTGCTGGCCCGCATCCGCCTGGCCGAGGAGTGGGGGTTCAGCACCGTGTGGATTACCGAGCACCACTTCGTGCGCTACAGCCGTCCCGCCTCGGCGGTCACCTTGGCGGCCGCCGCGGCGCTGACCAGCCGGATTCGCCTCGGCCTCGCCGTGTCGGTGCTGCCGCTCAACCACCCGATCACCGTCGCCGAGCAGCTCGCCACCCTCGACCACATCTCGCACGGGCGGGTCGACGCCGGCATCGGTCGCGGCCTGTTTCCGCTCGAGTTCTCCGGCTTCTGCGTCCCCATGGAGGAAGCCCAGGCGCGCTTCGATGAGGGCGTCGATCTCCTCCTGCGCGCCTGGACCTCCGACGCGCCGTTCTCGTTCCACGGCCGCTTCCATCAGGTGCAGGACGTCGTGGTGTATCCGCGCCCGTTCCAGTCGCCGCATCCGCCGATCTTCCAGGCCATGGTTTCGCCGGGCTCGTTCGACAAGGTGGCCGGGCGCGGTTTTCACGGCCTCGTCGGCCCCTACCTGACGCCGCTCGAGACGCTCAAGCGCACGGCCTTCGAGCCGTGGGCGGCCGCCAAGCGCAAGTACGGCCGCCCGCACCTGCGCGGCGCGCACAACGAGATCGTCTACGTCGGCGCCACGCGCGAGGCGGCGTTCCGCGAGGCGCGCGAGTCGGTGATGGCCTACGTCAGAGCCTCCGCCGAATTCTGGGGCGACACGGACGATCCGGTGTGGGTGGAGCGGTACGGGCAGTGGGCGCCGATGGTGCACCTCTTCAAGACCGTGTCGTGGGAGGAGGTATTCGACGACCTGATCATCGCCGGCGATGTCGATCACGTCGCCGAACGGCTGCAGGCGCTCGCCGAGTGCGGGGTCGACGAAGTCATCGTCTACCCGTGCGACCTCGACTTCGATCTGACCTCCGCCTCGCTCGAACGGCTGGCGAAAGACGTGTTGCCGAAGCTCCGACGCCGGGGCGACGCGCCGGCGGCCGAACCGTCGCGCAGCCCGCGCGGCGAGGTTCACGTCAGCGATTGAGCGCCTCGGCCCGGATTCGAGCCCGCAACCGCCTTGACAGTCGCGCGATGACTAACGTAGGGGGGCGCGCCATGAGGCCGCCTCGCGCCGCGTCCAGAACGGAGGGAACATGACGAAGACATGGATGCATCTCGCCCTGGCCGCCGGACTGCTCTTCGCTACGCGGGCCGTCGTGAACGGCGCCGAAGTGTACGCAGAGGGGTGGTACGGCTTCAAGAACTCATCGCCGCAACAGCGAAACGATGAGCTCCAGCGGGCCTGTGCCGATGCCGACGGCCGCCACGCCCTGATCCGGCGGGTCGAGGTGCCAGCGGACAAGGGCAACACCTTCGACAAGCTGTGCGAATCGATCGGCATGCAGTGCGATACGGTGTGCGGATGGGACGGCAGCCCGCACCCCTGCGACGAAAAGCCGCCGACCCCGCTCGGCGACGGCAACCGCGTCGCCAAGTGCGTCCCGGCGAAGAAGTTCTGAGCCCGAACGAGCCCGCTCGACCGAGAACCGCCGGCAGAGAGGCGGGCGACGTTTCCGATACGTCAGGGAAGGAGCGCGCATCTGTCATGGTCACCGGCCCCGCTGGTTGCCATCGACAGATGCCGCGCGGCAAGACTCTTTCCGCGCCCCTGATCAGCCCACCGCCGTCCGTTCCGTCGCCTCGCGAATCGCGCTACAGACGTTCCTGATGCGGGTCTCCCTCGTGACCGGAGGCGGTCGCGGCATCGGGCGCGCCATTGCCCGAGCGCTGGCGGGCCCCGACACGCTGGTGGCCGTCGCGGGGCGCACCCGCAGTCACCTGCACGCCACCGCGGCCGAGATCGAAGGCCGAGGCGGGCGAGCGCTGGCGATCGAGATGGACGTCACGGACCAGGGCTCGATCGCCTCGGCCATGGCCAGGCTGCAGGAGGCCTCGAGCCGGCTCGACATACTGGTCAACAACGCCGGCATCGGCGGCTGCGAGCCGGTCGAGGGGTCCAGCGTCGAGCGCTGGCGACAGACGATCGACACCAACCTGACCGGCATGTACCTCGTCACCCGCGAGGCGATATCGCTGCTGGCGGACGGCGGGCGGATCATCAACATGTCGTCTGTGGCCGGCCGCTTCGGCGCCGCCGGCTACACGGCGTATTGCGCCGCGAAGCACGGGGTCCTGGGCTTCACCCGCGCGCTGGCCCTGGAGTTGGCGCCCCGCCGGATCACCGTAAACGCGGTCTGCCCGGGATGGACCGACACCGAGATGGCGGTACAGGGCATGCAGCAGGGGGCCGACACCATGGGACTGACGTTCGAGCAGTTCCGCGCCCGCACGCTCGAGGCCGTGCCCATCGGACGAATCATCCAACCCGAGGAGGTCGCCGAGCTGGTCCGCTTCCTCGCCTCGCCGGCCACCTCGGCGATCACCGGCCAGACGTACAACATCTGCGGCGGCCAGACGATGGACTGACCCGAGAGCGGCCGGCACCATTTCTTCCTGCTCCGCCGCCCAGGCCGAAACCAGACCTACCGGGGCTGAAGCGAGGCGCGCCGACGCATCTATTTTCCCGAATGGGTGCGCGGGAAGTTTCTATTCGTCGAGGCGCTGGAAGAGACGTAGGGTGTCGAAAGACACACCGTCTCGTAGCGAATACAGCGAGGAGTATGGGACATGGGCGACGATTTTTTGGGCGATCGGCGAAAGGGACTGGAGGAGGAGTTCTTTCGCCAGCAGGAGACCGCGCTGCTGGCTCGCAAGCGCGCCGACGAGGAGCAGCACGCCGCCCGTGCCGCGCTCGCTGCAGGCTCGCACATCAAAGACGGGGCACTCCTCGACCAGTTGGTGGCGTTCGGGATCAACGCCGACACCTTGACGGCGCTGTCACTGGTGCCGCTGGTCGAAGTCGCCTGGGCCGATGGTACAGTCGACGCGCCGGAAAGGCGCGCCATCCTGGAGGCGGCGCGAGCGGCCGGCCTGGCGGAAGCGAGTGCCGGCTACCAACTCCTCGCCAACTGTCTGTCGGCAAAGCCGCGGCCACAGCTGCGCGAGCTGTGGCTCGGCTACGTGCGCAGTGCCTGCGCGACGCTGTCGCCATCTGAGCGCGCGGCGTTCAAGGCCGAGCTGCTGCAGCAAGCCGCGACCGTCGCCCAGGCAGCCGGCGGGTTCCTCGGCATGGGGTCGAAGATCTCGAGCCAGGAGGCTGCCGTGCTAACCGAAATCGAGCGCGCCTTCGACGAGTAGATACGAGATCCGCCGGCGGAGCGTACGCACCCGGACCGCCCCCTCATCCTCGCCTCGACCAGACCGTCCGGCCGGCGGGCGACGGATCAGACGGCGTCGCTGTCTCACCGCCCTCGCTTTTCCAGGTCGGCGCTGAGGCGATGCTCGCGTCTGGTCGGCGGCTTACGCGGGTCCTAGTTCTCGGGCAGGCGCAGCAGGTCGGTCGGGGGACCGTCTGTCGGGATGGGAGTTTCAGTCAGGCGCTGGTTGGTCGAGGTGTCAAAGACATGGACGCCTCGTTCGCCGAAGTCGCCCTCGGGCGCGTACAGCGTCTCGGATTCGGGGTCGAAGGCGAGGGCGGGGGCGAAATAGTCGACCGACACGTTCATCTCCGGCCCCGGTGCCACGCCGTCCGCGCGTGTGAACGGCAAGAGGTGGGAGGAGAGGATGAGATCGGTGCTGAAGACCAGGTAGCCGCGCTCGGGGGTGACCATGACGAACGGGCCCAGGTCGGCGCCGGCACGTCCATCGGCCTCTGCGATGGCGAGCCCCTCGGACCGCAGCGCCTGCAGATCGACGATCTCGATCCCGCCGTGGTCGAAGAATCCGCCCGTCGCGCTGACGAAGAGCGCGTTGGTCTCGGCAACCAGCTGCATTCGCGTCTTCGGCGCGGTGCCCGCGAGCTCGATCGCCTGAATGCCAGCCGTATCGGGATCCGCGTCGACGAGCGACTCGGTGGCGATATCCACCACCGCGATCATCGCCGGCGCTTCGAAGCCGCCGGGCGCCTCGGCGTTGGCGCGCCCGACTTGCACGAACAGGCGGCCGCCGTGAATGGTCATGCGCCCGAGGTCCGGGATGCCGTCGGCGTCGGCAAACGCACCGAGGTCGATGACCTCCTCGCTGCTGCCGTCGTTCAAGTCGACGCGCAGCAACGACGTCGCCGCCCGGCGCGTGACGTACGCCGTATCATCGTCGACGACGGCCACGTCCTGCGGTTCAGCCGCGGATCCCAAGTCGATGACACCGCGCACCGCGGCTTTCCCGGCATCGACAGCGGTAATGGTGCCTTCGCTGCGGCTCACCGCGTACACCGTCGACCCGCGAGCCGCCAAGACGGAGTTCGCGCCCACGGCAACGGCGACGCCTTCGAACTCGAAGGGCTCGGCGGTGCGGATGAACCCGACTTTGCCGCCGCCGGGGGAATTCCAGGCGACGGCGACTCGGGTACTCTCTCCTCCTCCCCCTCCTCCTCCGGAGCAGGCGCTCAGAACAGCGACGACGCACAACCGGACCGCGGTGCTGATCACTCGTCGGGGCGAGAAACGAAGGCGCATGCGGAGTCGCCGGACTGCGAGGGCCGGCTCCTTTCTCATACTGCACGCCGCGGGCCGATTGAAGGTCAATTTCGCGGACGATGGAAGGGCGTTTCGCCGATGAGCTGGAGGCGCTGCTTCGGGCCCCGTCCCTCGCGGGAGGCATCGCATCGGATCAGCTCTGCGGATGGTCGCGCGCTTCGGCCCGGAGAGCGTCTTGGACCGCAGTCTCCATCGCGGCGATTTCGGCGTCCCTCAACTCGGAAAACTGGTGGCGCTTGGCGCCCGAGAGCCGTCCCCCGTTCTGCATGCACAGCCGCACGAACAGCACGGCGCGGCGATCCGGCATGTCGACGATCTCCCGCACCGCGTCGAGCGCCCGGTCAAAGACGGCGACGAATCCAAGTTCCTCCTTGAGGTCTCGGCGCACGGTGTCGGCGACGCGGTCGTACAGGTACTCGGCGAAGGCGGTCGCATCGAAGTAGCGATAGAGGTCGGCGGTGTCGTTCTCGACGACGATCTCCTGCTCTGCCGTCCAGCGCCAGCCGATGAATTCGAAGAGCGGTCGCGAGAAGGTCTGCAGCACCTGGTCGTAGCTGCGACGGTCGCGCAGGATGGCGGCGGAGACGGGGAAGATAACGCCGGGCGGGCTGAATCCCCGCCTGGCGAGGACGTGGTGCATCAGAAAGCGGTGGATGCGGCCGTTGCCGTCCTCTAACGGGTGGATGAAGACGAAGACGAAGGCCGAGACCGCCGCCGCCACCACGGGGTCGACGCCGCCCTCGACGATGCGGCGCGTCAGCGCCATCCAGGCGTCCATCAGGCTCGGCACGTCCTCGGGCCGCGGGCAGATGAAGTGGACCTCCTCGCGGTAGCCGCCGACGGTCGCGCCCACGAAGTTCTGGAAGTCGCGCCAGTCCTTCGCGGCGTAGCGGGTATCGACGATGTCGCCCTGCAGGCGGATCAGCGCGGCCTTGTCCGCCGGATCGAAGCCGAGCGCGGCCTTCAGGGCCGCGACGAAGCGCTCGGTGCGTGTCGCGCTCGGGGTCTCACCTTCGATCGCGTATGAGGAGCGGGTCTCCTTGGTGTAGAGGTAGTTGACCGCGCGTGCGAGGATGAGCGGGTCGTAGCTCTCGATGAGCGCGCGGGCCTCGTTGTCGACGCGCAGGCCCATCTGCTGAGCCAGGCGCGGCGTGCGCCGCACCGTCGGGCACAAGCCGGGGCCGCCGAGCAGGTTGTCGGCGACGCGGTGCCGCGGCGAGTTGCGGCGCTCGGCGACAATGTGCTTTGCCGCATCGAGCGCCTCGACATAGTTGCCGGTGCGCACGTCAGTCAGGTCCAGGGTGCGCCCGGTGAAGGTCTCGTAGAAGAACCAGGCCCGCCGGCTGTAGGCGCCGGTCGGTTCCGCCCGCACCCAGGCTTCGAGCACGGCGGGACCGATCGCCTTGAGGGCGGCAACGAGCACGCCCAGGTCCACAGGCTCGTGGCGGAGCGCGAAGCGGAGGTGTGACACCGCGGTTCCGTCGGTGGCATACTGGCGGGGGTAGAGCTCGATGATCCGGGTGCCGTGCACTTCGGTGCGGCGCGCGCCGGCCACGACATAGCTCTCCACGGCCGGCGCCAGCACGGCCAAGCCGAGTTCCCGCCGAAGCCAGGCTTGGCCGATCGGGTTCCGTTCCTCCCGAGGGGCGGAATCAGGCATTCAAAATCGATTACCCCCGTGCAGATATCGTTAGAATGGGATACTCCCATGCAAAGGCGATTACAACGTAATGCGGTTCGCTTCGAACAGCGAGCCGATGCGGGGCAATCACACCATCAACGAGACCGAAGCAGAAGTGGTGCGGCGGATCTCCCGCGACTACGCGGCCGGGAAGTCGGCCAAGCGCATCGCGGTCGAGCTGAACCGCGACGGCATCCCGGCGCCGGGCGGCAGCGCGTGGAGGTCAGCACGATCAACGCGAAGCGGAGAACCAGCTCCGAGACCGGAAGGGGGATTCGATCTGAACCTGCGCTCGGCCAGGGCGCGGGCCCTGGCGGCGCAAGTTGAGGTAGTTGCGGGGGGAGGATTTGAACCTCCGACCTTCGGGTTAT
>CAYYWP010000060.1:12601-21954 GCA_964475125.1 uncultured Binatia bacterium (SeqCode) | reverse complement strand
GCCGTGCGGCGGCGGCCCGGCCGCGCCATGCGGTGGGGGCCCCGCGGCGCCAACGGGGGCGGGTCCGGCTGGTGCGCTCATCACCGTTCCCCCGAGGCACGACTGGACGGCGCTGACCGGCACGCCGAACTCGCCGGCGATCTGGTTGATCGATAGTCCCTGCGACAGCAATTGCCGGACCTGGGCGCATTCTTGGGTCGCCGCCACCGGTGCGGGCGCTGCGAACCAGAGGGCGAACAGGGTAGCGGCCGACCAGTGCGTCAATCGAGATCCAGTCATGGCAGTGCTCCTCTCGAGACTGACCTGGCCGGACTATAGGCCCGTGGCCGAGATGCGGCAAACCGCCCACCGACGGGAGCTGAGATGCGCAAGCCTCCGCCGTTGAGGCGGGGAGATCTCATCAGCATCGTTGCGCCGGGAGCTGTGGTCGATGCGGAGGCGCTGCAGGCCGGGGTGCGCCTCCTCGAACAGCATGGGTTTCGCGTCCGCATCGGCGCTGCCGTCCTCAAACAGCGCGGGTATCTCGCCGGCGACGATGATGAACGCATTGCCGACTTGGCGGCCGCGTTCGCCGACTCGGAGGTGCGCGCCATCATCGCGGCTCGCGGCGGATACGGCAGTGGCCGCCTGTTGCCGAAGCTGACGCGCGGTCTCGCCCGCTGCCCTGCCAAGATCGTCGTCGGCTACAGTGACCTGACGTTTCTGCTCAATTACCTCGTGCAACGCAGCCAGTTGGTGACCTTTCACGGACCCATGGTAGCCGACTTCGACCGCCATCCCGCCGCTGCCGAGTCCCTGCTGCGGATGCTGGAAGGCGATCGGGCGGATTGGAACGTCAGTGCGCGGGAGATCGCTCAGCCCGGTACCGGTGAAGGCAGGATCATCGGCGGCTGCCTGTCGATTCTGGTTGCCGGACTCGGGACTCCGTACGCCGTGGAAACCGATGGCCGGCTGCTGTTCATCGAGGACGTCAACGAGCGACCTTTTCGCATCGACCGCATGCTCACCCAACTGCGCCAGGCGGGCAAACTGGAGCGCGTCAACGGTGTGCTGTTCGGCGAGATGACGGGATGCGATACGCCGGCCGATCGGACGACGGTCGGCGACGTCATCCGCGAGGCCTTTGCGTCCGCCCGCTACCCGGTGGTGATCGGTCTGCCCGCCGGCCATCAGGGGGCGTTGACCGTTCCCCTCGGCGTCAGGGCTCGCCTGGCCGGCGAGCGCCTGAGTCTGCTCGAGTCGCCGCTCGAGGACGACCGCTGATGAACTTTGCACGGGTCGAACAAGAGATGGAGGCCGCTGCGCAGCGCGGGGTGTTCCCCGGTGCCGTGCTGTTGGTGCGCGACGGCGCCAACGTCTTCTACGTCCGCGCCTTCGGCCAACGCCAGATCGAACCGGCGCCGGCGCCCATGGAGGAGGAGACGATCTTCGATGTCTCCTCGCTGACCAAAGCGCTCGCCACGACCACCGCCGTGATGCTGCTGGTGCGTGACGGCAAGGTGGGCGTGGATGATCGGGTGACGCGTTTCCTGCACAACTTCGGCGTCTACGGGAAGACGCATATCACGCTGCGTCACCTGCTCTCGCACTCGTCAGGGTTGGCGGCCACGCGCCCTTACTACAAGGACATCCTGCACATGGAGCGGCGCGGTGAGAAGATCAATTTTCTCGGCAGCAGCGCCGCCAAGGAGTATGTCTATCAGCAGATCAGCCGCGAGCGGCCCGAGGCCTCGCCCGGAGTGCGCGCCGTATACAGCGACCTCGGTTTCATGCTGCTCGGCGCGCTGCTCGAGCTCGCCACCGCCACGACCCTCGATCGCTTCTGCCATGCACGGATCTTCCGCCCGCTCGGTATGGGCTCGACCTCGTTCATCGATCTCGCTTTGGTGCGCTCGCGCCGCATCGTCCCGTCAACCGACATGATCGCCTCCACCGAACGCTGCCCGTGGCGTCAGCGCGTGCTATGCGGCGAGGTGCACGACGACAACGCCTTCGCCATGGGCGGGGTGGCAGGCCACGCGGGGCTGTTCGCATCGGCGCGCGACATCGATACGCTGCTCTGCCGCTTGCGCGCTTGCTGGAACGGCGAAGACGACTTCATCCCGCCCGCGATCGTGCGCCAGTTCTGGAGCCGCGACGGCACGCCGGGGTCAACGTGGACGCTCGGCTGGGATACGCCCTCGCCGACGGGGTCGGCGGCAGGCCGGCAATTCTCGGCGACCACCGTCGGCCATCTCGGTTTCACCGGCACGTCGCTGTGGATGGACCTCGAGCGCCAGCGGCATGTCATCCTGCTCAGCAACCGCGTCCACCCCAGCCGGGAGAACAACCTGATCAGAGACTTCCGCCCGCTGATCCACGACCTGATCAACGAGGCGCTTGCGACCTAGCGGACGGGGGGAGGCGATGGTGGAGGACGGCTTGGCGCTGGCGCAGCTGCGACACGTGCACCTGGTGGCGATCGCCGGCGTCGGCATGACGGCGCTCGCCGGCATGCTGCGGCAGTGCGGTGTCCACGTGACAGGGTCGGATGAAGCGATCTATCCGCCGATGAGCCAGGTGCTCGAACGGCTCGGCATTCCGGTCTTGGAGGGCTACTCGGCCGCGCACTTAACGCCGCGTCCCGACCTGGTCATCATCGGCAACAAGGTCTCGCGCTCCAACCCCGAGGTGCAGGCGGTGTTGGCAGCAGGAGTTCCGTACCGGTCGTTGCCCGCCGCCCTGGGCGAGCTGTTCATCGCCGGCAAGCAGTCGCTGGTCGTGGCCGGGACGCACGGCAAGACCACCTCGACGGCGATGCTGGCCTCGGTGCTCGACTATGCCGGTCAGGATCCCAGCGTCATGGTCGGCGGCGAGAGCCTCGATTTGGGCGGAAACTTCAAATTGGGGACGGGGCGGTACTTCGTCATCGAGGGCGACGAGTACGATAGTGCCTTTTTCGACAAGGGGCCCAAGTTTCTGCACTATCGACCCAGTGCCGTGATTCTCACCGCAGTCGAGTTCGATCATGCCGACATCTACGCCGATCTCGAGGCGGTCAAGGCGGCCTTTCGGCGCCTGATGGCGCTGCTCCCACGCAACGCTCCACTCGTGATCGCCCAGGGGTTTCCGCATGCGCTGGACGTCGCTCGTTCTGCCGGCCAGGCGCGCAGCATCACCTTCGGCGTCGAGGCGGAGGCAGAGTGGCGGCTCAGCGACATCCGTGACCGAGACGGCAGCGTGACGGCGATGATCCATCACCGCGATCGAGTCGAAGGCGCGCTGACGCTGCGCCTGCCGGGGGTTATCAACGCGCTCAACGCCTTGGGCGTCTATGTCCTGGCTCGCGAGCTCGGTTTGGAGCACGCCGTCGTTGCCGCCGGCCTGGCGCGATTTGCCGGGGTCAGTCGTCGGCAGGAAGTCGTCGGGGAATTCGCCGGCGTGACGCTGATCGATGACTTCGCCCACCATCCCACGGCGGTGGCGGGGACGCTGGCGGCGGTGCGGGCTCGCTACCCGGGGCGACGACTCTGGGCCCTGTTCGAGCCGCGCTCGAACACTAGCCGCCGGCGCATCTTTCAGCGCCAGTACGCCAGCGCGCTCTCGGCAGCCGACTGTGTGATCGTCGGCGGCGTGTTTCAAAAACCGAGCGATGCCGTGGCTACCGAGGCGTCGTTTTCGCCCGCCGAGCTGGTCGATGCACTCCGCGCGCGCGGCGTCGCGGCCCGCACACTCGACGGCAGCGACGCGATCGCCGCCGCGCTCGCGGCCGAGGCGCGCACCGGCGACGTGATCGTCATGATGTCGAACGGCGCCTTTGGCGGGTTGCGAGACAAGTTGCGGGCCGCCTTGTCCTGAGCCGAGCCCCGCATGGCGCCGTCAGTCGTGTTCCGCTAGGTTCGGTCCCCGATGGCTCTGGCGATCGACCAGTCGGTCGTCGACACGGTGTTGTCGCGCGACCTCGACGCTGCCAGCGCGGAAGAGATCCTGCGCTGGGGGCTCGACACGTTCGCTCCCCGGATCGCGTTATCGGCCAGCTTCGGCTCCCCCGAGGGCTTGGTATTGCTCGATATGCTGTACAAGATCGACCCGACGCGGACGCGGGTCTTCACCATCGACACCGGGCGATTGCCACAAGAGACCTACGACCTGATGGACCGCGTACGCGCCCGTTACAACGTGCAGATCGAGGTCTACTTTCCGCGCGCCGAGGCAGTCGAAGCCATGGTCCGCGAACACGGATTCAATCTGTTCTACGACGCCGTCGAGCTCCGCAAGCGCTGTTGCGGTGTCCGCAAGGTCGAGCCGCTGGAGCGCGCGCTCTTGGGCCTCGACGCCTGGATCGCGGGCTTGCGGCCCGATCAATCAGTGACCCGGAGTGAGGTGCGCGCGGTGGAGGTGGACGAGGTCCACGGCGGGCGAGTCAAACTCAATCCGTTGGTCACGTGGTCGCGGCAGCAGGTGTTCGACTACGTCGAGCGACATCACGTACCGGTGAACCGCCTGCACGCGCGGGGCTATCCCAGCGTGGGTTGTGCCCCGTGCACGCGCTCGATCCAGCCGGGCGAGGATGAGCGCGCTGGGCGTTGGTGGTGGGAACACCCCGACTCGCGCGAGTGCGGGATCCACGTCGGCTACGAAGAAAAGGGCTCAGGCATCTGAGCGCAGTGCGCACCGGCGGGCGCGGAATGGCCGCGCCCGCCGGGCCGAGGAGCCCGCCTAAGGCTCCAGTTTGGGTCTGGCGCGTGCTCAGAAGGACTTGCTGACGTGTCCGATGAGCGGCGCGGCCATCGCTTCGAAGTCGACTGGAATCGCGGCCTGCGTCGCCAGGCTCTGCATGGCCTTGCGCGCCAGTCGGCTGGGTTCGATGTGGCCGTTCTCCCACCGATTCACCGTCGATACGGTGACGCCGATGGCGTGGGCGAACTCTTCCTGTGTCATGCTGAGGCGCTGGCGCAGCTGTCCGATCGCTGAATTGGCCGTCCGCTGTCCCATCATCGCTCTCGTCTCCTTCCCCAAAGTAGGGTTGCGTCTGAGGTTGCAAATGCGTCCAGCACGGCACGTGCCACCGCTTCGACGACATTTTGGCGAAAGGTATGACACCACGCTATGCGATTCGAGGTGTCGAGAACTCGCCAGTCCGTCAATCATGCGTCACTCTGAACTTCAGAGCGCATGGCAGATGCTCACCCGCTCCAAGATCTGTCGTCGGCTGGGGTCAGCAGATCTTTGAAATTGCAGCGTTTTCCGGCACGAATATTCGGTTGACCCAATGTCCGTCGCTGGGCATAGACTATTCGAATCGTGTGTCAGCGGCTGTTCTCGTGTCGGGTTGTGGTGGGGGCGATGCTCGCGATCGCGCTGTGCTGCCCGGAGGCGAGACTGGCGTTGGCCGCGGTTTCCTCGCTTCCCGGTGATGCCGATTGCGATGGATTGGTTCTTCCGGCTGACCTCGATCAGTTGACGCGTGAGCTGGTCGACGGCGACGCCGCCGCCGTTGCCGCCGTGGACGGTGGGGCGGTGGTGAGTTGCACCGGCGCTGACGCCAACGAGGATGGGTTCGTGACGGCGGCTGATTTTTCTGCCCTGCGCCGCCGCCTGGATGGCGGGGATCCTAGTCTAGGGCCAGCGATTACGTTTTTCGGCCTCGCCTCAGCAGCCGGAACGGTGACTATGCCGGCAGGAGACGTACCGATTCCCTACTACCAGGCTGTGCGCGGACGGGGCTTTCTCATCGTCATCGAGGCTGCGCCAGGACCGTCTGGTGCTGCCGTCGGCCAGGACACCTTCCGCCCTGGCGTGCAGATACCTCCGGATGTGCAGGTGCAAGTGACGCGCGCGCTCGGCGATGGCAACGCAGCCGTGTGCGGCGAGGGCGGTGTGCCGGCTATCGCGCCGCCCGCGTTTGCCGAATCTGCCACAGTGACTGCGGCGCTGCGCGATCTCGGTTGTCGATTTCTCGTCGCCTCCAATCCGTTCTCGTCCTGTACGGTTGACGCCTTCGGTATGCACCGTTTCGTCGATCCGCGCACGCGCGTGCAATTCTGCCTGCCGGTCTCCACGGTGGAAGAGTTCCCGGCGGGCGAGACCCTGGTCACCGGTCGGGTATTGGATGTCGACGGGACGCCGGGCGCGCTCGGACAGTTCCTCCTGCGCGTTGGTGACGAGCCGGTCGTGACCATTACGCCGCGCCCCACGGCGACTCCGACGACGACCGCAACGCATACGGCATCCCCGACCGTCACCCCCACCGCGCCCGCTACGGCGACAGCGACTCCAAGCGCGGTGGCGAGCGAGACTCCGACGCGCACCGGTACCCCGAGCCGTACCAGCACGGTGACGGCGACAGCGACGCGCACGCGCACCGACACGCCGGGTCCGAGTCCGACGGCGACGTCGACCAGCGAGCGCTCGCCGACGCGCACCCGCACCAGCACCCCGAGTCGCACCAGTACGGTGACGGCATCACCGACACGCACCTACACCGACACGCCGGGTCCGAGTCCGACGGCTACGGCGACCAGCGAGAGCTCGCCGACGCGTACCCGCACCGCCACACGGACGAGGAGCCCCTCGCCCACGCCGACCGTTTCCCAGACTCCGAGCGCCACCCACGCCCCGCGCGATACCGCGACACCCACGATCACCGAGACGCCCAGTCGCACGATCACGGGCACCATTCCAGCCACGCCGACGCGTACCGTGACTGGGACGCATACCCCGGAGCCAAGCCCGACGGGGACGCGGACGCGCACCGCCACGCCGACGCGCTCTCTCACCGCGTCTGTAACCGCAACGCCGACTATCACCCGCACGCCCTCGATGACGCCAACGAGGACGTCGACGCCGCTTGTCTCGCCGACTCCATCGAGCACCGGGAGCCAGACCCGCACGCCGACGCGCACGCCGTTGGACACGCGCACGCCGACGGCCAGCCCGAGCGGTACGAGTACCACGACGAGGACGGCCAGCCGTACCGCAACCCGCACGGTCACCGTCACCGGCTCGATCCCGCCCTCGTCGACTGCCACTGCGACCCGCACCGGGACTGCCACCACCTCCGCGACGGGTACCCGCACGGCCACCCCGACGGTCACCATTACCGCGACGCAGACGGCCTTGCCCTCGGCATCGGTCACGCGGACGGCGACCGCGACACGGACGTTAACGCTGACCGCAACGGCGACGCTGACCCGGACAGCGACCATCACCCGCACGCCGAGTCGTACGGCTACGGAGACCCGCACGCCCACCATCACCCTAACCCCCACCATCACGCGGACGCCGACGATCACGCGCACGCCGACGGCGACGCGCCGGCCGGGCGCCGACGTCAACTACGTCGGCATCGCCCGCGCCAACGATGAGCTGGTCGACTCGATCGGCATGACTTCCGAGGGATGGCCGATCTACGAACGGGAGTTCGGTTTCGCTTTCTCACTGGTCATCGAAGCGAAGCCTGGGCCGAGCGGCCGTCAGGTGGGGGCGAACGCCTTCAATCATGACCCGTTCGATCCGTCGGCCCGTCCAGACCTGGAGATCATCGTCTCCCGCGCCCTCGGCGACGGAAGCACCGCGGTATGTGATGATATGCTGCCGATGCTCGGTGGCATCCCGGCGTCGCCCGACTTCGAGTTCACGCAGGAGATTTCCGACGCGATCAACGATCTGGCCTGCCGCTTCGTCAATGGCAGCGGGATACCAAGGGGTCGCAGCGCCGGCGAGGCGTGTACCAGGTTCGACAACGGCGAGTACAGCTTCTACAGGCCCGGTACGACCATGCAGTTCTGTGCCCTGATCGCCGAGCCGTTCGGTTTCAAGGTCGGCGACACGGTGGTCACCGTGCGTGTCCGCGACACCACGGGTCAACCTGGCCCGCCGTCGTCTTTCGTCGTGCGCGTATTGCCGTGAGCGCCGATGGCGAAGGCGCCGGTGGACGGAGTGACGTTGACTGGTCGCGCCGCATTCGGTATCGCTAGACGCACCGGTTAGCCCTCCGGTACCGCCGGGCCAGGATGGCGAGGCAATGTCGGGAGTGACGTAGGCATTGCCCTTCCCGCAGGGCTGGCCGAACCGACAGGGCGTCGAGCCGCGCTGAAGGAGGAGCGCACGATGGCGGAGAAGAAGGCGAAGACCGCACAGAAGGGCGCCGCAAGCGCGGTGCTGAAGCACGCCTGCCCAAGTTGTGGTGCCGATAGTCGAGTGACGTATTTTACCGGCTACGGCCCGCAGAAGGGGTTCTTTTGGGTGTGCGACAAGGGCTGTGGCTATATGGCCCGCACCAGATGAGTACTGGTTGCGACCGGGGAGCGTAGGCGATGGCGCGCACGACGGGCAAGAAGGGCAAAGGAAGCTCGGCGAAGCGGAGCTACAGCGTGCTCGAGACGAACGATTCGACCGAGGGCCAAGAGGACAGCGATCTCCCGAAAGACGAGGCCGGACGTCGCAAGATCAAGCGTCAGTACGAGATGCTGCTCGGTATCCGCATCGAGAAGCTGAAGGGCCGTATTCTCAACCGCGAGCGGATCAACAAGACGATCGAGGGCGTGTACTTCATTTGCGCCGAATGCAAGAAGGTCTGTCACAACATCGACGAAGGATTGGTCGAAGACCCGAACAACGCGTACAACCTGTGCGCCGCGTGTGCCAAGACGAAAGGTAAAGGCAAGGCGGCGTGAGCGTTACCTGGCGGTGCAGCGGATGCCGATCTGCTGACCGCCCCGGCAGGTCGATATCGAGTCGGTCGGTCAGCGGTCTTGCGTCGAGCTGCCAATGGCGCCGCGCAGCGCGACCGGCAAGGGGCTGACGATGCGCAGCGCAGCCCCGGTGGTGGGATGGCAGAGTGACAACGCCCGGGCGTGCAGCATCAGTCTCGGTGCCGCACTTCCACCGTAGAGTGAATCGCCGCGCACAGGATGGCCGGCGGCGGCCAAGTGCGCCCGGATTTGGTGGCGCACGCCAGTTGCGATGGCGACGCTGAGCAGCGTTGCCTCGCCCCAGCGGACGAGTGGGCGGAAGCGGGTCGATGCCGGGCGGGCGCCCAGCGCGTTCGCCCGAGCAATGTTCCGGCAGACGACCATGGCGGCCGCTTGGCGCGGATGGTGCGCGATGGGATCTTGCAAGGACCCCGACGCGGTTACGTCGCCATCGACCACGGCGAGGTATCGCTTGCGGACGCTGCCAGATCGGAACTGGGTGCGTAGCCCAGACCAGGCTGCCGACGTGCGGGCGGCGAGCAACACTCCGGACGTGCCGGTGTCGAGTCGATGGGCGAGGCCCCCCTCGAGGGCCGAGCGTCCTGCCGTGGCAGTCACCGGAGCGTAGCCGAGGAGAAAATTGGCCACGGTGCCGGCGTCGGTGGCGGTGCCAGCGTC
>CAYYWP010000060.1:0-12591 GCA_964475125.1 uncultured Binatia bacterium (SeqCode) | reverse complement strand
GCGCGGTTGCGGGTGTCCCGGTGGCCGGGGGGGGGGGGGGGGGGGCGGGGCCCCCCCCCCCCGACGCCATGCCGGTGGGCTTGTCGACGGCGATCAAGGTGGGGTCGTCGTACAGCACCGCCACCTCGAGATCCGGTTGGCCGATGGGGATGCCACCGGTGAGTACCGCCGTATCGAGCTCGACGATGTCGCCGGCGCGCAAACGCTCTCCCTTGCGCGAGCTGCGGCCGTTGACGCGTATCGCGCCGGCGGCGATGATCGCCATGATGCGGCGGCGTCCGAGCGGTGCGAGATGCTGCGCCACGAAGCGGTCGACGCGCACCCCCTCGATCGGACAGACGGCCGTTCGCCATCCGGTGTTGGGCGTAGACACGGTTCTTCTATAAGAAAGGCGGACGGTGACGACAATCGACTGGCAACGCTGGCGGGCCGAGTTCCCCTCGACCGCCGAGTACGTGCACATGAATCACGCCGGCCTCGCCCCGGTGTCATTGCGGGTCGCAACCGCCATCCGATCCTTCGCCGACCAGGCGCTGCACGTCGACGGCCCGGTATACCGCCGCTGGGCGGAACGCACCGAAGCTGTGCGCGCCGCGGCCGCGCGATTGATCGGTGCCACGGCGAGCGAGATCGCGTTCGTCAAGAACACGGCCGAGGGCCTGTCGTTGATCGCTGCGGGGCTGCCCTGGTGCGCCGGCGACAATGTCGTGGCCATCGCCGACGAATATCCGTCCAACATCTACCCGTGGCTGGGTCTGGCGGCGCGCGGTGTGGAGACGCGTTTGGCGGCTCGATCAGGGGTTCGCTTCGGGGTCGATGAGGTGGCGCCTCATGTTGACGGGCACACCCGCGTCGTGGCTGTGAGCGCCGTCGACTGGCAATCTGGCTTTCGCGCTGACCTGGCGGCGCTCGGGAGCTTTTGTCGGGCCCGCGATATTCTCTTCGTCGTCGACGGCATTCAGGCCGTGGGGGCGCTACGCCTCGACGTCGCCGATGCGGCGATCGACTGCATGGCGTTCGGCGGTCACAAGTGGCTGCTGGCGCCGGAGGGCTGTGGCGTACTGTACGTCGCCGCGCGCGTGCTCGACCGGCTGACGCCGCTGCTGCTCGGCTGGAAGAGCGTCTCGGATGCCGATACCTATCTGCCGTACCACTTCACCCTGCGCCGCGACGCGGCGAAGTTCGAGCCCGGGAGCCAGATGCACCTGGCGATCGCCGCCCTCGGCGCCGCCATCGACCTGCTGCTCGAGATCGGTCCGGCGGCCATCGAGCGGCGTGTACTGGGCCACACCGAGGAGCTGACGGGTGGCCTGCGGCGGCTGGGCGCGACCATGCTCAGTCCTGAAGCGATGACCGAGCGCTCCGCCATCGTCACATTCGCCCACGGAGATGCCGCGGCCACGCACGCGACCTTGACGGCGCACCACATCGTCGCCCGCCGTCGGCTCGGCGGGATCCGGCTGGCCCCGCACTTCTATAATGATGCGACGGACTTCGAGCGCGTGTTCGCGGCGCTGCGCGGCGCCGGCACGCGGTCGTAGCGAAGCGCGCAAGTGCCACGGCGCAGCAGGCGCGACGCCCCCGCCGGGTGAGTGCACGCGAGTCGATACTCTGGGCGGTTGCATTCGTCAGGGCCTTCGCGGATATCGGCCGCGCATGAACGTCGGAGATCGGCGCCGCGCCGGGCGCCGTTATGCGGTCATTATGGCCGGTGGGGCTGGGACGCGCTTCTGGCCCCTCAGCCGAGCGCGTCTGCCGAAACAGTTTCTGCCCCTGCGCGGCCGCCGCTCGATGCTGGTGGAGGCGGTCGCGCGGCTGCGCGGCGTCGTACCGTCGGCGGCGGTCCTGGTGGTCGCGCCGCCAGCGCTAGCCGCACTGGTGCGCTTGCAGCTGCCGGCCCTGCCGCGGCGCAATTTGCTCATCGAACCGCGCGCCCGTGGCACGGCGGCGTGTCTGGCCTTGGCGGCGGCACAGATCGCCCAGAGCGACCCGCAGGCGCTGATGACGGTGTTGACCGCCGACCATGCGATCCGCGACCTGGGGGCTTTCCGCGCCTGCCTCCAGCGCGCGTTCGCCGTGGCCGAGGACGGATGGCTGGTGACGTTCGGTATCCCGCCGACGGCCGCTGAGACCGGCTATGGATACATGCGGCTCGGGGCCTGGCTCGATCGCCGGCTGCCGCGCGTGCGTCGCGTCGACCGCTTCGTCGAAAAGCCCGATCGCCAGACCGCGCGCCGCTTCCTAGCCCGGGGTGGCTATCAGTGGAATTCGGGCATGTTCACCTGGCGTGTCGACGCCTTCAACGCCGCGGTGGCGCGCCACGCGCCGCGCACGGCGCGCGTCGCTCAGGCGCTGGCGCAGCCGCGTGGCCGCGCCGCTGCCCGACGGGCTTATGCGCGGCTGCCGAACATCCCGGTCGATATCGCCATCTTGGAACGCGCCGACCGGCTGGCCACGGTCGAGGCGACCTTCGATTGGAGCGATGTCGGCACCTGGGCGGCCATGCCGATGCTGTGGGGGGCTGACGCGGCCGGCAACGCCTGCCGCGGGCGTGCCCTGTTGCTCGATTGTCGCGACACGATCGTGCGCGCCGACCGGCGACTGGTTGCGGTGCTCGGCAGCCGCGGACTGGTGGTCGTCGATACTCCTGACGCTCTCCTCGTCTGCCCGCGCGATCGCGCTCAGGACGTACGCCGTGTCGTCGAGGCGCTCGCTGCCAGCGGTCACCGCCGGGCGCGCTGAGATTGTGTCCGCGCCCGGCTGGGCGCATGATATCTGCGGCGCGTGTCCGGCCGGATCGATGACTCACCCCGCCCGACGTTCCGAGGATGGTATCAGTACAGCGCCTCGCTCGCCGCCGCCGCCGCGGTTCAGTTGGCTCGTCGAACGCCTCTGCCGTCGTGCCTTCGGGTCCATCCGCATCGCGCCGAGCGCGGTGGACCACATCCGAGCCTTGGCTGCGCGCGGGTCGCTCGTCTATGTCATGCGACAGCGCTCCTGGCTCGATTTCCTGCTCGTCAGCTTCGTCCTCAAACGCGAGGGCCTGCCGGCGCCTGAGTTCGTCAACGACCTGCCGCTGTTTTGGGCCCGTCCCCTGCCGGACATGGCGCGGGCGGTCTGGCAGTGGCTGACCAGCACCCGGCTCTTTGGTCGCGAGTTGCGCGCCTTTGCCGACCGCAGTCACTGTCAACGCCTGGTCGCGGCTGGTCGCCCGGTGTTGCTGTTTCTGCGCGGCCGGGTTCCGGGGGTGGGGGCGCGGGCGCGCGGGCGGCGCGCCCGCGGCGTGCGCACCGGCCCCGATTACGTACGGCAGATTGTCCACGCCCAGTGGACCGCGCCCCGTCCGGAGGTGTCGATGGTCCCGGTGGCGGTGCTGCGCGGGCGCGGCATGCGGCGCAAGGAGTCGCGGCTCGCTACCCTGGTGTACAGCGTCCAGGAGGTGCCCGGCGAGTTGCGCCGCCTGGTTTCGCTCGTCTGGAACCTGAATGAGACGAGCCTGAGTCTCGGGCTGGAAGTCGAAATCGGCGCCTTCATCCGCGAGTATCGGCGCGAGGGCGAGGAGCGCATCGTGCGCCGGCTGACGCGCGCCTTGCAGATCTTCCTCTACCGCGAGGAACGGGTGGTATGGGGACCGCTGCTGTTGCCCAAGCGACGGGTGCGCCAGCGGGCGCTGCAGGACGAGACGGTCCGCCGGGTCGTTCACCAGCTAGCTGCGAGCGGCGGCACGCCGGAATCGCAGCTCTGGCGACGAGCGGAGCGCTACTTCGACGAGATGGCGGCGAACTTCCATGGCACGTATTTCTCTCTCCTCGAGTTTGCCTTCACCCGGTTATGGCCGAAGCTGTTTCAGGGCTTCGAGTACACCGGGCTGGAACGGGTCATCGAAACCGTCAAACAGCACCCCGTGGTCCTGGTGCCATGCCATCGCAGCCACTTCGACTACGTGATCCTGTCGTACCTCTTCCACGTCAACTACCTCAGCCCGCCGCACATCGCGGCCGGCATCAACCTGTCGTTCTGGCCGCTCGGCCCCCTCTTCCGTGGCGCCGGGGCGTACTTCATCCGACGCAGCTTCGATGACAACGCCCTCTACAAGGCGGTCTTCCGTTCTTACCTCACGTTTCTCATTCGCGAGGGCTACACGCAGGAGTTCTTCATCGAAGGCGGGCGCAGCCGGACCGGGAAAATCCTCACGCCGAAGCTGGGGATGTTGTCGGCGATCGTCGACGCGTTTCTCGACGGCGTGCGCCGCGACCTCTTTTTCGTCCCCGTCTCCATCCACTACGGTCGGGTCGTCGAGGAAGAAGAGTACCAGCGCGAGCTGGGCGGCGCAGACAAGGCCCCGGAGTCCCTCAGTGGCCTGGTGCGGGCGCGGCGGGTGTTGCGGCGCCGGCACGGCACCGTCTACGTCAGCTTCGCCGAGCCGATCTCGCTCGGTGCGGCGCTCGGCGAGGACCGCGAGCGGCTGCGCGGCACAAGCGACGCGCACGCGCAGCGGCGCCGGTTCGTACGCAAGCTCGGGTTTCGCCTGCTGCGCGAAGTCAATGCCGTGGCTGTTGCCGGCGCTACCTCGGTGTCGGCCAGCGTGCTGCTCAGTCTGCCGCATCGGGCCTGCCGTGTGGACGACTTCGTCGCCCGCGCTGCGGCACTGACCCGCTTCTTACGCAGCCGCGGCGTGCGCTTCACCGCCTCGTTGGAACGCAACGCCGACGGCGCCTTCCGCGAGAACCTCGCCTTCTTGGAAGCCGGTGGGCTCGTGCAACGAGTCGCCGGCGAAACCCCGGCGGTGCTGTACGTCCCGACCGAGAAGCGGCTCGGGCTCGACTTCTACAAGAACAACGCGATTCATTTCTTCCTCGTCCTCGCGCTGGTGATCGACGGACGATCCCGTGGCCTGCGCGGACCAGCGCTCGAGGCCGATGTCTGGTGGTGGCTCGATCTGCTGCGCTGGGAGTTCCCTCTGCCCGAGCGGCAGGAGATCGGTGCGGAGATCGAACAGGCCTGCGCCGGCCTGCGGGAGGCGGGAGGGCTGAGTGCCGCCCCCGACGCGTCGCCTGACCTGTCCCATCCGCTGGTGGCCACGGGGCGCGCCTTGCTCGACAACTTTCGCGAGGCGTATTGGGTCGCCGTGGAGGTGGCGCGCCAACTGCCCGAGTCGGGCTGGTCACAGCGAACCCTGCTGGAGCGAATGCAGAAGCACTATCGGGCGGCCCTGCTCCTCGGCGAGGTGCGCAAGCCGGAGGGCAATTCGTTCGTGACGCTCGGCAATGCGCTCAGTCGCTGCGCCGAGTTGGACGGGATCGAAATCCACCCCGGCAAAGGGCGCGAGCGCCTGGTGGTGCGCGGGCGTCAGTTTGGCGCCTTGGAGGCTTTGGCCGCCCGCATCGGTGCGACCGTGGGAGGGACGCCACCGCCGTCGGTTGACAGCCTCGACGTGACGCGACAGGCTGGATCGTGAGCCAGTTGAACCCGATCCGACTGCGGCAGCCCCGCCAGTGGCTGGCGGTGACTCTGCTGTTCGTGGCGGGTTGCCACCGGGCCGACGATGGCACGGTCGAGGCTCGGGTGCGCGAGGTGGTCGTCGACCCGGCTTCGGGTGCGCCGGTGGTCTTGCTCGAGGATCCCGCCCGGCGGGTCGCCCTTCCCATCTGGATTGGCCCGGCCGAGGCGCAGGCGATAGCCGCCCATCTGGGCGGCGCCGCGCCGCCGCGGCCGATGCCCCATGATCTGATGAAAGCCGCACTCGACCGCCTCGAGGTCGGGCTGCAGCGGGTCGTGATTCGCGAACTGCGCGACCATACCTATTTCGCCGACATTGTGTTGGATCGGCAGGGCGAGGAGATTGTCGTCGACAGCCGCCCCAGCGATGCGATCGCGTTGGCCGTGCGTTTTGGCCGCCCGATCCTCGTCGACCGCCAGCTCTTTGCGCGCGAGGCGGTAGTCGACGTGCGCGCCAGAGCAGGCGAGGAACGGGAGTCGCTCATGGTGGCGGGGTTGACCATCCAGTGGCTGTCGGCCGATTTGGCCGCCTACTTCGAACTGCCGGTCGGTGGCGGGGTGCTCGTGGCCGACATCGCTGCCGGAGGTCCGTCAGGCGTGCGCCGCGGCGACGTGATTCTCGAGGTCGACGGGGATGTCGTACGCGACCCGGGTGACTTTCGCGACAAGGTACGGGCCGCCGGTGAGCACGCGGTGCTGAGCGTGCACCGCGAGGGGGCGCGGATCGAGGTCGACCTCGAGCTGAGTACCCGCCCGGAGGGTTGACGTCGCTGCCTCACACCCCCGGTTGCGCCGAGCGGTCGAGTTGCCCAATATACGCGCGCGTCGTTCACACAATGGATCGAACCGGTCAGGTGATCATCCCCGCGCGCGCTCCGGTATCGAGGGCACTGATCGCTGACTACGTCGCCCTGACCAAGCCCCGGCTGGTCTTGATGGTCGCCATTACGACCGCGGTCGGTTACTACCTGGGTGCCGGAGCGTCGTTCAACGCCGCGGGTTTCGCCCACACCTTGCTCGGCACCGCCCTCGCGGCCGGCGGGGCACTGGCGCTCAATCAGTACCTCGAGCGCGACCTCGATGCGCGCATGGCGCGCACGCGGCAGCGGCCGCTGGCGGCAGGTCGACTGCCGCTGTTGCCGGCGTTGATTTTCGGTGCGTCGCTGACGGTCGTCGGCCTCTTGGTCCTCTGTCTGGCTGTCAGTCCCCTCGCCGCGGGCCTCACGGCGCTGACATCGGCGATCTACCTGTGCGCCTACACGCCGCTCAAGCGCATCACCCCGCTCTGTAGCATCGTCGGTGCCGTGCCGGGTGCATTGCCGCCGGTGACGGGATGGGTGGCCGCACGCGGTGAGCTCGGCGACGGCGCGCTGGTCCTGTTCGCCATCCTCTTTCTGTGGCAGATCCCCCATTCGCTGGCGATCGCGCGGCTGTTCGTCGGCGAGTATGCCGAGGCGGGGTTTCGCCTGCTGCCGGTGGTCGACGGGGACACCCGGCGGACGGAACGCGCGGTGGTCAGTTACAGTGCGGCGCTGGTGGCGGCCGGGCTGATGCCGACGGTGCTGGGCATGACCGGGGCACTGTACCTGGCTGCGGCGGTGGTGCTCGGGGTCGGATTCTTCGCCACGGCGGTCGCCTTTGCGCTGCGGCGCGAAGGGACGGCGCGCTGGCTCTTGGTGGCTTCGCTGGTCTACCTGCCGGCGCTGCTCACCGCGATGGCCCTGGATCGCGTCGCCCCGTGAGGCCGCGCGCCGGCGCGATGCTCGGCTGCCCCTGCGCGTCATGGCCACTTCCTCGCCCCACCGCGGTGACGACATGGCGGCTGGGCCGGGGCCGTATCGACGCCGCCGCGACCTGCGCCTAGCGTCTACGGGCAGTGGCGGGCCGCCCGTCGCGCCGCGACGGGCGGCGGATGGCGACACCGCCGTCCTCGGCATGCGGGTCGTCATCGCCAGCGAGGTGATGCTGTTCGCCGCCCTGATCAGCGCCTTCCTCGTCTTGCGCGCCGAGGCGGATGCTTGGCCGCCGCCGGGCCAGCCGCGCTTGCCGCTCGGCCTGACCGGGTTCAATACGCTGCTCTTGCTCGGCAGCGGGGTGGCGATGTGGCGTGCCCGCGCCGCGGTGCGCGTGGCACGCCTTCGCGCCTGCCGTTCGTGGCTGGCCGCGACGCTGGGTTTGGGCAGCCTCTTTCTCCTCATTCAGGGGAGTGAATGGGCGCGCCTGATCCGCTACGGCCTGCGTATGTCATCGGGGACGTATGGAGGGATGTTCTATACGCTCATCGGCGTGCATGCTGCACGTCGCCATCGCCCTCGCCGTCGTGGCGGCCGTGCTCTGGCGTGCGCGCCGGGCGCACTACGACGTCGCGCGCCAGACCGACGTGGAGGTTACCGCCCTGTTCTGGATGTTCGTGGTGACCGTCTGGCCGCTCCTCTACGTCCTCGTGTATCTGCTCTGACGAGCGGGTTCGCCACCGGTCAGGTCGGCGTCACGGCGCGTCCGATCGCGTCGCGCAACTCGGCATAGGTGCGCGTGACCGGGTACTGGGGAAATTCGCGCACGACGTTATCGGGCGGGCGAAAGAAAATCCCCGCGTCGGCCTCGGCGAGCATCGTCGTATCGTTGTAAGAGTCACCGGCGGCGACGACCCCGAAGTTCAGGCGCTTCAGCGCCGCGACCGCCTGGCGTTTGCCGTCGGGTAGGCGCAAGCGGTAGTCGCGCACGCGGTGCTGGGCGTCCACGACCAGCGAATTGCAAAACAGGGTCGGATAGCCGAGCTGCTGCATCAGCGGCGCGGCGAACTCGTAGAAGGTGTCCGACAGGATGATGACCTGATGCTCGCTGCGCAACCAGGCGAGAAAATCCGCCGCGCCCTCGAGCGGGCCCATGCGACCGATGACCGCTTGCAGGTCGCGCAGACTCAGGCCGTGTCGGTCGAGAATGCCGATGCGGTTGCGCATCAGCTTGTCGTAGTCTGGCTCGTCGCGGGTGGTGATGCGCAGGGCGGCGATTCCGGTCGCCTCGGCGACGTTGATCCAGATCTCTGGTACCAACACCCCTTCCAGGTCGAGGCACACGATCATAGGCGCCTGGCTACCCAGTCGATCGATCGGGTGCAAGCGCGTCGCGGCACGTCGCGCCGCGGCGTCAGGTGGCGAACCGCGCCCGCACGGCAGTGAGCGAGGCGGTATCGGTGGCGTTGAGTCGTTCGATGGCGCGGTCGATCCGGCGCATGAGGCCGCTGAGGACCATCCCCGGCCCGACTTCCACCACCGTCTTCACCTGCTCGGCGGCGACCATGCGCTCGATCAGCTCCGTCCAGCGCACCGGTCGACTCACCTGCCGGGCCAGGCCATCGCGCACCGCCGCGCCGCTGGTCACGCGCGCCGCGTCGACGTTGTTGTAGAGCGGTACCCGCGGGTCGGCGAACGCGACGGCCGCCAGCGCGGTGCGCAGGCGCTCCTCGGCGGGCGCCATCAGCCGGCAGTGAAACGGGGCGCTGACGGCCAATTCGATCGCCTGCCGGGCACCGCTGGCGGCCGCCACCCGCGCCGCCGCCAGGCGCTCGCCGGCGATGACGATTTGTCCGGGGGCATTATAGTTGGCGATTTCCACGCTCCCGCCGTCCGCCGCGATCACCGCCGCGATGGTGTCCGCCTCGGCGCCGAGCAGCGCGTACATCGCTCCGGCGCCAGCGGGGACCGCGTCCTGCATGTATCGACCGCGCTGGTGAACCAGAGCGATCGCGTCGCGGAAGGCCACCGCCCCGGCGGCGACGGCGGCCGAGTACTCGCCGAGGCTGTGCCCGGCGACCACGGCCGGCTGGAGGTCGAGCAGGCGGTAGGCCGCGATGCTGACGAGGAGAATCGCCGGCTGCGCGTGGGCGGTGAGGCGCAACGCTTCCTCCGGACCTTCGAGGATGATGCGCGAGAGGGCAAATCCCAGCGCCTCGTCGGCTTCGGCGAAAAGCGCGCGCACGGCGGCCGACTGCGCGTACAGATCCGCTCCCATGCCGACCGCTTGGGACCCCTGGCCGGGAAAGAGGAAGGCGACGGAGGCGAGCATGACTGGGGAGCGACGCGGCACCGCCAAGAGGGCGGAGGGGTGGCTCAGGCGACCGTGATCGTCGCGTCGAGGTACACGTCCTGGATCAGGTGCAGGAGCTTCACGCCATCCGCCATCGGGCGTTGAAACGCCTTGCGGCCCGAAATCAGCCCCGTGCCGCCGGCGCGTTTGTTGATCACGGCCGTGCGCACCGCTTCTTCGAAATCGCTCGCCCCCGCCGAGGCCCCGCCGGAATTGATCAGACCCATACGCCCCATGTAACAGCCGGCGACCTGATAGCGGGTGAGGTCGATCGGATGCGGGCTGCTCAGGGACTCGTAGACCAACTGGCTCGTCTTGCTGAAATTGAGCGCCGTGAATCCGCCGTTGTTCTCGGGGGCCTTCTGTTTGATGAGGTCGGCTTCGATCGTCACGCCGAGGTGATTGGCCTGGCTGGTGAGATCGGCGGCGAGGTGGTAGTCGACGCCGTCCTTCTTGAAGGCGTTGTTGCGCAAGTAGCACCACAACACGGTGACGAGGCCGAGCTCGTGGGCGCGCTCGAAGGCGGCCGACACCTCTTGAATCTGGCGGCTCGACTCCTCCGAGCCAAAGTAGATCGTGGCGCCCACGGCGGCACAACCCATGTCGGCCGCCTGTGTGACGCGGGCGAACATGATCTGGTCGAACTTGTTCGGATACGTCAGCAGCTCATTGTGGTTGAGTTTGAGCAGCATCGGGATCTTGTGGGCGAACTTTCGCGCCACGGCGCCGAGGGTGCCCAGCGTGGTGGCGACGGCGTTACATCCGCCTTCGAGGGCGAGGCGGACGATGTTCTCGGGGTCGAAGTAGAGCGGGTTGGGGGCGAACGATGCCCCCGCGCTGTGCTCGATGCCCTGATCGACCGGCAGGATCGACAGGTAGCCGGTGCCGGCCAAGCGACCGTGGGCGAAGATCGCCTGCAGGTTGCGCAGTACCGGGATGCGGCGATCGCTGGGCAGGAAGACTCGGTCGATGAAATCGGGCCCCGGCAGGTGCAGCAACGACCGGTCGATCGTCGTGCAGCGATGCGAAAGGAGCGAATCGGCCTCGGTGCCGAGCAGATCGCTGATGCGCGTCATCGGTGATGCCCCTCCTGGCCGCGTGCTCGTGCGGCGACCACAGCTCGCCGCTTCCTTAAGACAGATTCACCGCCCGGGGGCAAGGTGAGCGCGGCATGCGGGCAGCGTTCTTGCAGCTGTTGCGCGGCTCCTGCTACAGCACAAGCCGGCTAGCTCCCCGCGGGCGAGCGAGAGTGGCGGAACTGGTAGACGCGCTAGACTTAGGATCTAGTGGGGCCACCCGTGGGGGTTCGAGTCCCCCCTCTCGCATCAACCGCGTGCAGCAGCGGCTTTTCCTTGAATCACCGGGCTGATCACGTTACGGCTGGAGCGGCGGCAATGATGAAGGTGGACATGGAAACCGTCGACGCGGTGCGGCGACGGCTGGCGGTCGAGGTGCCGGCAGCGGAGGTGACGACCGAGATCGAGCGCGCCTACGACGAGCTGCGCCGGCGTGCGCGCGTGCCCGGCTTCCGACCGGGGCGCGCGCCGCGCGCCGTGCTCGAACAGATGTTTGGCGACCAAGTGCGCGCTGACGTGTTCGGTCGACTGGTCCAACAGTCGTACGCCGAGGCGGTGCGAGAGCGCGAGCTGCAGCCGGTGGGCTCGCCGGAGATCGTGACCGAGAGTGCCGCTCCCGGGGCGCCGTTGCGCTATTCGGCAACCGTCGAGGTGCGACCGGCGGTAACCGCGAGCGGATACCGCGGCCTGCGGGTCGAACGGCCGCGGGTTGCGATCGGTGCCGACGACGTCGAGCGCTTCCTCGACGAACTGCGCGAGCGCCAGGCGACCCTGGTGGCGATTCAGGATCGCGACGACGCCCGGCGCGGCGACATCGCGACGCTGAACTACGAAGCCTACCTCGATGGTCGGCGCGTGGGGCACGGAGAGCAGCGCTTGGTGGAGATCGGTGGCGAGCCGAGCGACGGGCCCGGGGCCCGACTCGAAGGAGCGCGCGTGGCGACCCCGACGACGTTCACCGTGGCGTATCCCGCCGATCATCCCAACGCCGAGCTCGCCGGCCATGCCGTCGAGTTCCATGCCACGATGACGGCCTTGGCCCGGCGCGACCTGCCGGCGCTCGACGACGCCTTCGCGCGCTCGCACGGGGAGTGCGCGACCGTCGATGAGCTGCGCGCCCGCATCCGTGAACAGCTCGAGGCGATGGCGCGGCGCGAAGCCGACGGGCGCGTGCGCGCCGCTCTGGTCGCGCAGCTCGTCGCGGCGCACGACTTCGCGGTTCCCGAGGCGATGGTCGAGCGCCGCGCCGAACTGCTGGTCGACGAGGTCCTCCACAACCTCGGGCCGCGCCGCCCGCCGGCGAGTCGGGAAGCGGAGGTGCGCGCTCAGCTACAGCGCGATGTGCAGCCGCAGGCGCGCGACCAGGTCAAGGCGGCCTTGTTGCTCGAATCCGTGGCGGCGCAAGAAGCCGTGGAGGTCGACGACGCCGCGCTCGAGGCCCACATCGACGCCGCAGCAGCCGCGGCGGGCAAGGCGCGCGAACGGGTGCGCGCGCTCTACCAGGATGACGCGGCGCGCGCTGGACTGCGCGGCCGTTTGCTGCAAGAGCGCGCGCTCGATGTGTTATTGGCGCATGCCGTGATCACGGACGTGGACGAGACATCCGGCGTTGCTGGGGTGGCGGGAAACGGCTAGTATCCGAGCGCTTGGAGAGGCGCCACGCGATGAATTTGATTCCGATCGTGATCGAGCAGACGGGACGTGGCGAACGCGCGTTCGACATCTTCTCGCGCCTCCTCAAGGATCGCATCGTCTTTCTCGGCTCCCCGATCACCGATGACGTCGCCAACTTGATTACGGCCCAACTCCTGTTCCTGGAGTCAGAGGACCCGGACCGGGACATTCACTTCTACATCAACTCTCCGGGCGGATCGGTGACCGCCGGCTTGGCGATCTACGACACCATGCAGTACGTCCGCCCCGAGGTCTC
>CAYYWP010000059.1:0-22028 GCA_964475125.1 uncultured Binatia bacterium (SeqCode) | reverse complement strand
TGAGCGGAACACGTTGCGGCACAAGCACTTCTCGCTCATCCTGAGCCCGTCGAAGGATGAGCGCGGCCTTTTTCAACGGACTGGGGAGTGAATCCCAAACCCCATCGACGATGAAGATCAGTCAGCGCGTGAACTCATGCACGCCGCCTCTGTGCCCTCTGCGTACCCTGTGGTTTCCGCGTTGAGGTTTCCTCGGATACGGATCAGTCGAGGATCTCGAGCGCCAGCGAGGTGAGGTTCCGGGCGTTGATCGGCAGGATGTCCTGGGCGCAGGCGGCCAGGACGATGTAGCAGTCGAGCTCGGCGCGCAGGGTGATCGAGTCACCCGCCTTGGTTAGCGCGGGTTCCCAACTCAACGACCCGTCCGCACCGACCGGCAGGTTGGTGAAGATGTTGATCGGCTGCGGGATCTCGATGTCCTGGTAGCCGAAGCCGGCCATGACCTTCTGCAGGTTCTCCTGGCAGGAGGCGTGCCAGCCCTCGCAGCCGAGCAGCGTGTAGCGGGTCGGATCGCAGGCGGCGATGAGCATGTCGTGCTTGCCGGGCGTCTCGTCGGCGAGAAACGTGAGCATCGGCCGGCGGCGGTTGGTGACGAATGGCTGCCCGACCTTGGGGAAGAGGTTGTTGTTCCACACGCGCGTGTGCTCGGCGCTGTGGTACTCGCGCAGGTCGTCGACGCAGAAGGCGAAGAGGTCGCCGCACTGCTGGCCCTCGACGTCGATGCAGCGAAAGCGCTGCCCGGCGGACAGCCGCGCACCCCGGCCCTCCCGGGCCGGTACGGTGATATGTGTGCCCATCGGTTGCTCCTTTCGAATCACACGGAGGAGACCACCGGACTGATCACCTCAGAGGAACGCCCCCATCAAGTGCGCATGGGTCTCGCGGATCGTGCGCTCGAAGCTCACGCCGGGGATCTCGAAGGCCACGGCCGAGGTGATGCCGGCATCGACGAAGCGCCGGAGCGCGTCGCGGCAGCGCGCGGGGCTGCCGGCGATCGCCAGGGTGTCGATGAGCTTGTCGGTGACCAGGCGCGTCGGCGGTGTGCCCTCTGTGGCGTACACGGCGCCGAAGTGGCGCACCTCGTCCGGATCGATGCCGCTCTCGGTGAACAGCGGCGCGTCGGCGTAGTCCCCCATGAGCGCCAGGCAGGTGGCGAGAAACGGCTTGACGACCTCGCGCGCGGCGCGATCGTCCTCGCCGATGGAAATGGTGAGGTAGATGGTCACCTCGAAGCCGTCGAGGCTGCGGCCGGCGCGCGCCGCGCCGATCCGCACCTGCTCGAGCGCGTGGCGCGCGTAGGCGGCGCTGGAGATGAAGCCGAGGATGACGCCGTCGCCGATCTCGCCGGCGAGCTGGAGATTCTTCGGACTGGTCACGCCGATGTGAATCGGCACCTGGGCGCGCGGCGGCGTGAAGTGCAGGCGGACGGTGGAGGTCTTGAACACCTGGCCCTGGTAGTTCACCTCCTCGCCGCGGAAGAGCCGGCGCACGATGTCGACCGACTCGCGCATCGCCACCAGCGGCTTGGTGTAGGGGATCTTGAGCTGCGTCTCCATCCAGTACCGCACGCCGGCGCCCAGGCCGAGGATGGAGCGGCCGCCCGACAGTTCCTCCAGCGCGCCGTACTCCATCGCGATCAGCCCGGGGTGGCGCGTGTACGGGTTGATGACGCCGATGCCGATCTTGATCGACGCGGTGTGACAGGCGATGGCCGCGGCAACGGTGAAGAGGCCGCGAAAGAAATAGTCCTCGGCCAGCCACGCCGTCCCGTAGCCGAGCGTTTCCGCCAGCCGGGAACAGGCGATCGTCTCTTCCGCCGTGCGGTTCTCGAAGCAGATGCCGAACTCCTTGAGCTTGCCCATGACCGACCTCCAGTGACTGCTCGCGTGCGCGCGGCAACCGGCTCGACCGACGCTAGCCGCGTGACACTCCCTGTGCTGTGATGCGCAGGAATCCGTAGTCGTCGACGGACAGCCGCTGCCCCGGATGCACCAGGGTGTTCGCCGATGGCTCCTCGACGATCAGGGGCCCGCGCGCCTCGAAACCCGGCGGCAGGAGATCGCGCTCGTACACCGCGGCCTCGCGCTCGCCCTCCTCACCGAAGCTGACGCGCCGGCGCCCCTTCTGGGCCGCCCGCGCCGAGCGGCCGTCGGTGCCGATCGGCGCCAGCGTGGGGCGCGGGACGCGCGCCGTAGCGGTGAGCCGGAAGGTGACGAACTCCACCGGCGTATCGTCGAGCCGGAAGGTGTACGGGCGCTCGTGCGCGGCATGAAACGCCAGCAGGATCGCTGGCACGGTGGCGCGCGCCACGTCGACCGGAATCGTCACCGAGTGCTCCTGGCCGAGGTAGCGCAGGTCGATCTTGCGATCGAAGGCGATTGCGGCGCCGGCGATATGTTGGTCCTCGCCGAAGTACGCCGTCGCCTCGCGCTCGAGCTGGCCGAAGACGGCGCGAATCTGCTCGATCGTCGTGCCCTCGGCGCGGCTGAGGGCGGTGCGAACGAA
Organism: uncultured Binatia bacterium (SeqCode); assembly: GCA_964475125.1. GTDB lineage: Bacteria > Desulfobacterota > Binatia > HRBIN30 > CADEER01 > CAYYWP01. Next base: position 19,523 of record CAYYWP010000059.1, on the reverse strand, counting down.
ATCGGCGCGCGGCTCGGTGACCAGCATGCCCCAGGCGGAAAAATAGCCCGGATAGCGCGGGATGATGACTTCTTTGACGCCGAGCTCGCGCCCCAGCGGCGCCGCGTGCATGGGCCCGCCGCCGCCGGCGGCGATGAGCACGAACTCGCGCGGGTCGTAGCCGCGCTGGATGGAGACGAGCTTGAGGGCGTTGATCATGTTGGCATCGGCGACGCGGATCACCGAGATGGCGGCTTCCTCGACGCTGCTGCGCAGCCGCTCGGCCACCGTCTGCATGGCGCGGCGGGCGCGCTCCACGTCGAGCGCGATCTGTCCGCCGGCGAAGTAGGCGGCGTCGAGCACACCGGTCAGCAGCTTGGCGTCGGTGACCGTCGCCTGTTCGCCACCGCGGCCGTAACAGGCCGGACCGGGGTCGGAACCCGCGCTCTGCGGCCCGACGCGCAGCGTGCCGACGGCGTCGAACCAGGCGATCGAGCCGCCGCCGCTGCCGATCTCGACGATGTCCGCCACCGGCACGCGCACCGGGTAGCCGGGGTTGATCGGCGACCATTCGAGCTTGTACTCGGTCGTCACCTTGGGCTGGTTGTCCTCGATCAGCGCGCACTTGGCCGTGGTGCCGCCGATGTCGAGGTACATGACGTTGGGCTCGCGGCAGAGCTCGCCGACCAGCGCGGCGCCGTTCATGCCGGCCGCGGGACCCGACTCGACCAGCGTGATCGGATGCTCCTTGGCCCAGCGAAAGGTCGTCGTGCCGCCGTTGGACTGCATGACGGTGAGCGGGCACGCGATGCCGAGTCGCCCGAGCGCGGCCCCGAGGGTGTCGAAGTAGCGCTGCACGATGGGCTGCACGTAGGCGTTGAGGACGGCGGTGTTGGCGCGCTCGTACTCGCGCCACTCGCGCGTGATCTCGTGCGAGGCGGTGACGGCGACACCGGGCAGGTGCTGGCGCAGGTAGGCGGCGCAGCGCGCCTCGTGCTCGGGGGCCGCGTAGCTGTGCAGCAGCTGAATGGCCACCGCCTCGATGCCCTGGGCTCGGCACTGGTCGAGCACGGGGTCGAGGTCCTCCAGATGCAGGGGCACGCGCACCTGACCGGTCACATCGACGCGTTCGCGCACCTCGAAGCGCCAGCGCCGGGGGACGAACGGCGGCGGCTTCTGGAAGAGGAAGTTGTACATGTCGGGCCGGTTGCCGCGCGCGATCTCCAGGACGTCGCGGAAGCCGGCGGTGGTGACCAGCGCGGTCTTGGCGCCCTTGCGCTCGGTGATGGCGTTGATCACGGTGGTGCCGCCGTGGACGAAGAAGGCCACGGCGCGCGGATCGATGCCGGAGAGGCGGATGGTCTCGACGACGCCCTGGGTCAAGTCGCGCGGCGTGCTGAGCGACTTGGCCGCGATCAGGCGGCCCGTCTCCTCATCGAAGGAGACGAGGTCGGTGAAGGTGCCGCCGATGTCAGTGGCGAGCCGTCCCATGGGCGAGCGGGCGGAGACCGATCACCGCGCCTGGCGCAAGGCGCGGGTGGCGTCGCGGTCCAGGCTGTGATCGGCCCGGATCACCACGCCGTAGTCGGTGCGCGCCCGCTCGGCGCTGATGTAGCCATCCAACACATCGGCCAGCACGTCGGCCTCGGGCCGCGTCAGAGGATCGCCGTAGCCGCCGCCCCCGCCGGTCACGATCGAGAACACCTCGGCGGGTTTGACCGTGGTCGACGGCAAGCGGGCGCTGCGGCGCGCGCCAGCGGCGGACTTGAGCTCGACGTAGTTGTTGCTGCCCGGGCCGCCGCCGGCGAAGCCCCACGGCCGCTCGATCGAGCGTCCCATGCTGGCGTAGACGAAGCCGTCGCCGGCCAGGACCTCGTACTCGCGCACCGTGCCGAAGCCGCCGCGGTAGCGGCCGGCGCCGGCGCCATCCTGGGTGTTCAGGGCGTAGCGCACGCAGCGCACGGGGTACTTGGCCTCCAGCAGCTCGACGGAATAGTTGTACGTGTCGCCGTCCATGATGCCGATGAGCGCACTGGCGCCGTCCTGCCCCTGCCCCGCGCCCCATCCGCCCATGTGTGGCTCGATCAACACGAACGGCTCGCCCGTGTCGCGCTCGGTGCCGGAGACGACGGTGGCGCAGAGGCTCAAGTAGCTGCCGACGCTGTAGCGGTGCGGCGCGATCGGCACCAGGGCCTTCACCATCAGCTCCGCCGCGTGGCAGGCGGCCTCGAAGTACCAGCCGGTGGGGGTCGGGTGGCGGGCGCTGAACACGGTGCCGTCGGGCACCACGACCTTGACCGGCTTGAACCAGCCCTCGTTGCCGGGCTGGTGCGGGTCGACCAGCGCCTTGAACGCGGTCTTGACGGCGGACAGCAGCGCCCCGCGCGAACAGTTGATGGGACCGGCCGTCGGCAGGCTCGAGCCGGTGAAGTCGACCGTCACCTCGTCGCCCGCGATGCGGACCTGCACCCGCACGCGCACCTGACCGTCGGCGGTGCCGTCGACGTCGATCGCATCCTCGGCCTCGTACACGCCGTCCGGCAGGCCCATCACCGCGGCGCGGCACGAGCGCTCGCTGGTCGTCAGCATGTACGCGAAGGCGTCGCGCGCGCGCTGCGCCCCGTACTTGGCGCAGATCTCCTGCAGCCGCGTGTCCGCGATCCGCGCCGCCGCGAGGCTGGCGTTGAGGTCGCCCAGCGAGTGCTTGGGCAAGCGCGTGTTCGCGGCGATCAGGTCCACGAGGTCGTCCGAGCGCTCGCCTTCGCGATAGATGCGCAGGCCGGTGAAGCGAATGCCCTCGTGCAGGTTCTCCGTCGCGTCGATCGGCAGCGATCCGGCGACCTTGCCGCCGATGTCCGTCCAGTGCGCCACCGTGATGGCGAAGGCGAGCACCTCGCCATCGACGAACACCGGCTTGATCACCGCGACGTCGGAGAGGTGTGTCCCGCCCGAGTAGGGATCGTTGGTCAAGTAGATGTCGCCCGGCCGCATGCGGCCGGCGAACTTGCGCATGATGCTCTGCACGTGGCCGGCGAACGTGCCGGTGAAGACGGTGATGCCGTTCGTCTGGCTGATGACCTGGGCCTGGTCGTCGACGATGCCGCAGGCGAAATCCAGCACCTCGTAGATCACCGGGCTCATGCTGGTGCGGGCGACGACGACGCCCATCTCATCGGCGACGGCGAGCAGCTTGCCGCGGATGATCTCGAGCGTCACGGCGTCCCGCGCCGGAGCTGGAGACGCCTCGACCCCTACTGTGCGCGCGGCTTGTGGCATCGGCGTCACCTCCCGGGGAGCGCGCGGAGTATGCGCCGGCCGCTCCGGATGTCAACTCGCGCCCGACCCGGCTCGGCTCAGGCCCAGGCCGCGGTCGAACAGCGCCGTGTCGGCGTACTGCTGAAACCAGGTGATGCGGCCGCCGGCGACGCGCCAGACGTGGGCGAAGGCGACCGCCACCGGCACGCCGGTCTTCTGCAAGGTGCCGACGTAGCGCCCGCGCGCCACGACGGTGTCGCCCGCATCGATGAGCTCTTCGATGTCGAGGCGCAAATCCGAGTAGAGTCCGACGGAACGCGGAAAGAAGTCTGTGAAGACGGCCTCGTGCCCGATGTACCGGCCGCCAGCCGGATACCCTTCGGCGGCGTTCCACTCGATGTCGGGATGGAGCAGGTTCCGCACGCCGTCGAGATCGCCGGCGTGAAATCGCTCGTAGAGCTGCTCAACCACCTGCGTGCCGTGTCCCATGGCGACCCTCCCTGCGCGACGCCGCCGCCCGTCAGAGCAACCAGGGCTTGGTGCCCTCGACGCCGAGGAGCTCGAAATCGTTGGGCGGAATCGACCCGGGGTGGCGGAACTCGGGAATGACGTACTTGCCGAACATTTCGAGGCTGCGCATCACCGCCTGGTGGCCGTACCCGCCGTCGATCTTCAGGATGATCTCGCCGATGCCCATTTGCTCCAGCTTCTTCAGTCGCTCGATCACTTCGTCGGGCGTGCCGACGATCAGCGCCGGGCTGGTGTCGTAGAGGTAGTCGATGTCGGCCTTGTGCGCCTCGAGCTCGCGAATGCGGGCCAGATACGCGTAGTCGCCGCCGCCGTGCGACGCCAGCGACGCATACTGGTGGCTGACGGCCTCGAGCAGGCCGACGATCGTCGACCGCGCCTCCTCGATCGCCTGGGCGCGCGTGGCGGCGCAGTGCGACGGGAAGGACAACAGCGATTGGGTCCGGTTCACGCGCCACAGTCCGCCGATCGGCTGGGCGCGCTGCAGCGCCGTCTGGTAGGCGCGAATGCACTGCTCGAGGTATTCCCAGCCGAACCAGTTCTCGAACGTCATCGCCCCGATCCCGAGCTCGCCGGCCGTCTGATGGGTCGGAATGCTCGTCGCCGAGACGAAGATCGGCGGGCACTCGGTCTGATACATCTTGGGGACGACGCTGATCGGATCGATGTCGTAGAACGTGCCGTGGAACTCGAGCCGCGGCTGGACGAGCGCCCGCACCACGACCTCGAGCGTCTCGCGCCATTCCTCGCGCGTCCGGGTCGGATCGACCCCCAGGGCCTTCATGTAATCGAAGTTGTTCGAGCGGGCGGTGCCGATCTCCATGCGGCCCTGCGACAGCAGGTCGAGCGTCGCCAGGCGCTCCGCGATGCGCACCGCATGATTGAAGCGCAGCAGCACCACGGCCAGATTGCGCAGCTTGATCTGCTTGGTACATACCGCGACCGCGCCCAAGAAGACCTCCGGCGCCGAGACCGTGTAGCCGGACTGGACGAAGTGTTGCTCGGAGAACCCGAAGGTGTCGAAGCCCATCTCGTCGGCCCATCGGGCTTCCTCGAGAGCTTCGCGGTAGCGCATGTAGTAGGACATCCCCTTCGGAACTTCACATTCGTTGAGATAGACGAACTTCATCGCCTCGCCCCCTGACCTCGATCCGACAAGAAAGGCGGAACCGACCCTAGCCCGTCGCCGGCACGCCGAGCTGCGTATTGATGTCCCGTACCAGGTTGGCGATCCACGAGTTGTAGTTCTTGTGGATCTCTTCTTCGCCGTTGGACTTGCGCTGGTACAGCAGGTCGGTACTGCCGACGTACCGGATCAGGTACGAGTCGGCCGTATACTCGATGCGGATCACCGCCTGATGGCTGCGCAGGTTGAGCGTGCCGATGATCACGCCCGGTCCTTCCCGCTTCGCCAGCCAGCGGCGGTTGGCCAGTGCCTGCAAGATCGCCTGCTCGACGGTGGCTGAATCGCGGGCGGAGAAGGTCACGCGCGGGTTGTAGATGGGCGCCGTCCGGCAGCCGATCACGCCCAGGATCAACACGGCGATCAGGATGCGCCACCGACGATCGACCATGACCGCACCTCGCTTCCGGTTGGCGCTGCGCTGCGCGCCTGGTGTGATGCGCCATCCGCTCGGCATTTCTCCGCCTGTGTGGCCGGGCCGCGCCGCGCTGTCAACCGCGTCCCTGACTCTCAAGACGGTGGCGAGAATGACCCGCGCAGCCTCCCCGTTCGCCCCCCCGGTAGTCCCACTTTGGCAAGGGCGGACAGCGCACCGGACGTGCGCCTCGTGCAGGCCAGCGCGTGGAGGCGATCAGCGTCGCACGCGGAAGGCCTGGTCGATGGCAGTCACATCCGGGTCGCTGAGGGTGAAGTCACCGGCGCCGGCGTTCTCGCGCACGTGCGCCGGGTCGCTGGCCTTGGGGATCGCGAAGAGGTTGGGCTGCCGGGAGAGAAAGCGCAGCGCGACCTGGCGCGGCGTCTTGCCGTGGCGCGCGCCGATGTCGGCCAGCAGCTGGTACCCCTCGCCGCCCGGCCGCGGGAAGCGGCCGAAGGGGGTATAGCCGACCACCGCGATGCCGTGGCGCGCGCAGAACGGGACGAGGTCGGCCTCGATCTCGCGCCGCGCCAGATTGTACAGCACCTGATTGCAGGCCAGGCGCTGGCGCGTCAGCGCCGCCATGGCGGCGCGCATCGCCTCGACGTCGAAGTTGCTGACCCCGACGTAGCGAATCTTCCCGGCGGCGACGAGATCCTCCATGGCGGCCATCGTCTCGCCGATCGGGTGGCGCCCCGGCCAGTGCAGTAGATAGAGGTCGAGGTAATCGGTCCCCAGCCGGCGCAGACTCTGCTCGGCGGCGCGGATGGTTCCCGGCCGCGTGGCATGCTCCGGCATCACCTTCGAGACCAGAAACAGATCGCCGCGCCGCCGCTCGCGGATGACGCCGGCGATCACTTCCTCCGCGCCGCCGCTGCTGTACGCCTCGGCGGTATCGATGTGGGTGAGGCCGAGCTCCAGCCCCAGCCGCAACGCCGCCGCCTCGCTCGCCCGCTGGCGCGCCGCGCCGCCCATATGCCAGGTGCCCTGCCCGATGATCGGCACCGGGACGCCGGTCCAACCGAACGGTTTGGTCTCCATCTGCCGCCTCTAGTGCCCTGAGTCCGAACTGCACTGCAAGACGTCACCCCGATCCGTCAGGCAACGTGAGGGGAAGGGGTCGACGCCGAGCTCGCCGCCGGCTATCGGCTGGGTGGCGTACGGTTCGCGTGCCCGCATGGATCGCCGCTTGGTCATTCTGGTCTCGATCGGCGTGGCGCTGATCGGCGCCCGGCCGCGCATCGCGGCGGCCGCTGACCAGGCGGCACCAGCGGCGGCGGCGCGGGCGGAGTATCCGGCCCTCGACGATCTCCCGGGCGCGACCACCGACCCCGCTCTTCGCGCCCTGTGGATCGAGGGCCGGGCGCGCCGCGCCGCCGGCGACCGGCTCGGTGCGGCCGAGGCGTACGAGCGCATCGCCGCACAGCGGCCGCAGGGTCGACATACGCATTGGCTGATCGCGCAGTGCTACTGGGAGCACGTCGACCAGGTCCCGGACGAGCAGACGGATACCCGCGCATGGTATTACGAGAAGGTGCGCGACTGGGCGACGCGCGGTCTCGCCATCGATCCCGACTGTGGCGAGTGCTACCTGTATCAGGCTGCCGGCCTCGGCGGCCTGGCGCGCCGGCACGGCCAAGTGGTGGCCGCAACGCGGGTGGCGGCGATCGCGGCGGCGCTCGAGCGCGGCATCGCGATCATGAGCGCGCGCCCGGATCACCGCACCAACCCGGAGCTCGAGGAGCTGTACTACGCCGCCGCACAGCTCTATCGTAGAGTGCCCGAGTGGCCGTGGCTGCGCTGGGTGCTCGGCGTCAGCGGCGACCGCCGACGGGCCGTGGAGTACATGCGCAAGGCAAACGAGATCGCCGGGCAGCGCTTGGAGTACATGGTCGAGCTGGGGGCTTCGCTGTTGTGCCTGGGAAACGAGGAACAAGACGCGGCCCTCATCGCCGAGGGCGAGGCGTTGCTGGAGCAGGTCGCGGCGCTGCCGGCGCGCCGGCCTGCCGACCTGGCCGATCAAGGCAATGCCCAACGCCTGCACGCCGATGCGTCGGCGGCGTGCGGCTTCGAGCGCGAGGCGGCGCGGGCCGAGGCGCGATGAGTCGGCCGGTACCGCGGTCGCCTCGAGCGCACGCAGGCGACCCCCGGCGTACGGTTCTCGCGCCGGAGCGAGACGGCGGCGCGCGCGACCACCGCTCGGCGCCGCTGGCGCGAGCTGACGAGGTGTCTCCTCATGTCGCATTCCGCCTTGCCCTTCGGTAGCGCCGCCGCGATCGCCGCCGCCATCCGCGCCGGCGAGTTGAGCTGTCGCGAGGCGCTCGAGTCCTTCATCGCGCGCGTCGAGGCGCACAACGGCGGGGTGAATGCCATCGTCGTGCTGCGCCTGGCGGAAGCGCGCGCCGAGGCCGATGCCGCCGACCGCGCGCGCCGGGACGGCGCAGCCCTCGGGCCGCTGCACGGCGTGCCGATGACGATCAAGGAGTCGTTCCGCTTGGCGGGGACGCCCGCCACCTGGGGCCTGGCCGAGCACGCGCACTCGATCGCCAGCGAAGACGCCGTCGCCGTGCGCCGCCTGAAGCGGGCCGGGGCGGTGATCTTCGGCAAGACCAACGTGCCGGCGTGGCTGGCCGACTGGCAGACCTTCAACCCGGTGTACGGCGTCACCAACAACCCCTGGGACCTCTCGCGTTCGCCAGGCGGATCATCCGGCGGGTCCGCGGCCGCACTGGCGGCGGGCTTCACCGGCCTGGAGCTCGGCAGCGATATCGGCGCCTCGATCCGCAACCCGTCGCACTACTGCGGCGTCTACGGCCACAAGCCGACCTACGGCATCGCCACCCTGTCCGGCCATGCCCTGCCCGAGCTGGTGTCGGAACGCGACCTGAGTGTGATCGGCCCGCTGGCTCGCAGCGCCGGTGATCTGGCGCTGGCGCTGGAGGTCATCGCCGGCCCGGACGACATCGGCGCGGCGGCGTGGCACCTGCAGCTGCCGCCGCCGCGCCGGCGCGAACTGCGCGACTGCCGCCTCGCGTTCGTGTTCGACGCGCCGAACGCGCCGGTCGACGCCGAGGTGGCGGCGCGGCTGCGCGCGCTCGCGGACTACTTACGCGGCGCCGGCGCGCAGGTGGACGAGGACGTCTGGCCCGAGTTCAACCGCGACGAGATGTACCGGCTGTACGTGCGCATGCTGCGCGCCGCCACGGCGCGCCAGTTCAGCGCCGCGGAGGTCGAGCGTTTTCGCCAGGAGGTCGGCACGGAATTCAGCGACAGCAACGAGTACTGGCAGCTCACCCGCGAGGGCGCGGCGATGGGGCATCGCGACTGGCTGTGGTGCAACGAGCTGCGGCATCGCGTGCGCCTGCGGTGGGACGCCTTCTTCGGCACCTACGACGCGCTGCTGTGCCCGGTCGCGTCGACCACGGCCGTGGTGCACGATCACTCGCTGCCGCGCCATGAGCGCCGCATCGCCGTCAACGGCAAGCCGCTGCGCGCGGTCGACCAATTGTTCTGGGCGAGCCTGGCCACGCTCGCCTACCTGCCCGCCACGGTCGCACCGATCGGCCTCGGCCGCTCGGGCCTGCCGGTGGGCGTGCAGATCATCGGCGCCCAGTACGCCGACCGCACCACCATCGAGCTCGCCCGACTGCTCGAACGCGAGTTCAGTGCCTTCACGCCGCCGCCCGCGTACGCGGCCTGAGCATCGCGGGCGAGCCGTAGCCCCACAATCCGAAATGCTTTGAAACCACGAAGGCCACGAAGAGGACGAATGGCAAGGGTTTCTCGGCCGGGCGAGGAAGGGCGAGAAGCTCACACCACTGGGGTTGAGAATGATCCAAGCGCCGCTGCCCTGCGGCGTGATCTTCGCGGACTTCGTGTTCTTCGTGGTGAAAGGTTTTTTCGGAGTGGGTTAGCTATGGGTTCTTCACCGCCGTCAGCCGGCCCGTCTTGATCGCGTTCACCAGCGCGGCGTGGTCGCGTTCGGTCTGGTCGCCGTAGGCCTCGGCCCAATCGGCGATGGCGGTATCGTAGGCCTCGGAGGTGCCCAGGTAACCCGAGATGGCGGCGGCGTCGCCGGTGCGCGCGTGGGCGCGGGCGAGCAGTCGGCCGTATCCCCAGGAAAAGAACTCGAATGGCTGGCCCGACAGCCACTCGGTCGGAATCGAGGCCTTCATGTTCTTCATCTGCCGCACGTAGAACGGGCGGCCGTCGATCTCCGTCCAGCCCAGCAGCGGATCTCCCGAAGCCTGGAGCAGGCGTTGGCCGAACACCACGCGCTTGCCTTCGTGCCGGTACGCCTCCGGCAGCGGCGGGAGATACGGCGCGTGTGCCGGGGCGGTGGCTTCCTTGACCTGCAGGAAGAGCGGGTCGTCGTCGCTGTTGCCCAAGAGCAGGGCCAGATAGGCGCGAGTGCCGACGCTGCCCACGCCGACGACCCGATGGGCGACGTCGGCGACGTGGTAGCGGTTGAGCATGTAGCGGCGCTCGTGCGGCAGCGACTCGGCGTACTCGTGCAGCCCGTCGATCACCTTCTCGGCGGTTTCGGCATCGACCCGCGTCAGCGTCGGCGGATCTTCCTTGAAGCGCCAGGCCCCGCTGCTGACCCGGGCCGCGACCTTGGTGAGCAGGGTCGCGTTGGTCTGCTGTCGGGCCTTGGCGACCGCCTTCTCGACGATCGCGGCACTCTTGGGATCCATGCGGATCGTCTTGAGGCTGCTGCGGTCGACCACCGTGTGGCGGTACCACAGATCGAGCACCGGCATGCTCTGCAGCTCGGCCATGTACATCCGGTAGCCGTTCACGCAGCGCATCACGGCGCGGCGACGTTCACGCCGGTTGAGGCCGTTCTCGCGCCCGGCGACGTTGATGCTGGCGGCCAAACGTTTGAGGTCCCAGCCCCACGGGCCGACCGTCGCTTCATCGAAATCGTTGAGGTCGGCGACGATGTCGCGCTGCGGGGTGCCGAAGAGGCCGAAATTGCTGAAATGCGCGTCACCGTCGATGACGACCTGCAGGCCGCTCTGCGGACCGTGCGCCAGATCCCAGGCCATCACCGCGGCCGCGCCGCGCAGGAAGGCGAAGGGCGACGCGGCCATCCGGCCGAGGCGAATGGGGATCAGATGCTCCTGCCGGCCGGCGCTGGTCTGTTCGACGATCGCCACCGGATCGGGCCGCCCCTTCGGCGGCGACCAATCGGCATGCGCTTCGCGCGGCACCTGGGCGCGCAGCTGACGGCCGGTCTCGCGCCGCCGCTCCCAGGAGTCGCCAGCATCGCGCAGGTCGAGCCGGACCACCTTGCGCGGCAACATGACGTTGACGGCCAACGCCGATGCGCGGGCCACCGGAGCCGGCGTGGCGAGGTTCGCGGCGCCGCGCGGCGCGATGCGCAACGCCGGCTTCTCCCGGCGCGTGGCAGGAGGACGGACCTTGGACTCGTTCGCCATGCTCTTCTCCCATTCGGCGCGCGCTCCGCCCCCGTTCGCCCCTCCCCCACAGGCAACCGGCGCGCTGTTCGAGCCCGCCAATTCTCACGCTTCGCAGCGACTCGTCAACGCATCGCCACGCCGGGGGGGCGGGCGGGCGGCGAGTTGGCAGGGCGCGAACCGGGTGGTACGCAATCCGCGCAACGCAGCCGATCGTTAACGGCAGCGCGGGAGAAGGTGATGCACGAGGATCCGCAAGGCCTGGCATTTTCCGCCGCGACGGACGAGGGCGCGGCACTGTTCACGCAGGGGCTCGGCGAGCTGCTGCGCTTCAAGCCCAGCGTTTTCGACACCCTCGGCGCTGCGATCGCCGCCAGTCCCGGTTGTCCGCTACCCAGTGTCGCCAAGGCCTATCTGCACTGCTTCATGACCGAGCCCGGCGCGGCGGCCGAAGGACGCGCGGTGCTCGAGGCCCTGCACCGCCATGGCCACCCGGCCGAATGGAGCGAGCGCGAGCGCGGCCACCTCGCCGCCGCCGAGGCCTGGGCCGGCGGCGACATGCACCGCGCCGCGGCGATTCTCGACACCGTCCTGCTGGACGAGCCGCGCGACGTACTGGCCCTGCGGATCGGGCACGAGCTCGATTTCTTCGTCGGCGACACGCCTAACCTGCGCGACCGCGTGGCGCGCGCCCTCGGCGCCTGGCGGGAGGACGACCCGCACTACGGCTTCGTCCTCGCCTGCATGAGCTTCGGGCTCGAGGAGAACGGCCACTACGCCCGCGCCGAGGAGTGCGGTCGGCGCGCCGTCGAACTGCACGCCGACGACGTCTGGGGCGTGCACGCCGTGGCGCACACCTACGAGATGCAGGCCCGCATCGCCGATGCGGTCGGCTTTCTGCGCGCCGCCGAGGCGGGTTGGGGAACGGACAACCTGTTCACCGTACACAACTGGTGGCACTACGCCATCTTTCATCTCGACGCCGGAGACGACGCGACCGTCCTCGACGTCTACGATCGGCTGCTGTTTCACGACGCCACGCCTCGCCTCGCCCTGGTCCTGCTCGACGGCACCTCGCTGTTGTGGCGCCTCTTCCTCGCCGGCGCCGATACGGGTCGGCGCTTCGCCGCCATCGCCGACGCCTGGCACGAGGTTCTCGCGCTCGAGCCCTACTACGTCTTCAACGACATGCACGCGTCCCTGGCGTACGTCGGCGCCGGCCGCCTCGCCGACGCCGAGGCCGTGGTGACCCGCATCGAGCGCTACCTCGCCGCGGCACCGCATCCCGGGCGCTGGGATCCCATCCTCAAGCAAGTCGGCCTGCCGATCTGCCGGGCCCTGGCGGCGTTCGGACGCGGCCGCTTCGGCGAGACGGTCGAGTTGCTCTACCCAGTGCGCAGCCGCACGCATGAGATCGGCGGCAGCCACGCCCAGCGCGACGCAATCGAGCGCACGCTGTTCGAGGCGGCACTGCGCGCCGGCCAGACGGCCTTGGCGCGGGCGCTGGCCAGCGAGCGCACAACGCTGCGACCGGCGAGCCCCCAGGCGTGGCAGACCGCCGCGCGCGCGGCCCAGGCGGCGGGCGACACGGCCAGTACCCACGCCGCGCGCCGCTGGGCGGAGAAGCTCCGGGCGAACGTCCTGTCCGCGATCCAAGCAAACACAGGGTTACCCAGAGACGTTGGCGACGAGCCGTAGCCGCGGGACCTGTGCCCGCCGGCAGCGCACCGCGCTGCCCGGTGGGGTGGGGCGCGGCGACGGCACCCCGGCGGCTGCGATCCAACCCGCTCAAAAACACCGCGCTCATCCTTCGACGGGCTCAGGATGAGCGGAAAGTGCTTGTACCGCAACAGCGGCCCGTTACGGCAGCCCGGCCAGGTCGCGCGCCAGATCGACCAGCCGCTGGCGCGGGTACTCGGCGTACAGCCGCTCGCGCAGGAAGGGCACCGGCGTGGCGTTGACGTTCTCGAAGATCTCGGTGCGACCGGCGTTCGAGTCGGTGGTCAGATCCCAGACGAAGTTCATCAAGCGGTTCTTGTCGCGGGCGCTGATGTCATGTCCGGGCAGGAGCTCGTCCAGGTAGGGGCCGATCTCGGGATTGTCGAAGTCCGCCTTGCGAAAGCGCATCGCCAGGCCCTGGCCGCAGATCTCCTGCAGGGTATGAATGATGCGCGGGTACTCGTGGATCGAGTACAGGCGTCCGGCGGTGAGCAGGTTGACGTCGGGGGCGAGCACGCCGCCCTCGCTCATCACCGCTTGATTCTCCGCCGCCAAGACGAAGGCCTTGAGCGCCTGGGCGTACTGGATCAGATCGGCGACGAACCCGCGCACGGCGGGAAACTTCGCCGTGCCGATGGCGTCGACCACCACTTGCGCGGTGCCGACGAAGATCTCCGCCTTGACCCAGAGACGGGTGAGGATGTGCCAGTGCGCCCACACCGTCACCGGGCCGTAGAGGCGCAGCAGGTCGGGGTCGCCGACGTTGAAGACGCGCTCGTTGGGGATCAGGACGCGGTCGAAGATGAGGAACTGATCCGACTCTTCGCAGCGCGAGGCGATCGGATGATCGTACGGATCGGCGTCGGGCCGGCTCACGGGCTCGCGGCAGACGAGCTGCAAGCCCTCGGTGGCAACCGGCAGCGCCGCCCACACGCACGCCTCGGGCGGAAAGTCCGGTCGCAAGAGATTGGTGAACAAGATCTCGTGCGCCTGCGCGGCCAGCGAGCCGACCGACTTCGCCCCGCTCACGCGCACCCCGGCGGGCTCCTGGTCGACGATGCGCAGCAGCCCGGCGGTGGCGCCGGAGGGCCCGGAGCGATCGTTCTGCGGGTCGGCGAGGACCTCGGCGGCGATGAGGTTGTTGCGCCGGCCGAAGTCGACGAAGCGATCGATGTTGTCGGCGAATTGCGGATTGTTGCGTGCGAACGCCGGCGGCGACTTCTTGAACTGCGGCTTGCGCGCCAGCAAGCCAATGCCGATCAGCGGCGCCAGGTCCGGCGGCCGGCCGAAGGTGCCGACCGTCTTGACGCTGGTGTACTCGATGAGCGCGCGGCGTTGGCGCAGTTCGTCCGCCGTCTTCGGCACCTGCCAGGCGCGCGAGACGCGCTCGCCGCTGCTCTCGTCGACGTACGTCGTCACCTCGCGCAGCGCCGGGTCGAACTGCGCGTCGAACATCTCCGCCATCAGATCGATCCCGGCCCCCAGGGCCGGGTCGCGGGTGACGTCGGGGACGCGTTGGCCGCCCGTCCAGACCACCCGCCCATCGCGCAGCGAGGCCTTGTAGCCGGCGCCGTCGAGCAGACACGGCGACGGACGCGCACCTTTCGCGGTCATGAGTTTCCTCCTAGCTGGAACGCCTGTCCCGTGAGCGCTGGAACCGGCGCACAGCTACTCCGATCGCCAAAGCTTGGCAATGCGCTCGTCACTGCTACGGGCAACGCCCGCATTCGCCGCCGCGGCAGGCGATCGCGCCGCACGCAGCGAGCGCGAGCGCCGCTGGCGCGAGGCCCGTCACCCGAGGCGGCGCCACACGGTCGCCAGCCATGGCTGCTCGGCGCGCGGTCGGCCGGCGGGGCGATAATAGTGCGCCAACTCGACGAAGCCGGCGGCCTCGACGTACGCGCGCCAGGTTTCGAGGCGATGGTAGGCCGCGTAGCGCCCGCCGTTCCATCCTTCCTCGTCATCGCCGCGCGGGTTGGAGCTGAACAGCACGCCGCCACCCTTCAAGGTGGCATGCAGCGCGCGCAGCACGCGCGACAGCGCTCGGCTGGGTACGTGAAACAACGCGGCGTTGGCAAACACGCCGTCGAAGTGGCCGCTCGGCAGATCGAGGGCGAGGAAATCCTGCTCCCACACCAGGCAGCCGCTGTAGGCGCGCGCCATGGCGGCGAAGCGCGGCGCCCCTTCCAGGCCGACGGCCACGTGACCGAGGTCAGTGAACGCCTTCAGGTCACGCCCCGGGCCACAGCCCAGGTCGAGAATGGTAAACGGCGGCTCGCCCTCGATGTGCTGCAGCAGCGCGGCGATGTTCTGGCTGACGTCATGATCGCGGGTACCACGCCAGAAATCCTCCGCGTGGTGTTCGTAGTGCTCCAGCGTCCGACGGCTGATCGCCTGCAGGTCTCGCCGATTCATGCCTCTGTTCACTGCCTGGTGCGGAGATCCCACCGTAGCAGGCAGTCGAACGGCTGTCCCGGCCTGAGCGCGCAAGCACACTGCGGGGACGCCACCGGGCGCCGGCGGGCGCGACTTTCCCTGTGACGGCGAGAGCGCTATGCAGCGCCGTCGCCGGCGTGATCGCCAGGACGGGAAAGACGGAGCGCAGCGGGTGAGGCACTCATCGGCCATCGGCATCGCCGCCGCCACGGCGCGGACGGTCCCGTGCCTCGCTGCGGCGCTCTGGCTCTGCGGCTGCCTGATCGGGCCGAACTACGCGCCCCCCTCCGCGCCGCTGGCGGCGCAGTGGACCGAGTCCGGCGATCCGGCCGTCGATACCACCCGGCAGGAGTACCGGGACTGGTGGAAGGTGTTCAACGATCCGGTGCTGGAGCGCCTGATCGGCACCGCATCCGAGCAGAACCTCACCCTGCTGATGGCCGGCGTGCGCGTGCTCGAGGCGCGCGCCAAGCTCGGGCTCGCCATCGGCGAGTTCTACCCGCAGCAACAGTCGGTGGGGGCGTCGGTCAGCTACAACCGCATTCCCATCTCCGTGCCGCAGAACCTCATCGGCAACACGTACTGGCAGAGTTTCTTCGGCGCGCAGGCCGGCTGGGAGCTGGATTTCTGGGGCAAGATCCGGCGCGGCATCGAGTCCGCCGACAGCGCCTTTCTGGCCTCGGTGGCCAGCTACGACGATGTCCTCGTCAGCCTGACCGGCGACGTGGCCAGTACCTACGTGCAAATCCGCACCCTGGAGGAGCGCCTGCGCATCGCGCGCGCCAACGTCGAGAAGCAACGCACGGCGCTGAAGATCGCGCGGGCGCGCTTCCACGGCGGCGTGGTGACCAAGCGCGACGTCTATCAGGCCGAGAACGTGCTGGGCTCGACCGAAGCGGCGATCCCCGAGCTGACCATCGAGCTGCAGCAGGCGAAGAACGCCCTCGGCGTCCTGCTCGGCATGCCGCCCGGCGGCATCGACGAGGTGCTCGGCGGCGAGGCGGACATCCCGGCCGCCCCGGCACAGGTGGCCGCCGGCATCCCGGCCGAGCTGCTGCGGCGACGGCCGGACATTCGCCAGGCCGAGCTGCAAGCCGCCGCGCAGTGCGCGCAGATCGGCGTCGCCAAGGGCGATCTCCTGCCGGCGTTCAGCCTGGTGGGCAGCGTCGGCACGCTGTCGACCGATATCGGACGCGCCAGCCTCGGCGACGTCTTCACCTCGAAGAGCGTGGCCTACACCACCGGACCGACCGTGCAGTGGAACGTGCTGAACTACGGCCGCCTGACCAACAACGTGCGCGTGCAGGACGCGCGCTTCCAGGAGCTGCTGGTGAATTACCAGAACACCGTCCTCGGGGCCCAGCAAGAGGTCGAGGACGGTCTCGCGGTGTTCACCCAGTCGCGCGCGCAGGCGGCGTTTCTGCAGTCGAGCGTCGAGGCCGCGCGCGGCGCCTTGACCATCGCCCTCAACGAGTACAAGGAGGGCACCGCCGATTTCACCACCGTGCTGACCGCCGAACAGAACCTGTTCAAGTCGGAGGACAACCTGGCCATCGCGCAGGGCAACGTGCCGCTCGGGCTGGTCGCCGTGTATCGCGCCCTGGGTGGCGGCTGGCAGATCCGCGAAGGGCGCGACTTCGTGCCGCCCGAGACGATCCGACAGATGACCGAACGCACCGACTGGGGCACGCTGCTCTCGCCCGAGCTGCTGAAGCCGCAGGCCCCAGGGCTGCCGGGCCCCGAGGACGCCAGCCCCGCGGTGCGGCCGCCGGAATGGTGACCACCCGGATGAACCGCGACATCGACAGTACCGGGGCGATGCGCCTGTGCGCGTTGGCACTGCTGTGCCTAGCCGCTGGCTGCGACCGCGGCGCACCGGCGCCGCCGGCGCCACCGGCAGTGACGGTGGCGCAGCCGGTGACGCAGTCGGTCACCGACTCCCTCGAGTTCACGGGCACCACGGCGGCGACCGACTCGGTGACGCTGGTGGCGCGCGTCGAGGGCTATCTGCAGAACATCCACTTCACCGATGGCGCGCGCGTCAAGCAGGGCGATCTGCTGTTCACCATCCAGCCCGATCAGTACCAAGCCCAGTTGCGCCAGGCACAGGCGCAGGTGGCGGCCGAGAAAGCCGCCGTCTTCCACGCCGAGACGGAGCTGGCGCGCTACCGCGAGCTGGTGACGCAAGACTCGGCGCCGCAGACCCAGGTCGATCGCTGGCAATACGAGCGCGACTCCTCGCTCGCCGCCCTGCACGCGGCCGAGGCACAGGTCGAGCTGGCGCAGCTCAACCTCGGCTATACGCGCGTCACCGCGCCGTTCGATGGACGCATGGGCCGCCACCTCATCGACGTCGGCAACCTCGTCGGCGGCGTCGGGCAGCCGTCCAACCTCGCCGTCATCGACCGCACCGATCCGCTCTACGTCTACTTCACCATCGATGAACGGGCGATGCTGCGCCTCGCCAAGCAGCGGCACGGCGCGGCGCAGCCGGCGACCCTGCCGGTCGCCTTCGGGCTCTTGGAGGAGAAAGGCTATCCGCACGCAGGCCAGCTCGACTTCGCCGCCCTGAGCGTCGCACCGCGCACCGGCACGCTCGACCTGCGCGCCACCTTTGCGAATCCCGCCGGCATCCTGCCCGGGCTGTTCGTGCGCGTGCGCGTGCCCACCGGCGAGCCGCACGACGCCCTGCTGGTGCGCGGCGATGCCATCAGCTTCGACCAGCAAGGCGAGTACGTCCTGGTCGTCAACGCCGAGGACGTCGTCGAACGCCGGGCGATCAAGACCGGCCAGCAGATCGGCGACCACTACGTGGTGACGGAGGGGCTCCAAGCGGCCGACCGGGTGGTCGTCGCCGGCCTGGCGCGCGCCGTGCCGGGGCGCAAGGTCATGCCGGAGCGCGCGGACCCCGGCACTCCCGCGCCGACGCCCGCCGCGGCCAAAGGGTCCGCGCTCATGCTGAGCCCGTCGAAGCGTGCACGGAAGAGTGCCCGCGCCGCCAAGCGTTCCGCTCACCCTGAGCCCGTCGAAGGGCGAGCGGAACGCGTCGCCCAGCGGCCCGAAAGCGCGCCGGCGCTGTAGGGTCGGTCGCCGCGCATGTCGAAGTTCTTCATCGAGCGACCGATCCTCGCCAACGTCATCGCCATCATCACCATCGTGCTCGGCGTGGTCTGCCTGCTCAACCTGCCGGTCGCCGAGTACCCCAACATCGTCCCGCCGACCATCCAGGTCACCACCAACTACCCGGGTGCGAGCGCCGAGGTGGTCGCGACCACCGTCGGCATCCCCCTCGAGCAAATGGTCAACGGGGTCGAGAACTCGATCTACATGCAGTCCACCAGCGGCAGCGACGGCAGCTACACGCTGACGGTGACGTTCGCGGTCGGCACCGATCTCGATACCTCGCTGGCGCTGGTGCAAAACGCCGCCAACGGCGCCTTGTCGCAGCTGCCGCAGCCGGTACAGGCACAGGGCGTCAACGTCCGCAAGGTCAGCACCAACATCCTGTTGATCGAGAGCGTGTACGCCGACGACGATCGCTTCGACGAGTCCTTCCTGAGCAACTACGCCATCATCAATCTGCAGAACCCGATCGCCCGGCTGCCCGGCGTCGGCCAGGTACAGGTGCTCGGCGCCGGACCGTACAGCATGCGGATCTGGATCGATCCGCAGAAGCTCAACGCCTTCGGCCTCACGGTGCTCGACGTGCAGAACGCCATTCAGAGCCAGAACGCGCAGGTCGCGGCCGGCCAGCTCGGCGGCCCGCCGGTGCCGCAGGATCAAGTCTTCCAGTTCACCGTCAGCACCCTCGGCCGGCTGTCGGACGTGACGCAGTTCGAGAACATCATCGTCAAGGGCCGCGCGCCCTCATCGCAGGTCGCCGAGCTGCAACAGTCGAGCACCGCGATGGCGACCGCCGCGCTGGTGCGCATCAAGGACGTCGCCCGCGTCGAGCTCAGCCAGCAGGTCTTCTCGATCTTCTCCCGCCTGAGCGGCAAGCAGGCGGCGCACATCGCCATCTACGCCCTGCCGGGCGCCAACGCGCTCGAGGTCGCCACCGCGACGCGGGCGTTGATGGCAGAGATGAGCCAGAGCTTTCCGACCGGCCTGAAGTACACCTCGCTCTACGACACCACGCGGTTCATCCACCAGTCGATCAACGCCGTCTATCAGACCCTGCTCGCCGCCGGCGTGCTGGTGCTCATCGTCATCTTGCTGTTCCTGCAGAACGTGCGCGCCATGCTGGTGCCGGCGACGACCGTGCCGGTGACCATCATCGGCGCCTTCGCCGCCATGGCGCTGCTCGGCTTCAGCGTGAACCTGATGACGCTCTTCGCCCTCATCCTGGCGATCGGCATCGTGGTCGACGACGCCATCGTCATCGTCGAGAACGCCTCGCACCACATCGAGCGCGGGCTGACGCCGAAGGACGCCGCCATCGAGGCGATGCGCGAGCTCACCGGCCCGGTCCTCGGCATCACGCTCGTGCTGACCGCGGTGTTCCTGCCCGCCTCGTTCCTGCCCGGCATCACCGGACAGATGTTCCAGCAGTTCGCCCTGGTCATCGCCGCCACCGCCATCATCA
>CAYYWP010000058.1:0-22132 GCA_964475125.1 uncultured Binatia bacterium (SeqCode) | reverse complement strand
GAGCTTGTAGGCGCTGGCCAGACCCATGAAGAGCCAGAACAGCCGGGCTTCGACGCGAAAGGCCGAGAGCGTCGACGCCAGCAGGATGTCGATGGGGAGTGGCGCGGGATGGAGCATCCAGGTCGTCGCCGTCGCCGCTCCGGCTAAAGTGAGCAACGCGAGGACGACGGCCCAGCGGCCGAGGGCCCCGTCGGCGCGCGCCGTCAGCCCGATCGCGATCCCGGTCGGCCAGATCAGCCAATCGCAGCGTTGCCCGCCCAACCGCACGCAGGCTGACCACAGCAGGGCGCAGCCGAGTGCGGTCGCCAGCGTCACCGCGACGATCACGGCGCGGCTGCGCCGTGGCAGTCGCGGCACGGCCACTGCCGGCACCGGTGCACGGTCGTGCCCGAGGCGTCGCGCCAGGGCGGTCAGCGCATCGCCGCCTCCGATGCCGCTGGCAGCGGCGGGATGAACGTTCGGGCGGTAGTCGCGTACGGTCTCCAGGTAGCGCAGTAGGCGGCGGCGAAAGACCTCGCTGAACGGCAAGGCGAGCTCGCCATAGCAGTGCTGCAACTGGCCGAGCGGATCGGCGAGGAGGTCCTCGAGACGGATCTCGGCGAGCTGCCCGGGTGGGATCAGCGCCCGCTCGCGCAGGTAGCGTTCCTCGGTAGCGGTGTACTCGGCAACGGTCCGCGTTCGGATGGGGCCCTCTGCAACCGGATCCTGGAGGCCATAGCGGCGCTGCGCGACTTGGAGGAGCGCGACGTTCGACGCCAGCACCGCCTGCGGGTCGCGGCTGATGTGCACGAACTGCGCGTCGGGAAAGAGGCGCAGCAACTCGGCGACGCGGGCGGTGTGACTCGGCGTCTTGAGCAGCGCCCGGCGGCCGCCACCGACGAGCGCGAGCTTGTGGACGAATCGCAGTAGCGTTTGCCGCCAGCGGCCGAGTTCGTCCGCGCTCAACCGCTCGAGGTCGTGGAAGCGGTCGTAGAACGCGTGCGCCTGCGGGACGACGGCGCGCCCGGGCAGGGAGGATACCAGCGCCCAGTTGTTGAGCGCGAAGTCGTCCTCCGCCGGCGCCGTGGCGCCGAATCGCATCGCATCCTGCGGTCGCGTGGCAGGCAGGAACGGCACGAGCACGAAGCGAAGCAGCGCCCAGGTCAGCGCGAAGCCCTGCGGCGCCAGGACTTGACACCAGCGCGGCGTGTAGAAGCGCGGATCGCAACTCAGCAAGTACTGCAGATGCGTGGTGCCGGAGCGGTAGTAGCCGAGGATGAAGAGCGGTGGCGGCAGGCGCCGCGGCTCGGGCGGATGCCAGCGCGTCCAGCAGCCGTACAGGAGCCGTTCGGGCAGCGTGGCCAGTGTGGCGGCAACCGAGCAGAGCAGTGCACAGGTCAAGCGCGGCCAGTAATGGAACGGGATCCGGGCGCGAGGATGGCGGAGCAGGCGGAGCCACACGTCGATGGGCGCCAGCGCCATCGGGTGCAGGTAGGGCAGCGGCCAGCGCAGGCGCTCGAAGAGTGACATGGCCGCCTACGGCACGCCGCTGGGATAGCGCAGGCCGTGCCATTCGATCGGCCGCAGGCGCCACCCGGCGTGCGCCGCGAGGGCGAGGAAGAGCGCGGCCAGCATGAGCGGCAGCGGGGCGATGAGCGCGCATGCCATCGGGTGGCGTACTTGCCGGTAGACGATCGCCGTCGCCACGGTCATCGCCATCACGGCGAGTAGCCCGAGCCCACCGGTGGACAGCGCCAGTGGCGAGTCGGGGGCGGCAAGCGCGGCCGCCAGCGCCGCGTACCCGGCGAGCGACAGGAGCGGCAACACCACCGCCCGACGAACCAGACGACGGAGGTTGCCGCCGCCGCCGGCCAAGAACATGCGCACCCACCCGCGCCGGCACTCGTCGAGTCCCGCGTACGTGCGCACCCGCAACACCACGCCGAGCAGCACGGTCTCGTACGGCAGGCCAGCGCAGCCCATGAGCTCCGCCAAGGCGATGTCCTCGAGCAGGCGCGGGGCGATCGCCGCGAAACCGCCGACGCGCTCGAAGGCGTCGCGGCGAACGAGCACGTACTGACCGGCGGCAAAGGGCGCGAAGGCACGATCCCCGCCCCGCCGGCGCCGAAACCACGAGGCAAGCACGGCGCCACAGAGCGGATCGGTCAAGGCACCGATGGTGCTGCGGGCTGCCGCAGCCGGCCAGCCCGAGAGCAACACCACGCCCTGCCGGCAGGCGTGGCGCAGGCATGCCGCCAGAGCGCCCGGCTCGTGGATGGTATCGGCATCGGTGAACAGCAGCCACTCGCCGGCCGCAGCGGCCACGCCGCGAGCCAATGCATGCGTCTTGCCGGTCCAGCCCGGCGGTACGTGATCGACCCGCTCGACGCGCAGGCGCTCGTCGCGCGCCGCCATGCGGCGCGCGATCGCGCCGGTCTCGTCCGTCGAGCGGTCATCGACGACGATGACCTCCATCGATGCGTGGCTCTGCGCCAGCAGCGAGCGCAGGCAGTCCTCCAGCACCAGCGCTTCGTCGTGCGCCGGCACCACCACGCTCACCCGCAGGTCGTGCGTCGCCTGCCAGTCATCGGGTTGTGGCCGCACCGTGTAGTGGTCGCGCCGGAAGCTGACGAGACCGAGCAGAATGAGCAGCCAGAAGACCAGCGCGGCCGCGGCGGCGGCCGCAGCGATCAGCGTCACCGCTGCCGCCGCCATGTCATCGCGGCGCCGAGTTGGAAGCGAAGAGGAAGATCTCGAGTCCTTTCACCGTCCGATACTCCACCGCTTCATCGGGCAATCCGCCATAGATCGAATGGATGCTCGACCGACCGGCCCCGGGGGGATAGTCAATCAGCCATAGTCGACCTTGCTGAGCTGCTTGCTCGACGACACTCGGCGGGGTCGCCGGGCTGAGAACGGGGGCACTGCGGCCGAAGTAAACCGCGAAGACCTCAGGGTTCACTACCCAGAGCTGATCGCCGGGCACCCATCGCGTACGGACGTAGTCGAAGGCGTCGCGAAACGCGCTGCGCGGCTGGGGACGCACGAGGTCGCCCGCCATGCGAGCCGCCCCCGGAAGGAGGAGGACCGCAAGCAGGACCGCGACCAGCCAAGCGCCGCGCGCCCGAAGCCGCGAGGCGAGGACGGCGATCCCTGCCGTCGCCGGCAGCCATACACACGGCACCGCGAAGAAAGCGAGTCGATCGCAGAACGGATATCGGTGCATGGCTGCGGCCACCACAGCGAGAGCAACAGGGCCGCCCAGGAGGACCGCCGACGCGGTCGAGTGCCGCCAGAGGGTGGTTGTTCCGAGCCCAGCCAGCAGCAGCAGCGGCACCCCCATTGCCGTTGTGCCGTAGTCGCCGATCGAGACGAGGCGACGCAGGAGCCAGAGCATGCCTGTCACAACCGACGAGCTGCCCGGGAAACAGGCTGCAAAGTGTCGTTGCAAAGCCGAGTACTCACCAGTGCGAAACATGAGGAGCCAGAGCAGCAGGGCGGATGAGAGCGCCATGCCGTTGAAGAGGAGCCACGGGGTCCATCGGCTTCGCCCCTTCAGCACTTGGAGCAACAGCGCGAGGCTCGTCGCACCGAGGACGAAGAGGCTCGGAAACGACCACCACGGCGCCAACAGGGCTAGGGCGAACAGAGTGGCGGGCGGCCGACCGGTTGGCGCTCCGTTCTCCAACGGTTTCACCAACGGGTACGCGCTGAGCAGGATGAGCTGGGTGACGAGGAAGTCGCTGGCGTACGGCTTCACCTCGTATGCATGAGTCAGACCGTGGTGGGACACGGCGCACAGGGCGACCGTCCAAGGCCAACAGGGGGATCCAACATATCGACGTGCCAGCGGAATCATGACCACGACGGACAGCAAACTCGACATCTGGGCGGGGAGCCGCATCACCGGCTCCGACGACCCGGCAAGCACGTACAGCGCTCGCAGGCTCCATGCGAAGGCCGGGGGGTGGACGCGAAACTCACTGGGCAACGCGACGAGATCCAGCCACGATCGGTCGATGATGAAGAGCAGGAACCACGCCTCGTCATACCAATACGAAGGTCGGCCGAGGTATTGCCGCAGGCGCACTGCCAATCCGAGTGTGCCCAGCACCACCAGGGCGGCTGTCATCGTGGGCTGCGCAGCGAAGGCGGCGCTCACCGGCGCGACGAACTTGACCAGCACGCGCTCGGGGAAGGCCGGCCTGAGGGGGCGCAACCCGGCGCTTCGCTCACCCGGTAAATGCATCGTGACTCCCGACCGCGCGCACCGCGCCGCTTATATGGCGCCGCAGTGCGGGTGTAAAAGGCGGTCGTGTTGAGACGCATCTTTGAGCGGCTCGAGGAACGACGCGGCGGCCGCATCGCCCGCCTGCTGCGCGCCTACCTCGTCCCCGGTGAGTGCGTGCTCGATCTCGGCTGCGGCAATACAGTGGTGGCGGCATGCGTTGCCAGCACCGCGCAGGTGCGCATCGTCGGGCTCGATCGACTCAGCTTCTCCCGTCGCCCCGTACCGCTGGTCCTCTACGGCGGTGGCGCGGTCCCGTTTCGCGATCGTTCCTTCGATACGGTGCTGCTCGCCTTCGTCCTGCACCACTGCGACGACGGCGGGCGCGCGACGCTCGCCGAGGCCCGCCGCGTCGCCCGGCGGCAGATCCTCGTCTTGGAAGACGCCTACGAGCACCGACTCGAACGCCTCGTCACGCGGTGCGTCGATCGCCTGCTCAATCGCCTGGAAAACCCCGCCATTTCGCTGCCTCTGCGTTTTCGCCGCACCGCCGAATGGCAACGGCTGTTCGCCGACTTGGAGCTGCGGGTCGACGTCGCACGCACGGTGCGCACCACACCGATTCTCGAAACCCGCCAGCGTCTGTTCGTACTCCGGCCGGCTCCTTAGGCGGGCGAGCCTCGGCAGGGCGCGGACCGCCGTGTGCAGTTCGCCAACGCCGCAGCCCACGGCGGCAGAATCCGCCTGCGGCCTAGGAAACCGGGCGCGTCCACAACTCGCATTCGAAGCGGCGCCGGCCCCAACGATAGGGTTGGACGAAGGTCTCGCGCATGGCCCATGCAGGGTCGGATGGGCGCCCGGCCGGCGTCGTCAGCAGCAGCGTCGCTGAACCGGTGGCGCCGGCAATCTCCGGGCGCAACACCGGGGCGCGCCGCTCGTCGAGCAGGCGTACGCCGAGATCGCCGCGGCCGCGCCCGCGCAGATGCCAGGCGAAGTGAATCCCTTCCCCGACGCCGAGGTCGGGAGCGAGTTGCCATTCGAGCACCGTCCCGGGCCGAGCCCGCTGCTCGACGCCTTCCAGCACCTGCCACAACAGGGCGGCGCGGGCGATGGCCTTGTCCTGTCGCAACAGGTTTTCGACCGCCGTGGCCGCCAACCCGCAGACGACCAGCGCCAGCGCGACACCAGCCCAGCGCCGATTTCGCCAGCGCACCAGCTCGGTCAGCAGCGCCGCCACGATGAGGTAGACGCCCCATACGGCCGGAATGGCGTACCGGCCCGCCGCGCCGCGCATGGGCAGGTAGATGGCTACGCCAACGGACAGCAGTGCGACAGCCGCCCGGCAGGCGGCGCGATGTCGCCGCCACACGTCCGTTACCGCCGACGCCACGGCGCGGGCCACGCCCGGTCGCGAGACGTGTCGATCGACCGCCGCTTGACCAGCGACGAGGACGACGAGCGTGATGAACAGTCCGGGCCCCATCGCCGCGAGATTGGCACCAGTCAACACCGCGTTGAGCATGCGCTCGAGCTGCGCCCACGTCGGCGCGCCGGTCTCGTACTGGCCGGGATGCCAATGGCGCAGAAAGACGACGTAGTGGCCGACCGGCAAGAGGAGCGGTAAGGCCAGCAGCGCGGCTCGCGCACCGCGCCGCCGCAGCGCTGGCCCCAAGGTCTCGCCGTCCGGCGCGACACGCAACAAGAGCTGCGCCGGCACGATGGCGGCAAAGGTGTTCTTGCACCCGAGCGCGGCGAGCGCAGCGGCGGCGCCGGCGAGGTCCCACGCCCACGGCCGAGCGCTGCGCCCGGCGCGCAGCGCGCAAGCCAGGGCGCCGAGCGCGTAGGGCATGGCGACCCCTTCCGACAGCGTGAGGCTGCGCCAGATCTCGCCCGGCGCGGGACTCCACATCGCCAGCGCGGCCGTCATCACCGCCGCCCATGCCGTCATGCCTAGCTCTCGCAGCCACCAGAGCCACGCGGCGGTCGCCAGTGCCGTCCACGCCAGGCGCCAGAGGCGCCAACGCAACGCATCGGCGCCCAGCCACTCGGCCTGCAGGTCCCAGTGCGCCCAGAGGACGGGGCGGAAGGGACCGAGGTGATCGTAGTTGGCGGCGATCTTCTGCCCGGTCAGGCGGAGGCGATCGGAGAATCCCATCGCCGGCGCCGGATACACGAGGTTGCCGTCGTCGACGAAGTCGAAACGCGCCCGCAGCATCGGCAGGTAGAGGCTGATGATGAGCGTGATCGCCAGCAACCAAAACCACGCCGGGCGGCGCGGTGCGATCGTCGCCCCAAATCTCGTCATGGCGGCGCCGCTACCACCCGCGCCGACTCGGCGTCGGCACCTCCTTCACTGGGTCTGTCGGAAGACGCGAGAATACCCGCGACGCGTTCGCTGGCCCGTGATCCCTGCTCGACAAAGGCTTGGCGAGCGCTGTCCTGCGCCTGCAGATGGGCCGCCATCGTATCGCGGTCGACCCACACCCGAGCGCGCCACAGCGAGCGAGCGGGGACCGCGCACTGCTCACAATCCAAGCCTAACAGTTGTCGGAGGATGAGATGCCCAAGCGCCGGTTTGACGTGCAGCACATCCAAGAAAAGATCCTCGCGCGACGCCAGCTCACCGTACCCCGAGTAGTCCCAATACGGTCCGACCTCGAGCAGACGTCGCTTCCATTCTTGCAACTGCTCCCAGCGACCGGCCTGGCGGATGCCCTCGAGCTCGTACACGCTCAGCGGCGGGATGAAGAGCTGCACGTCGATGCCGGCGGCACGCAACCGGTCGACCCCCTGCCGGAATCGCCGCATCGACGCCTCGTCGACCGCGAAGGTCGAGTACGGCTCGACGGACTCGATCAGGGAGCTTCGAATGGTCGCATCGGTGGCGGAGGCCAGTCCGGCCGGCGTCACCCCCGCCAGCGCCTCCGCGATGGTGCTCGGCGACCACGGCAGCACGGCGCCCTCCTCCATCGGCAGGCGGGAGCGCCCACGGATGGCGCGCAGTGCGAGTCTGCCGCTGGCGTACAGCGCGTCGGTGTTCAGCAACGTCTCGCCGATCAAGGGCCGCCAGGCGCGGGCGAGACGAGTGGGAATCAGCGGGTCGCGGAAGGTGGCGCAGCGCGCGTCGAGGAGGTGGGGATCGACACCCCAGAACACGCGTCGCACGTGATGGTTCTCGGTCAGCACATTGGCTTCAGCCAGGAGCTCGTCGAGGTACGCGCCGGATAATGCGGCGTTCAACACCCCGTCGCGCCCGCCCTGTGGGATAGCGATCCCGAACAGGACGCGCGAGCTGCCTAGCAAGACGGTGTGCGCCGCCTCGCTGCGCAGTCGATACGGCGTGGCGACGCGTTCCCCTGGGCTGTCCGTTCGATACACCCCGTCAAACAGGGCGACGCGCCAGGCGCCGTAGGGATTGGCGGCCCAATTGATCGCCGCCACGGCGCCGAAGAACACGAGTGCGACGGCCAGCATCAGGACGACGCGGCGCCATCCAGCCGCGGGGTCCGCCGCAGTCGCACCAGGCGGAGGCGGGGTCGCTGCAACCGGCGCGGCCATGGATCAGAACTGGAAATAGTAGAACGGCACCGGATTCGCCAAAGTCAGCACGCTGATGCCGAAGAGCAGGCTGAAGACGATCGCATACACGACATCGCTGCGCCACGGCCACCGCATGATCGCCTGCCGATTGGGGCACCACAGCACCAGCGCCAGCCCGGCCGCGATGCGCTTGTACTCGTGACTGCCGAAGGTCGCGCCCTCGGCGCCGGCGCCGATCCCGTGCAGGCCGAACATGCTGGCCAAGACGGTGCTGGCCTGGGCGAAGGAGTGGGCGCAGACGAAGACGAAGCCGATCAACACCGACGTGAAGGTCAGGGCCCAGGCGAGCGGGCCCGGCAAAGCAATCCCGACGCGGCGCCAGAGGTGGTTGATGCTCAGCAACACCCCCTGCAGGCCTCCCCAGGCGACGAAGGTCCAGCTCGCGCCGTGCCACAAGCCGCCCAACAACATGGTGATCATCAGGCTGAGGAATTGCCGGGCCTGCCCCGAGCGGTTGCCGCCCAGCGGGATGTACAGGTAATCGCGCAGGAAGGCGGCCAGCGTCATGTGCCAGCGGCGCCAGAAATCGATGATGCTCTGGGCCTTGTAGGGCGAGTCGAAGTTCTCCGGCAGGCGGACGTTGAACAGCAGGCCCAGGCCAACGGCCATGTCGGAGTAGCCGGAGAAATCGAAGTAGACCTGCAGGGCGAAGGCGAGCATAGCGCCCCAGGCATCGCCGAACGCCGGCACACCGGCGCCGTCGAAGACGCGCCCCACCCAGGGACCGAAGGTGTCGGCGAGGACCACCTTCTTGAACAGGCCGATGGCGAAGACGAATAGCCCCTCGGCGACGTGGCCGGCATGCAGCGTGAACGCATCGACGGCGGTGAGCAGAGCGATCGTGTGCCGGTACTGGAGGATCGGGCCGGCGATGAGCTGGGGGAAGAAGGTGACGAACAGGCAGTACGAGACGAAGTCCCGCCGCGGCGCCTGATCGCGGTAGGCATCGACGACGTAGGTGATTTGCTGGAAGGTGAAGAACGAGATCGCCAGCGGCAGCGTCAGCGGCGCCAGCTGCCACGTGGCGCCGACTGCCTGCGCCGCCGAGTTGAGCAGGAAGCTCGAGTACTTGAAGTACGCCAGCGCGCCGAGGTTGACGGCGATGCCGAAGGCCAGCAGGGCGCGCCGGCGGCGCGCCGCCAGCGCCGCGTCGGTGCCCGCGCCGCCACGCCCCAGACGCGATCCGCACCAGAAGTTGAACCCGATCGAGGCGCCGATCAACGCCAGCGAGGGCCAGCTCCACCAGGCGTAGAAGAACAGCGAGGCGAGGACGAGAAAAATCTTCGCCGCCGCATGCTGCTCGGCGCGGGCGAGAAGCACAAAGCCCAGCAGGACGAGCGGCAGAAAGCCGAACAGGAAGACAGACGAATGGAAGAGCATCGCCGCGCCGAGGACCCAGATGTCAGGGATCCAGGGTCTCCTGCGCAGACCGCAGGCGGACGAACAGAGCGACCTCGCCGGCGCGCGCGCGCAGCGCAAACCCGCCGGCGGCGAAAGTGGCGTCGTCGGTGACGATCCAACGCGCCGCGGCCTCGGGAGGCTCGCCGGCGCGGGTGGCGATTACGCGGCGGTCGAGCGCCAGCTCGAGCCCGAGCTGCGCACACGGTGACACCGCGGCGGCGCCCCACGCCACATCGGCCGGAGCGATGGCGGCAACCACGCGGGCGAGATCGGCCACGGTGCGCTGGCAATCGACGGCGCGCGGCCGATCGACTGCCACCCAGTAGCCCAGCGCCACCCCGCCGTGCAGGAGCGCGGCACCCGCGGCCAGCAG
This sequence comes from uncultured Binatia bacterium (SeqCode), assembly GCA_964475125.1. Taxonomy (GTDB): domain Bacteria; phylum Desulfobacterota; class Binatia; order HRBIN30; family CADEER01; genus CAYYWP01. Next base: position 12,551 of record CAYYWP010000058.1, on the reverse strand, counting down.
CGCCCGGCGCCGCGGCGAGGCGACGAGCGACAGCAGACACACCACCAGCAGCGGCAGGAGCGGCAGCATGTAGCGCGGGCCGGCCGCATACGGCCACGCCAGATGGAGAGCGAGGTAGAGCGGGGCGACGGCGGTGAGGAGGTCGCCACCGCGGCGGGCGAGCTTCCACCAGCCGCACGAGAGCGCCGCCAACAGCGGCCCGTACACGAGCGTATTGACGTCCAGCCATCCACTGCCGTGCGCCTTGAACATACCCGGCACGAGGAGCTGGCCGATCTCGGTCATGCGCAGATGCAGGCGTGTCAGCGGCGCGCGACCGACGGCGCTGCCCGCGTCGGCATAGCCGATCAGATCGCCGGCAAACGCCGGCCCCGCCGCCGCCAACCGCTCGGGACGCAGCCCGGCCGCAGCCAGGGCGATGGCGACCGCGCCGACGAGCAGCGGCGCAGCGGCCGACCGCCAGCCCATGGCGCCGCGCCATGCCTGCACGAGCACGATCAGCAAGAACGCCACCCCGAAGAGCGCCCCGGCTTCGCGAATCGCCGTCAGCAGAATCACCAACAGCCCGAGGGTCAGCAGGCGCGCGTCGCGCCGTCGCGGTTCGGTTGCGGATTCGGCGACGACGCCGTTGGCCAGATTCGCCAGCCAGATCATCACCGCCAGGAAAGCGCACTCGCTCAACGTCCGGCGATAGAGGATCCACAGGTTGACGTTCGCCATCACCACCGCCGTCGCCCACAGCGCCCCGCTGCCGAGCTGTTCGCGAGCCCAACGGTGGACGCCGAGCATGAAGGCCACCGCCATGATCCAGTGCAGGACCGAGATCAGCAGAAGGGGTTGTGGGCCCGTCCAGAAGGCGGAACTGATCAGCAGTGGATAGCCGAGCGGATAGCCGAGCTGGGCATCGCCCAGGCGCGTCCACTCGCCGCCGGCGGCGATGCTGCGGGCGATCGAGAGATAGGCGAGCGCATCCGGCGCCGCGTACCAGAGGGTGCTCGCCTGCGCCGCGAACAGCGCGGCCATCAGCGCCAACCAGCCCGCCGGGCGGGCGTCGGCGCGCGTCAGCCATGCCTCGAGCGCTGACAGTCTGGCGGACCGCATCGGATGTGGCGCCCCGCGTAGCAGATCGCGAGGCCGCGGTGATAGAGCGACGGCGATGCGGCCCGCACTCGCGGCACACCGCGCTGAGGGTGCGACGGCGTTCGACTGGCTGTGGCTGCTCGCCTGGGCGCTGGCATCGGCGGCGTGGTGCCTGACCGCGAGTGCCGAGCTGAGCGCCACGTTCGACGAACCGCTGTATCTCACCCGCGGCCTCGAAGCCTGGCGCAGCGGCAGCCATGGCGGCCTGCTGCGCCTCGGCACCATGCCCTTGCCGGCGGATGTGCAGACACTTCCCCTGTTCGCCGCCGAGACCTGGCGGGGCGCGCGCTTCGACGCGCTCGCCGATCTCGGCGCGCTGCTGCCCTGGGCGCGCGCCGCGACCCTGGGGTTCTGGTGGCTGCTGTTGGTGTACGCCGGGCGCGCCGGGCGCGACCTCGCCGGCGCATGGGGCGGCCGCCTGGCCGTCGCCCTGCTGGCGTGCGAGCCGAGCCTGCTCGCCCACGCCGGACTGGCGACCACCGACATCCCCGTCGCCGCGTGTCTGCTGGCCTTGACGTACCACTTTCGCGCCGGACGCGGCGCGACGTGGCCGCGGCGTCTGGCCTTGCCGATGGCCTGGTTCGCGGCCGCCGTCCTCGCCAAGGCCTCCGCCCTGGTGATCGCGCCCGTGTGCCTGGCGGTGATCGAGGCTCAGCGGCTGTGGCCGCGCCCTGGACGGGCCGCGCTGAGCCGATCGCTGCGCGACATCGCCTGGATCGGCGGCGGCGGCATGCTCATCGCCTTCGTGTACTGCGGCAGCGATTGGCAACCCGAGCCGTCATTCGTCGCCTGGGCGCGCAGCTTGCCCGCCGATTCGACCTGGCACGCGCCGATGGAATGGCTCGCCGAGCACCTGCGCATCTTCAGCAACGCCGGTGAAGCGATCGTGCGACAGGTCGGTCACAACCTCCGCGGCCATGGTGCGTTCCTGCTCGGCACCGCCCACCCGCGCGCCGTGTGGTACTACTTCCCGGTCGCGCTCATGATCAAGCTGAGTGAGCCGCTGCTGCTCGCCGTGCCACTCGTGGCACTCATCGACCGGCGCGGGCTCGCCAACTGGGCGCTGTCGGTCGCCGCCGTGCTGATCGCCTACAGCCTCACCTTCCGGGTCCAAATCGGCGTCCGCCTGGTCTTTCCCGTCGTCGTCTTCGCCACCGTCGGCATCGCCGCCGCACTCGCTACCGCGATGGCGGCGCACGCGGGCTGGCGCACTCGCCTGCTGGCTGCACTGATTGCCGCGGGGCTGGCCTGGAACGTCGGCGGTGCGCTGGCGCTGTGGCCGGATGGGCTCGTCTTCGTCAACCGCTTCTGGGGTGGCAGCGCCGACGGCTATCGGCTGGTCAGCGACAGCAACTATGATTGGGGGCAAGGGTTGAAAGCGCTGCGCGACTGGCAACGGCAGCGCGGCGAGCCGCCGCTCGCGGTCTGGTACTTCGGCACCGACCCGCTCGTTCGCCAGCCACCCTTACGGCTGGTCGCGCTGCACACCCTGCCGATCGCCGCACCGGCGGACGTCGCCGCCGCGGTGGGCGGCCAGCACCTGGCCGTGAGCACCACGTTGCTGTACGGCTCGGGGCTCGACAGCGAGGGCTACCGGCAATCGGTGGCGGCCCTGCGCGCCCGCCGCCCGGTGGCGCGCAGCGGCACGTTCCTGATCTACGATCTCAGCCGGGATTGAGCACCGGACCGAAGCAGTACGCCGCCGCGCCGTGCACCTCCGACGCCAGCACCACGCGGCGGGTGCGCTGCAAACGCTCGACCAGCGCCCGCACGTCCGGCTGCAAGCCGCCGCGCCGGTCGCGCGGGGTGATGACCCAGACGCGTGCCGAGTCGGCGAACTGCATCGGCGCAGCGCGCAGATCGCGGTCCGTATAGAAGGCAAACGTCGCCGGATCGAACACCGCCAGTTGATCGCCCGCTTCATCGTGCGCCTGCATGAACTCGATGGCGCTGCGCACCTCGTGGCGCTGCCGTGGCACGACGAGATGATAGAGGGCGCCGACGGCGCCGGGGGCGAAGAACAGCGCCAGCGCGCCGGCGGCGAGTGACGGCCGGCGCCGCGCCAGGCGGCGACGGGCGATCTCGATGCCGTCGCCGGCCGCGATCAGGATCGCCGGGGCGGCGAAGGCCATGTGGTGGTTGCCGCCGAACGGCCACCAGCGCACGGCCGCGGCCGCCAGCGCCAAGCCCACCGGCGCCCACAGCATCAGCAGCAGCGCTCGGCGCTCGCTGCGCCAGGCGACGTACGCCCCGCCCGCGGCGAGCCCGAGGACGACCCCGCCGAACGGCTGCCAGTAGAAGTCGAAGAGCCCGAGCAGAGCGCGGCCCAGCCACGCGACCAACCGCAGTCCGCCATCGAGGTCGGGAAACGCCCGGGCCCAGAATTCGACCACGGCGGCGCTGCGCTGGGCGCGCACGGCGCCAAACAAGGCGGCCGCGGAGGCCAGCGCGAGCAGGTTGGCGGCCGCGTAAGCGGCGCGGTTAGCGCGCGGCCAGGTGGAAACGGCCGACGCGCCGAGTACCAGGCTCGTGCCGGCAAAGACGAAGGCGCTGGCATACGAGAACCAGAGCGCGATCGCCCCGAGCACGCCCCAGCCGAGCAGCCGCCGCGCGCACCCCGCGACGCCGCGACTGATCCTCCACGCCAGGTCCACCAGCAGCACCGCGGCCAATAGATCGACACTGAAGTGTTTCACCGCGCTGGCATCGGCGACCAGCTTAGCCGACAGCGCGGCGAGCGCGACCGTCCACAAGGCGCCGCGCGCGTCTCCACAGGCCCGCATCGCCAAGCGCGCTAAGGCCACCAGGGCCAGCCCCCCGGCCAGCAGCGGTAGCGCCCGCAGGACGTACTCCGAGCGGCCGAAAGTGGCCTGCATCACGTGCTCGGCGGCGAGAAACCCGGGCGGCGACGGCTCGTGCCAATCGAGCCGGCCGAGCAGGCCGGCGAGAGGAATCTGGATGGCGTTCAACGCCACGAATGACTCGTCGTGCCAGAGCGAGGTATTGGCGGCGTACTGGCGCACTCGGCAGAGGATGCCGAGGCCGACCACCGCGACCAACCACGGGCGCGGCGACCACTGGCGCCCCATTCCTCCTCTCGCATCGCGCATCGCCCGCGTTCTCTCTCATCGCCGCGTCACCTTGCAATGCGCCCGGCGGTACAGGATACAGCCGGCAGTCCGGACGGGCGGCATGCGGCGCGACGACACGACGACGATCGGCTTCGATGCCGCCGGCGCGCAGGGGCCGACACGCGTCCTGCGGGTGCAGGAGATCGTCGACCTGCTGCCCATCTCGCATGCTCCGGAACGCATCGAGGAGTATCGGCTCGCCATGCAACGCGGCGATCGCTTCCCGCCCATCGCCGTGGTGCGGTGCGGGCGGCGCTTTTTCATCGCCGACGGGCACAAACGCTTCAGCGCCTACCTGGAACTGCAGCGCGACGAGATCGTCGTCGAGATCTGGCCACCGCGGCGCTGGCTGCGCGACCAGTGGCAACAGTTCGTCAGCAAGACGCGCCAGCAGGTACGCGTGCTCGGTCGCGGCGGCCGCACTCCACAGGCGCGGCGCGAGGCCGCGCGCCTGCTGTGGGATACCGTCGGCCACTGGCGGCGCATCTGGCGTTCCCTGCGCGCCGTCCGGCACGGCGGCGCGCCGCCCGCGCCCGAGTGACGCGGCCCCGATGTCCGATCCGTTTCCGATGGTCCTCGTGCCCACCTACATGGAGGCGGGTACGATCTGCCGCCTCGTCGATCAACTCCGTCGGCACCTCCCACACGCCCAGGTGCTGATCGTCGATGACCAATCGCCGGACGGCACCGCGGCGCTGGTCCGCGAACGCTATGCCGGCACCGCGGGCGTCGAGGTGGTGTCGCGGTGCGGCCCGCGCAGTTACGGGGCGGCGATGCGCGAAGGCATGCAGCGCTTCCTGGCCTCGCCGGCGACCTGGTTGATCACCATCGACGCCGACTTGAGCCACGATCCGGCGCTGGCGACGCGCATGTTGGCGCGCATCGGCGACGCCGGGGTGGTCATCGGTTCGCGCTATGCGCACGGCACCGCACGCGCCAACTGGACCGTGGCGCGCATGCTCATCAGCGTCCTGGGCAACTGGTACATTCGCCTCATCACCGGCTTGCCGGCTGCCGACTGCACGAGCGGGTTTCGCTGCTACACGCGCGCCGCGCTGCAGGCGGTCGATCCGGGCCGGTGGCAGGCCGGCGGCTACGCGTTTCACGTCGAGGCGCTGCACGCCGTGTGGCAGGCGGGACATCCGTTGGTCGAAGTACCGATCGTCTACCGCGACCGCCTGGTCGGTGAGTCCAAGCTGACCCTCGGCATCGTTCTCGAGTCGCTGCTCGTGCCCTGGCGTTTGGCGCTGCGCCGAGAGCGCCGCGCGCGCCGGCGGCCGGCGGCCGACCCCTCCTCCACGCCGCCGGTCGCGCCCACGCCCTCATGACCCCGTACCGACTGTTCGTCCGCTTGGGGCGGGAATGTCTGCGCTTCCCCGGTCGCCTCGCCACCGCCGTGGTCAGCCTCGTCGTGCTCAGCGGCGCACAGCTGTATTTGACCTGGCTGGCGAAGCGCTGGGCCGACGGCCCCCTGCTGGGCGATTCCGCGGACTTGCGCAGCCTGATCCTCACCGGCATGACGGTGACGGGGGCGATGATCGGCGCGGCCTTCGCCTCGCGGTATCTGCTCAACAGCGTCAACCAGCGCCTGGTGGAGAGTCTGCGCGATCGCGCCCTGACGCGCCTCCTGAGCCTCCGTCTTTCCGCCGCCCAGCGCCTGCACACCGGCGAGGTGGTCTCGCGCCTGATGAACGACGCCGACCTCCTGTCGGGGATCGTCCGCGACGTGTTCAAGCGCCTGATCGGCGAGGGCCTGGTGGTGGTCGGGGCCCTGGCGATGGCCTTCTATCTGCAGTGGCGGCTGGCCCTGCTGGTGATCGTCCTCGTCCCGCTGGTCGCGCTGCTGCTCAGCCGCCTGGGCGGCGTGATCCGCCGGCGCGGAACTCGCGCCCAGGTGGCGATCGGCGATCTCAACGCCGTGCTGCACGAACAGCTGCGCGGCCTGACCACCGTCAAGGGCTTTCAAGGTGAAGCCGTCGAGAGCGCGCGCTTCGCGGCCCAGAATCGGCGCTATCGGCGCTCGGTCATGCGCGGCGAGTGGTGGTCGAGCGTGCTCGTCACCCTGGTCTGGACCATCAGCGGCCTCAGCCTCTGGGGCATCCTGTGGTACGGCAGCCAACTGATGAGCGCCGGTCGCATCACCGCCGGCGGTCTCGTCGCCTTTTGCCTCTATCTGTTGCAAACCCTCGATCCGCTGCGCCGCTTGAGCGAGGTACACGCGATGCTGCAACGGGCTCTGGCGGCCGCGGCGCGGGTCTACGAGATCATCGACTGTGACGACCTCGAACCGAGCGGCGGCGCGGCGCTCCCCGTTCCGCGCGGCGCGCTTCGCTTCGAGTCGGTGCACTTCGGCTATCGACCGCAGGAACCCGTCCTCCAGGACCTGACACTGGGCATCGACCCGGGCGAGCCGGTCGCGCTCGTCGCCGCCAGCGGCGGCGGCAAGACGACGTTGGCCAAGTTGTTGGTGCGGTTCTGCGAGCCACAGGCGGGCCGCGTCACCCTCGATGGCATCGACCTGCGCACCCTCGACCTGTCGGCGCTGCGGCGCTCGATCTGCCTCGTCGAACAGGAGCCGTTTCTCTTCCGCGGCGGGCTGATCGACAACATCCGCTACGGCTCCTGGGACGCGCCCCAGCGGCGCGTCGACCAGGCCGTCGCCCTTACCGGTCTGGAAACGGTCATCCGTGCGCTTCCCGCCGGCCTCGAGACCTCGATGGCCGAAGCGGGGCGCGAGCTCTCGGTCGGGCAGAAACAACGCATCGCCCTGGCCCGCGCCGTCCTGCGCGATCCCCCCGTGTTGATCCTGGACGAAGCCACCAGCGCGCTCGACAGCGACACCGAACGGCAGATCTTCGCCCAGCTCGAAGCGTGGCTGCGCCAGCGCACGACGCTCGTGATCGCCCACCGCCTCTCGACCATCAGCCGCTTCGCTCGGGTGATCGTCCTCGAGCGCGGCCGCGTGGTCGGCGACGGCAGCGTGGCGGCGTTGCTGGTGCGCTGTCCCAGCTTCACGCAGCTCTTCGGCGAGCAGCTCACCACCCCCGGCCTCGCGCCCGTCGCCGCGGCGCCGTGAGGGGCGCGAACCGCACCGAACCGCGTCTCCGATGCGCGCCCGCTCTCCCACACCGCTGGCGGGAGGGGGAACCCGGGGCGGCACTCTAGTCTGCACCCTCCAGGCCGGTCGGCCGACACTCTGCACACCGTAGAAGTACGCGATGGCCAGCCGGTTGACCGGGCGTTCGAGGTTGCGCCGGCGCGTGTCGATGCGGCGGTGGCAGTCCGGCGGATAGCAGTCCGCCAGGTTGCCGGCGCTGGGCGATGGCGACAGCGCCAGCAGCGTACAGGTCACACAGCGCGCGTAGCAGTAGTCCGCCGCGCGCGCGTAGAGGCGATCGTAGGCGGTGACGACGGCGCGGAACGCCCCGCCGCCGCAGAGCGGACAGGGAGCCGCTTCAGGGTTGACGGGCGACCCGCTCATAGACCGCGAGGGTGCGCTCCGCCGTGCGCCGCCACGTCAGCTCGCGACTGCGCCGCGCCCCGGCCGCGCACAGTCGCTCGCGCACGCGCCCATCGCAGAGCGCGCTGAGCAGCTGCGCCGCCAGCGCCTCGGCATCGCCGGGATCGGCGAGCAGGGCCGCGCCGCCGCACACTTCCGGCAGCGAGGCGGCATGCGACGCCACCACCGGCGTGCCGCACGCCATCGCTTCCAGCACCGGCAGACCGAAGCCCTCGTACAGGGACGGATAGGCGAACACCGCGGCGCGGCCGTAAAGCTCCGGCAAGTCGGCATCGGGCACGTTGCGATAGACGCGCACCCACGGGCGCAGATACGCGAGCTCGGGCGCGGCGAGCGGATCGCGCCAGCGCCAGCCGTCACGGCCGACGATGACCACACTGATGCGCTCGCCACGCGCATGCAGGTGGTGCAGGGCGCGCAGCAAGCCGGCGTGATTCTTGCGCGGCTCGAGGACGCCGACAGTGAGGATGTAGCGCTCCGGCAGGTCGTAGCGCCCCGGCAGGTCGGCCGTGCGAACCCCGGGCCGGAAGTGCTCCGCCACGCCGAGCGGGACGACACTGATGCGGCCGTCCGCGACCCAGCCGCGCGCCAGCAGATCCGCCGCCGTATGCGCGGCGTCGACGATGATGTGACCGGCGGCGCGCAACGCCCGGCGCGCCAGCAGGCGGTACGCGATCACGCGCCGCGGCGGATGGAAGGACGAGAACAGCAGCGGCGTCAGGTCGTGCAGGGTGACGACGCGGCGCAGGCGGCGGGGCAGAAAGGCGCCGCCGAACTGGTTGGGGTAGTGCAGCACATCGAGCTGCAGCGCCCGCGCCAGGCGCGCGTACGGCACATCGAACCCTTGTCCGAGCCAGTGCCAGAACGAGTCGCCGAGGGCGACGTGCGTCCAGCGCTCAGCCGGGTCGTAGATATCGAGTCGACCGCGGCCGGTGCCGATGGTCACGTACTGGTTGACGGTATCGATCCGGCGCAACTGCGCGACCAGCTGATGGATGTAGACCCCGACGCCGCCGTTGGCCACCTCCGGCGCGCCGGCGACCTGGCGCTCTTTGATCGCACTGGTGACGATGCCGATCCGCAGCGGACGCTGGCCGAGGGCGGGCACGGCGCCGTCTTCACGGCCGCGGCCCGTCGTCGTGGCCGAGTGCCGTGGCGCCTTCCACGGCCACCGACTCGCCGATGCGCCGCCGCGTCAGGGCGCGGCGCACCACCGCGACCGGCGCGCGGGCGCTGGCGCGGCGCGCCGTCCCGCCGACCGCCTCGGCATAGACGGCCTCGAGCTCGACGATCGACGCATCGATGCCCAACCACGTCGCGTTGGCCGTGAACCAGGCGCGCGTGCGCGCCAGCAGCGCCGGCCCCGCCTGATGGACGGCATCGAGCGCGCGCCCGAGCACGAGTGGATCGGCGCTGTCGGCGATGAACCCGTTCTGGTTGTCCTCGATCAACTCGGTGGCGGCATTGTCGGGCCCGCGCACGATCACCGCGGGCGTGCCGCGCGCCAGCGCTTCGACGACGCTGAGCCCGAAGCCTTCGCGGCGCGACGGCAGCAGCAGGCACATGGCGCGGCGCAGCGCCGCGTCGACGCGTTCCCAGGAGACGAACCCCGGGCACTCGATGACGTCGTGCAGACCCAGGCGTTCGACCTCGCCGAGCACGCGCGGGCGCTCGGGCCCGTCACCGAAGATGATGGCGCGCAGGGCGGGGATGCGGGTGCGGGCGTGGGCAACCGCGGCTGGGATGGCCGCGACGTGTTTCTCGGGGATATGACGCCCGATGTAGACGACCAGGGGATCGCGGCCGCTGCCCGCCTCGTCGCCGGCGCGCGGCCCATCGTAGGTGCCGCGCAGCAGAATCGGCTGACCGCGATACCCCTCTTCGCGCAGGCGCTGCGCATGCAGCTCCGAGAAGACGAAAGCGGTCTCGGTCAGCCGCACGCACAGCGACTGCACGGCCGCACCGACGCGGCCCGCGCCGGCGCCGAGATACTCGCGCCAGTAGCGCCGCGTCCACACCTCGTACCAGTCCGCCACCACGGCGGGTCCGCCGAGGAGACAGGCGAGGCGGGCGGCGATCAGCGAGAAGAACGGGAAGCTGCAGGCGTGTACGACGTCGAACTCGCGCCGGTGGCGCAACAGATGCCAGAACACGCCCCAGCCGAAGCGCAGCGGCGGCGCGATCTTGCGCCGGCCGCCGGCCGAGTAGAGGTGGCGTCCACCGCTCACCGCCACGACGCGCACGCGCGGCGGCGCGCTCACGGCGGTACCGCGCGGCCATTGCCGGCGGGTCAGATAGGTCACCTCGTGGCGCTGCGCCAACTGGGCCACCACCGTGGCATAACGCCGCTCGGCGCCGCCGACCGTGTAGGGATAGAGACAGTCGTAAACGATGGCGATGCGCATGCGGCGATGCTTCGACGTCACCTCTGTATGATGCCCGACCGGCGCGAGACGCGCCGTACGGTGCCGAAAGGCGCCCGAGATAGCAAGGGTCGCAGGGCGGCCGAACCTCCCTCAGCCGACGAGCTTGTGCACGCGCGGGTGACGTGATTCGGTCCGACGCCGCAGTGAACCGATCGCCGATGCAGATCCAGCGCTGGCATGTGGTGGCCGCCGTGCTCGCTTTCACCGCCTTTCAGCTGTGGTACATCGCCGCCGGGCCGCTCGACCTCGCCCCGGAGGAGGCGCTCTACTGGGAGTACTCGCGGCGGCTCGACTGGAGCTACTACAGCAAGGGACCGCTGGTCGCCTGGTTGATCCGCGCCGGCACCTGGGTGGCCGGCGACACCGCCTTCGGTGTGCGCCTGCCCGCGCTCGTCCTGAGCCTGATCACCGCAGCGGCAATGCATGCTTTGGCGCGGCGGCTCTTCACCGGCGAGCTGGTGGCAGCCCTGACGGTGTTGGGTGCCATCGCCTGTCCGCTGTTCGTCGCCGGCGCGGTGCTGATGACGACCGACACGCCGCTGATATTATGCTGGACGCTGGCGCTGCTCGCCCTGACGTGCGCGCGCGACGGCGTGCGTCTCGCCTGGCCTGCCTTTGGCCTCGCTCTGGGAATCGGTTTTCTGGCCAAGTACACGATGCTGCTCGTCCTGCCCTGCTTGGCCGTCTACCTCACCCTGACGCACTCGTGGCGCCGTTGGGGGAAAGAGCCGACCGCGGTGGCGGGGCTGCTGGTCGCCGGGCTGCTCGCCCTGCCGGTGCTGTGGTGGAACGCGGCGCACGACTGGGTCACGGTCAGGCACACCCTCGGCCATCTGGGACTGGCCCAGCCGGTCGTGTCGCTGACGTTGCGTCACACCGCCGAGTTTGTCGGTGCACAGCTGGGCGTCGTCTCGCCGTTGCTCTTCGCCGGTGTGGTGGTTGGTCTGCTGCGCTCGACTCGACTGGCCTGGTTGGGCGATCCGCGTCACGCGCTGCTCGCCGCCTTCGCCGTGCCGGTGTTGGCGCTGTTCGCTACCGTCGGTGTGTGGACCAAGGTCCAGGCCAACTGGGCTGCTCCGGCGTACGTCACCGGACTCATCGCCGCGGCGGCGTGGGGCGAGACCGCCCTCCGCGACCGGCGCTGGCGGGGCTGGATCGCCGCCGCCTTGCTGCTCGGGCTGTCGACCAGCGCCATCGCGCAGTTTCCCGACGGCTTGTGGCGCGCTGGGGTGCAGGTCCCCAGCGCCCTCCGGCGCCTCCATCCAGCCCGGCGCTTGCAGGGATGGGGCGCGCTCGGCGGCGCCGTGGGCGAGTTACGCACGCGCTGTCCGGATTGCGCGCTGCTCAGCGATCAGTACCAGATCGCCAGCGAGCTCGCCTTCTACACCCCCGGGCAGCCGGTGGTGTACAACGTCAACCTGGGGCGGCGCATGAACCAGTTCGACATCTGGGGCGGTCTAGAGAACGCCGTGGGACGCGACGCCCTGTTCGTCACCGACGCCAGCGCCTGGGCGCCCGAGGCGATGCGCGGTGCGTGTGGAACGCTCACGCCCGTGCGCCGGGTCGACGTCGAGGGCCCCGGCGGGCCGGAGCGCAGCTTCTCGATCTTCCTCTGCCGACCGTTTCTGGGCGCGCCCCGCAGCGGCGCCGCCGTCACCTACTGAGGCGAGTCGTACATGCCTGCCGCGGCACCGATCACCTTGCCTGAACGCCCGAGTCAGGGCACGCGCTGGCGCCGGGCCATCTGGGCAACGGTCAGCCTCGCCAGCAGTGGGTGCGCGCACATCGGGCTGACCGAGGCAGCGCTGGTGGAGCACCTCCAAGCGTTGCGCACGCCCATGCGACCCATGCTGGAGTGGCTGATGCAAGCGGCCTCCGAACCGCGCAATGCGGTGCTGTTGGGCGCGCTGGTGATTCCGATCTGGCTGATCGCGGCGCGGCGACCCCGGCGCTGGCGCCTGCTGCTGGTCGGGGCGTTGCTACTGGCGGCGGCGGACAGCTCCTCGACTTTCGTCAAGAAGCTGGTCGGGCGCCCTCGCCCGTGCGCCAGCGCCACGCGAGCCCTGCCCGCGATGCCGTGTGGCAAGTCGCCCTCGTTTCCATCTGGTCATGCCGCCAACGCCACGGCCATTGCGGTGCTGCTCGCCGCCTACGACCGCCGGCGCCGGCCGTTGTGGTACGGCGGCGCAGCGCTCGTCTGCGTCAGTCGCGTGTGGCTCGGTGCCCACGACCCGCGCGACGTACTCGCCGGAGCGGCGCTCGGCGCGCTGCTCGGCAGCGCGGGGGTGTGGCAGCTGCGAGCGCCCTGGGGCGCGGCGCCGCGGCGCTGGCGCG
>CAYYWP010000057.1:0-22469 GCA_964475125.1 uncultured Binatia bacterium (SeqCode) | reverse complement strand
ACGACAGGTCGAAGTGCAGCGTGCGCTGCTCGCGCGGCTGCGGGATCGGGGTGGGGGTGGCGGTCGCCTGCGGCGTCGCGGTGGCCGTCGGCGTCGCCGTACTCGCCGGCGGCGGCTTGTCATCCGAGCCGCAGCCGGCCAAGAATCCCGGCAGGCTCAAGGCCACGCCGGTCGCGGCGCTGCCGGCGAGAAACTCACGGCGTGTGAGGCGTCGATGCCTTCGTCTCACCCGCTCACCGCGCGATCAGCATAGGCCGGTCATGGCGTTGCAACTGCGGATGTTACGGCAGCCTGATACAACAGGCAACGAAAAACGCACAGGGTCGCACCAGCACAAGTTTCTTGATGCGACTTGGCGAGAGGGGGCTGGGCAGCCGAGTTTCATCGCCTAGAAGGTCAGTCTTCGTGCTGGAATGGAGCATCTAACGCCGTCCGGTAGACCTGCAGGTGGGCAACGGCATGCCGCTTGACTACGATGTGTCTTCGGAGCGTCCAGAGCGGGGGACTCGCTGGATCATTTGACCGTCTGCCGCGAACGGAAGATGGTCGTTGGCGCCGCCGCGAGATCGGCGCGCCGGCCTGGAGAGAAAGGAACCGCCATGAGTGAGTCAGCGACCTCGACCGAGCTCCGTTTCGAGCCGCCAGGGCCGGGAGCGTGGGAGCAAGACCCCGTGCACTACCCGCGCCCGATGACGCGCTACTTCCAGGAAACGCAGCCCCCTTCCTTCAAGCGCGGCACGAACGACTTCGCCCGCTTCTACGGCATGCTCATCGACGGGCTCCAGGTTGGTTACGTGAACGGCTTCGGCTACAACCAGGTGCTGCCGGCCCCGGAGGCCGAAATCCCCGCCCGCCTGCAGCGCGCCGAACAAATCTTCGCGCAGAAACTCTGGCGGCAGCAGTTGCGCGACTGGGACGAGCATCGCAAGCCATCCTCGATCGCTACGCACCGGGAGCTGCAGGCCGTCGATGCGGACGCGCTCTCCGATGCGGAGCTGGTCACCTATCTGACGCGCTGCCGTGACCACCACTCGGCCATGATCGCCCAGCACATGCGCTTCACCGCCGCCGCGGTGCTGCCGACCGGGGACTTCCTGGCTCACGTCGGTGACTGGACCGGCCTGCCGCCGTCCGAGCTGTTGGGTCTGATGCGCGGTGCGGCCGCGGTGTCCGCGGGTGGGTCCGAGGAGATGGAGCGCCTGAAGCGGGCGTTCGCACGGGACCCCGCGGCGCGCGCCGCCCTCGCCTCCGGTGACGACCCCGCTCAGGTGCTGGCGAGGGTGCGTCGCCTCGAGGGGGAAGCGGGCGCGGCGATCTCCGGCTACCTCGACTTGGTCGGCAACCGCCTGATCGACGGCTTCGACATCGCCGAGCCCTCGGCGCTCGAGTTACCGGACGCCCTCCTCAGGGCCATCCGCGTCGCGGTTGTTGCAGAACCCGAGGCCGACTCGGACGTCGATGCCCGCATTGCCGAAGTTCGCGCCCGAGTCCCCGCGGCGCACCAGGGCGAGTTCGACGAGTTGCTGGGCGAAGCGCGACTCATGTACCGCCTGCGCGACGAGCGTGGGGTCTACAGCGATATCTGGGCCTCGGGGCTCATGCGGCGCGCCGCCCTCGCGGCCGGCCGGCGGGTCGCCAATCGCGGCCGCATCGCCACCCCGCAACAGATGCTGGATGCCAGCCTCGAAGAGATGTGCGCGCTGGTCGCCGGCAGCGGCGGCCCGTCCGCGGCCGAGCTCGCCAAGCGCGCCGAATACCGCGCCACCCGCACCGCCAAAGACGCCCCGGCCTTGCTCGGCACTCCCAAACCGCCACCGCCTGACCTCGCGGCCTTACCCCCGGCGGCTGGCCGGGTCATGCGCGCGATCTCCGTCGCCTTGGGCCACCTCTTCGGCAGCTCCCAGGCGCAGAACGAAGAAAAGGTTCTCTACGGGCTCGCGGCGAGCAAGGGTGTCTACGAAGGGCCGGCGCGTCGTGTCTCCGGCCCCAACCAGTTCGGCCGCATCGCCAAGGGCGACGTACTCGTCACCGAGTCGACAACCGAGGCCTTCAACATCCTCCTCCCGCTGCTGGGCGGCATCGTCACCGACAACGGTGGCCTACTGTCGCATGCGGCGATCGTCTCGCGCGAGTACGGCATCCCCGGCGTCGTCGGCACCCGCGAGGCGACCGAACGCATCGCCGATGGCGTCCGCGTGCGCGTCGACGGCGATGCCGGCGAAGTCACGGTGCTGGGATGAAAAAGGTCGTCCCGCTCGCCAAGGCGCGCGAGACATCGCTCTACGGATCGAAGGCCGTCGGTCTCGGCGACGCCGTGCGCCGAGGTCTGCCAGTCCCGCCGGGTGTGGCGCTCTCGGGCGACTTAGTCGAGGCCGTTGCCTCGGGGGACGACGACGCCATCGAAAAGGTGGCCAAGGCAATCGCCGCCTTGCCGCCGCCGTTTGCCGTCCGCTCGTCCGCCGTCGACGAAGACGGCGCGACGGCGAGCTTCGCCGGCCAGCACCTCACCGTGCTCAACGTCCATGCGGCGGCCGATGTTCCGGGCGCCGTCCGCGAAGTCTGGTGGTCTGCGAACTCCGACTCCGCCATCACCTATCGCCAGCGCGTCGGCCTGTTCACCCGGCCGAGCGTGGGCGTCGTCGTGCAGACCCTCCTCAATCCCACGGTCGCCGGCGTCATGTTCACCGAGAACCCGGTCACCGGCGCCGATGAGCGCCTGATCGAAGCGAGCTGGGGCCTCGGTGAAGCCGTCGTCGCCGGCCTCGTCGTTCCGGACCACTTCCGCCTCGACCGCTCCGGCCAGATCCTGGAGCGCAAGGTCGGGCGCAAGCGCATCGCCATCCGCTCGCTCCCGAACGGCGGCACCTTCGAGGAACCCGTGCCACCCGCGCAGGTGAGCCAGCCCTGCCTCGACGACGCTCAGCTCGCGGCCCTGGGCGAGCTCGCCCTGCAGTGCGAGAAGGTCTACGGCCCGCGGCGCGACATCGAATGGGCGCTTCAAGACGGGACGCTCTATCTCCTGCAGTGCCGCGCCGTCACCACCGGCAAGCCGCGCGGCGAGGCGCCGCCGCCCGGCCCGCCGCGGCGCGACCCCGTGGCCGCCCTGCAACGCGTCCAGCTCTTCGCCGACATGGACCGCAGGCAGACCGAGCAAATCGCCCGCCTGCTCAAGGAGCGCCCCTTCGCCAAGGGCGAGACCATCATCATGGAGGGCTCCGGCGGCGCCGCCTTCTTCCTCATCGACTCCGGGGAGGCCACGGTCTCGAGCAAGGGCGTCGACCTCGCCACCCTCGGCCCGGGCGACTACTTCGGCGAGATCGCCCTCATCGACGGCGGCCCGCGTTCGGCCACGGTGACCGCCGCCACCGACCTGGTGTGCTACGGGCTCACGTTCTGGGAGTTTCGCCCGCTGGTCGAACGCAACGGCGCCATCGGCTGGAAGCTCCTGCAGGCGCTGGCCAAGCGCCTGCGCGCTGCCGACCCGGCCCTCACTATTGCTTCGACGAGTAAGGCGGTCGATTGCTAGGCTGCCCGTTGAAAAAGGCCGCGCTCATCCTTCGACCGGCTCAGGATGAGCGGGAAGTGCTTGTGCCGGAACACGTTTTTCAACGGGCTCCTAGACTAGGCTGCGCAGCATGGCGAAGATAGCGATCACGGCCAAGCGACAGGCGACGTTACCCGCAGCGCTCTGCGAGGAGTTGGGCGTCGGCCCCGGTGACGCGCTCGACGTAGAGCGGCGAGTCGTTGACGGGGAAACCGTCTGGGTGCTGCGCGGCAAGCACCTCGATTGGTCGTGGGTCGCGGCGGCGCGACGGTACGCCACGGGACGGTCCCACAAGCTGCGCGACGTGAAGCGGAGCATCGAGCGGGGCTGGTCGCGTGGCGATCGGACTTGACACCTCGGTCGCACTGCGTCTCCTGGTTGGCATGCCCGAGGCGCAGGCGCGTGTGGCACGCAGCCGGCTGGAAGATGCCATCGAGCGGGCGCGGATCGGCTCGACTTTCTCAGGGTGTGGGATAGACTACCCTAGGTGATGGGCAGTGCTGGGAGACTGCTCGGTCTCGATAGTGGAACACGAGGGGAACTCCTACCGCCATGGACGCTGTGAAGATCGACGGTGACGGTTCGATCCGACTCCCCAAAAAAGTGCTGCGCCGCTTCCCGAAACGCAGCGAGCTTGCCGTGTGGGCCGAGGGGGATGTCATCGTGCTCAAGCGACTGAAGCCGGCCAAGCTCTCGGCAATTGCCGCCCGCCGGCCCGAGAAGGAGATGCCGCTTGCCGAGATCGATGCCGAGGTCCAGGCGCACCGGAAGGAAACGCGCGCGCGGAGGGCATGAGCCACCGCGCTTGGTGCTCGATACCAACGTCTGGACTCTGCGCTGCTCTGGACTGGACCGCCGAACGAGATCCTGCGCGCCGCCGAGGCCAAGAAAATCGTCTTGGTCGCGAGCCCGTCGATCGTCGAAGAGGCACGCGACGTACTGGCGCGACCCAAGTTCGCGCCTCGGATTGCTGGGTTGGAGACGTCGGTTGGCGAGCTGGTGGAGTCGCTGCTCACCATCGCTGAGATGATCGAGGAGCCGGTCGTCGAACCGGTGATCACCGCGGACCCCGACGACGATCGCGTGCTCGCCTGCGCAGTTGCCGGCGGGGTCCGGTGGATTGTTTCCGGCGACACGCATCTCCTGGTGCTCAAGCGCCACAAGCGAATAGCGATCCTCACACCGACCCAAGCGCTGCTGAAAGTGCAGCGCATGCGCGGTTAAGCCAGGTGCTCTTGCCCCTCTGGTTCAGTTGGCCAGATCGTCGGGATTCGAGTTTTCAAGCGCGCCCGGGGTGATTCGAACACCCGACCTACTGGTTCGAAGCCAGCCGCTCTAGTCCGCCTGAGCTACGGGCGCGTGCGGCGAACGCTAGCCGCGCGCGCGGTGAAAGTCCAAGCGTGCTGCTACAATCGCATCGAGCGGAGGGCTGGGAACGCAATGGGGGACATCCCACCGGCGGGGGTGAGAAAGCCATTGACGGTTGGCCGAAAACCGCCTAGGCACGGTGCGATTCGGCTACCGGCCAGGCGGCGAAATTCATAACGCGAGAAGAGGTGAGGAGATGGCGACGATGCTCGAGACCAAGAACTACATATGCAACAACGGCATCGGCGGGTGCTGGATGCTCTGCAGCATGGAGGTCACCGTCGATCCCGAGACCAAGACGGTGGTGACGCTGAAGGGCAACGAGAACGACCCGGCCAGCCAGGGCTACCGCTGCACCGAGCGCATCACGGTGGAGAACCTCAACAAGCTGCTCCATCACCCGGGGCAGTTGCGCTATCCGCTCGAACGCGTCGGCAAGCGCGGCGAGGGTAAATGGAAGCGCATCACGTGGGATGAGGCGCTCGACAAGATCGCCGCGAAGCTGAAGGAGCTGATCGCCAAGCACGGTCCGGAGACTCTCGCCGTCGCCGAGGGTACGTACCGCATGGATACGTACTGGGCGCGCTCGCGTTTCCTCAACATCCTCGGCAACCCCAACAACGTCGGCGGCGCCGGGGTGATGTGCTTCTGCAACGATGCGACGCTGCAGTACGCGACCCTTGGCGGCAACCTGAAGTTCCCGCCCAAGGTCGACAACATCAATACCTACGTGATCCAGGGATCCTCGGGCCGCGAGAGCATGCCGCTGATCTGGAACAACCTCGGCAAGAAGATGGCCGAGGACCGCCGCATGGGCCGCCCGAAGATGAAGTTCATCTGCATCGATCCGCGCGCCACCACCACCGCCGGCGAGGCGGACGTGTGGTTGCGCCTGCGCCCCGGCACCGACGGCGCGCTGTACATGGGCTGGTTGCACGTCATCGTGCAGGAGCGCCTCTACGACCACGAGTTCGTCGAGCGCTGGACCAACGCGCCGTTCCTGGTCCGCCCGGGCGGCCGCCAGATGTTGCGCGAGCGCGATCTGGTCAAGGGCGGCAGCGACGAGCGCTTCGTCGTCTGGGACACCGCCGCCGGCAAGCCGGCGATCTGGGATCCCGAGGCGTATGCGTATGCCCCGGCCAGCGCCAAGCCGGCGCTCAACGGTACCTTCGAGGTGAAGCTCGCCAACGGCAAGACCGAGTCGTGCCGCACGGCGTGGGATCTGTTCTGCGATCGCGTCGCGCCGTACACCCCGGCGCGGGTCGCGGAGATCACCTGGGTGCCGCCCGATCGTATCCTCGAGGCGGCCCGTCTCTACGCCACCAACAAGCCGTCGGTGTTCCAGTGGTTCGTCGGCACCGACCAGCTGGGCTTGAACGCGACGCGCATCGAGCACATCCGCATCCTGCTGCGCACCATCACCGGCCAGCTCGACGTGGCCGAGTACATCACCCGCGACCTCGACCTCGCCGGCTTCGACGGCAAGATCCCGGGCCGCGGTCAGGACGTGCAGATGGAGCACATGCTGTCGGCCGAGCAGCGCAAGAAGCAGCTGGGCTCCGACCGGTTCCGGCTGCTCACCTGGCCGTCGTGGGAGGTCATCAACAAGTACTACAGCAAGAAATACGGCAAGCCGTTCGCCGCCGTCGGGCACAACTACCAGGTGTCCGGCCCGCTCATTCACAAGGCCATCCTGAGCAAGAAGCCGTATCCGATCACCGCCTTCCTGGTCACCCATCACAACTGCATGGTGGCCGATCCGAATACGAAGGAAGTCTACGCGGCGCTGACCAGCCCGAACCTCGAGCTGCTGGTGGTCGCCGACCACTGGATGACGCCGACGGCCGAGTTGGCCGATATCGTGCTGCCGATCGCCTCGAAGCTGGAGAAGCCGTTCGTCGATACCTTCGAGGACTTCTTCCCCGACCTGGTGGTCGGCGAGCAGCTCTTCGAGCCGCTCTACGAGCGCCACACCGAGTGGGAGCTGTACAAGGGGCTGGGCATGCGCATGGGCCAGGAGAAGTACTGGCTGTGGAAGACCGAGCACGAAGCGCAGGAAGAGCGCCTGAAGCCGCTCGGCCTGACGATCAAGGAAGGCGCGAAGACGGGCTGGTTCTTTCCCCGCTACACCGAGAAAGCCTACGAGCAACCGGATGCGAAGACCGGCAAACCGACGGGCTTCATTACCCCGACCGGCAAGGCGGAGCTGTTCTCGATCGTGCTCGAGCAGCTCGATTACGATCCGCTGCCCGACTTCGTCGAACCGCCGGAGAGCCCGATCAGCACGCCGGAGGTGGCGAAGGAGTTTCCGTTTATCCTCATTACCGGCGGCCGCTTCCGGCCGCAGTACCACTCCGAGAACCGCCAGTACGGCTTCGGCATGCGCGAGATCCATCCCGACCCGCTGTGCGACATCAACGACGAGACGGCGCGCGACCTCGGCATCGCCAACGGCGACTGGATCTGGATCGAGACCCGCCGCGGCCGCATCCGCCAGCGCGCCCGCACCACCCCGGCGGTGCATCCGCAGGTCGTGCACATCCAGCACGGCTGGTGGTTCCCCGAGCAGGCCGGCGAGGATCCCACCCTGCACGGCGTCTGGCAGTCGTGCTCGAACGTGCTGACGATCAACGACCCCGACACGTTCTGCGAGCTCGGCGGCGGCTGGCCGCTGCGCGCGCTGCTGTGCAAGATCTACGTCGCCACCGGCAAGGACATTCCGACGCTGCCGAAGGAACTGATCAACCCGGCGCCGGTCGGGGCGTGAAGGTGATAGGTTGTTAAGTTGTTAGGTTGTTAAGTTGTTAAGTTGTTAGGCGGTTAAGGGACAGGACTTAACAACTAACAACCTAAAAACTAACAACCTAACAACTAACAACCTAACGACCCCTGAGGGGCAGCGCCCAAGGCTGCCCCGGCTACGCCGCAGCCACCTGCCCGCGCACCACCTCGGGGCTGATCGGCAGGCGCTCGATGGCGCGCCAGCCGAAGGGGGCGAGGGCGTCGGCAATGGCGTTGGCGATCGCCGCCGGCGGCGCCACCGTGCCGCCTTCGCCCATGCCCTTGATGCCGCCGACGGTGATTGGGCTCGGCGTCTCCAGATGCCCGTACTCGATGGCCGGAATGTCGCAGGCGGTCGGGATGAGATAGTCCATGAACGAGGTGGTCAGCAGCTGGCCGGAATCGTCGTACTGCAGGTGTTCGTAGAGGACGTTGCCGATGCCCTGTGCCACGCCGCCGGCGATCTGTCCCTCGACGATCATCGGGTTGATCATCTTGCCGCAGTCCTCGATCACCACGTAGCGGCGCAAGTCGACGTGCCCGGTCTGCGGGTCGACCTCCACCTCGGCGATGTGCGTGGCGTTGGCGTAGGGGGTCTCGCCCTTGTAGTGAAAGACCGCCTCGAGCCCCGGCTCCTCGTTCTCCGGCACGTTCGCTTCGTAGATGGCGGCGTGCGCCACCTCGCGAATCGTCAGGCGCTTGCCGGGCACCCCCTTGACGGCGGCGAAGCCGTCCGTCAGCTCGATGTCGGCCGGACTGACCTCGAGCAGATGCCCGGCCAGGCGTTGGATTTTGTCGCGCAGGCGCGCTGAGGCGCTCAGCACGGCGCCGCCGCCCTGCACGGCGCTGCGGCTGCCCCAGGTGCCCCAGCCGAACGGGGTCGTGCTGGTGTCGCCCTGGACGAAGCGCACGTCGCCGAGCGGGATGCCGAGCGTGTCGGCGGCCAGTTGGGCAAACGTCGTCGCGTGGCCCTGGCCGTGGCTGAGCGTGCCGACGCTCAAGGTCACTTTGCCGCTGGGGTCCATGCGCAGGTGCGCCGAGTCGCAGCCCGCGCCGGTGAGGCTGTCGATGCCGACGGTGCGGAAGAACATCCAGCCGAAGGCGGTCATCTCGATCATCGCCGAGATGCCGATGCCGAGATAGCGGCCCTGGGCGCGCGCCTCGGCCTGGCGGCGGCGAAAGCCGGTGTAGTCGATCTTCTTGAGGCCGAGCTCGAGCGACTCCAGCGGCGTGCCGCTGTCGTATTGCAGCCCGGTGGCGGCGGCGCAGGGGAAGTCCGCCTTGCACAGCAGGTTCTTGCGCCGCACGTCGGCCGGGTCCATGCCGAGCTTGCTGGCCGCCAGGTCGAGAATGTGCTCCATCGCGTACTGCGCCGCCGGCAGGCCGACGCCGCGATAGGGTCCGGTCGGCGTTTTGTTGGTCGCCACCGAGGTGGCTTCGGTCTGCACGTTGGCGATCTTGTAGGCGCCCGGCAGCGACAGGGCGAGCTGCGCCGGCTCGATGACCGGCGTCCACGGGTAGCTCATGTCGGCGCCGGCATCGATGATGAAGCGTCCCTTGAGGCCCAGGATGGTGCCGTCCTTTTTTACCGCGAGCTCGACGTAACTAATGATGTCCTTGGCGTGGTACGAGCCGGCCAGATGTTCGCGCCGATCCTCGGTCCATTTCACCGGCTGCCCCAGGTCGCGCGCCAGGAGCGCGCAGAGGATCTCTTCCGGAAAGACGTGCGCCTTCATGCCGAAGCCGCCGCCGACATCGGGGGCGATGACGCGCAGCAGGTGCTCCGGTTGGTCGATCGAGCGGGCGATATGCGTGCGGACGATGTGCGGGGCCTGTGTCGAGCTCCACAGCGTCAGCACTTTTTGCGCCGTGTCGTAGGCGGCGAGCACGGCGCGGGTCTCCATCGGGGCGGCGCAGTGGCGGTTCATGCGAAAGCGTGCCTTCACCGTCACGTCGGCGGCGGCGAAGGCGCCGTCCACGTCCCCGGCGGTAACGGCCTTGGTGATCATGATGTTGTCGCCCCATTCGGGGTGAACCAGGGGGCTGCCCGGTTCGAGGCCGCGCTCGGGGTCGACCACCGCCTGCAGCGGCTCGTAGTCCACGTCGATCAGGTCGGCGGCGTCCTCGGCGACGTAGCGATCACTCGCCACCACCGCGGCGACGATCTCGCCGACGAAGCCGACCTCGCCGGCCGGCATGATCGAGACGTCGCAGGTCTTGAACGTCCCCATGTAGACGCCCGCCACCGTATTGGGGCGCAACGGCTTGATGCGCCGCGCCACCTCCTCGCCGAGCAGCACGCGCACGACGCCCGGCACGGCCGTCGCCTTGCTGGTGTCGATGCTGCGAATGCGCGCCCGCGCGTGCGGGCTGCGCACGAAGGCGACCCCGAGGGTGTTGGGAAGTTGCACGTCGTCGACGTACTGTGACTGGCCGGTGAGGAAGCGCGGATCCTCGACGCGTTTCACCGAAGCTCCGAAGATGCTGGTGCCCATGGAGTCCCTCCGCTGGTGAAGTGTGAAGTGGTCCCCCTGCGTAGCAGGTTCCCTCCCTAAAGGGGAGGGTCGAGACGATCGTCCGTGATCGATGCAGTGGGCGCGTGCCCACGCGGTCTGCGGTCGACCGCCTTGACCTCTCGGAATGAACATGGAAGGGCGCGTCGAGGAGGACTTCCCCGAATGCTCGGCACGACGCGCAACCTCAAATTGGGCACGACGATCACGGGCTCGCTGCCCCGACCGACATGGTACACCGAAGGTCTCGAGGGGCGGCCGTTCAGCCAGATGCTGAATCGCACCGCCTTCCGCGATCAGTACTTCGATGCCCTGCACTGTTTCCTGAACGATCAGGCGCGCGCCGGGCTCGACATCCTGACCGACGGCGACTGCCGCTTCGACCGCGACGTCGGCGGCCGCTCCTGGATCGCCTATCCGCTCGAGCACATGGCCGGCCTCACCCCGGGCACCGGGCCGACCAAGTTCAAGAGTATTGGCGAGGCGGCGCCGGGCACGCTGATGCGCGAGATTCAGGGCGCCCCGCAGTGGCCGTACGTGACCGGCAAGCTCGGCCGCGGCCACCTGGAGTACGCCCGCATGTGGAAGGCGGCGCAGTCGCTGACCCGCCGGCCGGTCAAGTTCGGCGCCATCTCGGCGCAGATCTTGCTGTGGTACGTCAACAACGAGTATTACAAGGATGACGACGAGACCCTGGCGGCGCTCTGCGACGTGATGAACGAGGAGCTACGCGAGGTCGCCGACGCCGGCTGTCCGATCATCCAGATCGAGGACCCGCTGGTGCACTTCGCCGCCCTCGACACGGCGGCGAAGTCGAAGGAGATCGAGCGCTGGGTGGCGGCGTTCAATCGCGAGGTGCGCGGGCTGAAGAGCGAGGTCTGGTATCACGCCTGTTGGGGCAACCCGGCCCAGCAGCGCGTGCACGACGAGATCCAGAGCTACGAGCGCGGCCTGGAGTGGATGCTGCAGTGCGACGCCGACGTCATCACGCTCGAGACCGCCGCTTCCGGCGGGATGGATCTGCCCCGCTTGAAGCACTTCAAGACTGACAAGAAGTTCGCCATCGGCGTCATCGATCACCGCAACTGCCAGGTCGAAACGCCGGCGCAGGTCGCCGCCCTGCTGCGCAAGGCGCTCGAATACGTGCCGCCCGAGCGCCTGCTGGTGACCAGCGACTGCGGCTTCGGCCGCGAGGGCCTGCCGCGCCGCGTCGCCTTCTACAAGACCGTCTCGCTGGTCAAAGGGACGAACATCGTGCGCAAGGAGCTCAGCCTGCCGGAGGCGGACGTGCTGGTCGCCGATCCGCGCCTGCAGTTGTTCTGAGCGCAGAAGGGGGAAGTATGCCGCTCATCGAGCTCAAGATCATGGAGAACACCTTCAGCGGCGAGCAGATCCGCGACGCCATCGCCCGACTGACCGATGCCATGGTCGCGATCAAGGGCGAGGCCATCCGCCCGATGGTGTGGGTGAAGATCTACGAGGTGAAGGACGGCAACTGGGGCGTCGGCGGCAAGCCCTTCACGCGCGCCGACGCCGCCGCATTGATCCGCGGCCAGGCGAAGTAGTCAGGGGAAGAGGGGACGTTGGGCCGAGTGGGCCGGGTAGGGTGGTCGGGGGCCCGGGGTCTGGGTTGGGGGGTGGGGGGGGGGGGGGGCGGGGGGGGCGGTGGGGGGGGGGGGGGGGGGCCCCCCCCCCCCCCCAACGTCCCCTCTTCTTCCTCAGCGCCGCGGTGGCAGCGCCGCGAAAACCCTTGCCCATTCAAGTGCTTCGTGGCCTTCGTGGTTTCAAGGATGGTCAGATCCCCAACCGCCCAAGCGCGAACCGCCTTCCCCTCGCCCGTCCTCTTTAACCCGGTCCGGCATTGGGGTAGCAGGCGGATATGACTGCCGAGCGCGCCAGCGTCTGCCCCCTCGACTGCCCGGATACGTGCAGCCTAACGGTGACGGTCGAGAACGAGCGCATCGTGCGCGTGCGCGGCTCGCACGCCAATCCGTATACGCGGGGGGTCATCTGCGCCAAGGTGGCGCGCGCCTATCCGGCCTTCGTGCACGGTCCTGGGCGCCTGCGCACGCCGCTGCGGCGCCTCGGGCGGCGCGGTGAGGATCGCTTCGAGCCGATCGGTTGGGATGCCGCCCTGGCGATGATCCACGCGCGCTTCTCGGAGATCGCCGAGGCGCACGGGCCGCAGGCGATCGTGCCGCTCAACTACGCCGGCCCGCACGGCTTCCTCGCCGGCGGATCGATGGATCTGCGCTTCTTCCATCGCCTCGGCGCCAGCCTGCTCGACCGCGGTCCACTGTGCGGCGGGATTCGCATCGCCGCCTGGCTCGGCACCTTCGGGCCGGCGCCCGGCATGCGGCCGGAACAGGTGCGCGAGGCGAAGCTGGTGATCGCCTGGGGCAACAACGTCACGGTGTCGAACCTGCATCTGGCGCCGCTGATGAAGGAGGCCCGTGAGCGCGGCGCGACGCTGGTCGTCGTCGACCCGCGGCGCACCAAGATCGCCGAGCAAGCCGACCTGCACCTCGCGCTGCAACCGGGCACCGACGTGGTGCTGGCCTTTGCCCTGGCGGCGGAGCTGGAACGGCGCGGCGGCCTGGACCGCGATTTCATCGCCCGGCACGTGCAGGGCGCGGAGGAGTTTCTCGCCGCGGCGCGGCCGTGGACGCCGCAGCAGGCGGCCGCGGTCTGCGGGGTGCCGGCGGGCGACATCGAGCGCCTGGCGGCGCTCTACCAGGACGCCACGCCGGCGGCGATCAGCGTCGGCAACGGCTTGGAGCGCAATCGCAACGGCGGCAGCGGCATCCGCGCCATCTTCGCCCTGCCGGCACTGGCCGGGAAGTTCGGCGTGCGCGGCGGCGGCCTGGTCAACGGGGCGGGCTACATCTTTCCCAAGACGCTCGCCAAGCTGCAGCGCCCGGACCTCGTCCCGCCCGGCACCCGCACGCTCAACATCGTCGACCTCGGCCACGACTTGCTGGACGAGCGCTTGAGCCCGCCGATCAAGGCCTTGTTCATCTACAATCACAATCCGGTGGTCGTCCATCCGGATCAGAACCGTCTGCGCCGCGGGCTGCTGCGCGAGGATCTCTTCATCGTCGGCGCCGACGTGGTGATGACCGACAGCATGCGCTACGCCGACGTCGTGTTGCCCGCCTGCAGCCACTTCGAGCACGACGATCTCTTCCCGGCCTACGGGCAGCACTGGCTGCAGCGCAGCGCGCCGGTCATCCCGCGCCAGGGCGAGGCGCTGCCCAACACCGAGATCTTTCGCCGCCTGGCGGCGCGGTTTGGCTTCAGCGAGCCGTGCTTTCGCGCCACCGACGCGGAGCTCATGGACGAGGCGGTCGACGGAGCCCGCCTCGGCGGCCAGCGCCCGTCGCAGATCTCCACGGAGCAGGCGCTGGCGATGACGGTCGATGGCGAGGAGGCGGTGCTGTTCCACAACGTCTGGCCGAAGACCCGCTCCGGCAAGGTCGAGCTGGCCTCGGCGTCCTTCGTCGAGCGCCACGGCGAGCCCCTGCCGAGGTTTCGGCCGCTCGACTCGCGCTATCCCTTGGCGCTGCTGTCGCCGGCCTCCGACAAGCGCATCACCGCCACCTTCGGGCATCTCGCCGACAGCGCCACCGCCCCGCCGCTCGATATCCACCCGAGCGATGCGCGGGCGCGCGGCCTCACCGACGGGATGCGGGTGCGAGTGTGGAACGACCTCGGCGAGGTGCACCTGCACGTGCGCCTGACCGATGCCGTGCCGCCGGGCGTCGTCGCCACCCGCAAGGGGGCGTGGCTGTCCACCAGCGACAACGGCCAGACCATCACGGCGCTCTGCCCGGCGCACCACGCCGACCTCGCCGGCGGCGCCTGCTTCAACGACGCCCGCGTCGAGGTGGCGGCGCTGTCGCACAGATGAACACCCGATCGGCGCAGTTCACACTTGACTGAGATCTCCGGGCGGGGCACGGTTCGCAGACGCGGGG
The DNA here is from genome assembly GCA_964475125.1 of uncultured Binatia bacterium (SeqCode). Classification (GTDB taxonomy): domain Bacteria; phylum Desulfobacterota; class Binatia; order HRBIN30; family CADEER01; genus CAYYWP01. The sequence goes on along the minus strand of CAYYWP010000057.1, from coordinate 8,286 downwards.
ATGACTCGGAGATGCTCACTCGCCCTCGTGGGAGCCGCCTGTCTGCTGGCCGCCTGCGGCGATGGTAGCGGCGGATCCGGCAACGGCGGCGGCGGCCCGCCGGTCGGCGGCGGCATCGAATCCATCGTCGTGCTGGGCGATTCGGTCGCCTCGGGCGAGGGCATCAACTACGGCTACACGTACTCGTACAATTCCTTCTTCAACTCGCTGAGTCGCTGGACGGGCGGTACGGACAACCCGACCTGGCAGGGGCAGTACCAGCTCTGTCATCAGTCGGCGCTCGCCTACGGCGATGTCCTGGCTGCCTCCCTGGGGCCGGAGGTCCTGCTCAGCAAGTTCGCCTGCACCGGCTCGACGTTCGTCAACGGCATCGCGTTCGACCGCCGCGCTGGGGGCATGTCGTTCCGGCCGGCTCAGTTCGGCGATTGGCTGAGCATGCAGCGGCTCAACCCCGATTACGACGCCGCCAAGCCCGATTTGGTCATCATTACGCTCGGTGCCGATGACCTCAGTTTCGTATCGATCGTCGAATACTGTGCCACGGGTTACACCCTGGCTGACGCCGCCGAAGTCGAGGCCATCGCCGCTCTGCGCGATCCGCGCCAGCGGATCCGCGCCAATTTCCTGCGCAAATTTCCCACCCTCGAGGCCTGGCAAGATCGGCCGGCGCGTTCGTCCTCCGACTATTGCGTCGCGAACAGCCCCGGGGCGGTGATCGAGTCCTTGTTCTGGGACCCGATCAACAGCGGCGAGATCGCGGCGCACTACATCGACCTGGTCAAGGCCATCCAGGCGCGCGGCGAGAAGGCCGGCAAGGTGCCGCGCATCGTCTTCACCACCTATCACAATCCCCTGCCGAGCGACCAAGAAACCATCGGCTGCTACGACCTCGGCGACTTCAGCCGCGCCGAGATCGACTACCTGAGCTCGCTGATGGGGACGATCAACGATACCTTGAAGGCGGCGGTGGCAGGCATGGAAGGGGTGACGGTGGTCGACATTTCCGGCGTGATGGACGGCCACAAGTATTGCAGCGAGGACCCGTGGACGTACGGCCTGACGGTGCTGCTGCTCGACAAGGATAGCCAGGCGCCGTTCCATCCGACCTCCGATGGCCAGGCCGCCATCGCGGCGCTGATCAAGCAGGCGCTGGAGACCGACGGGCAAGACTAGTGCCCTGTCCCCGCGCGCGGCATCTGGGCGGCGGGGGCGACCCGGGGGCAGTTGCGTTGCGGTCCATGGATGCCATAGGAGCAGGCCGTCGGTGGTCCCTGAACCACGACCGGAAAAGAGGGCAAGGACGATGCGAGCTCTTTCGATGATCGCCGGTGCGTTGCTGCTGAGCGCCACGGCTGCATTGGCGTTCGATGGCACGCTCAAGATTCGCACGGTGGGCGCCCCGATGGAGGCGCTGGCGAGTGGCAAGGACAAGAAGCCCGATACCGCGACCTTGCTGGCGATGATGCCGGCGGATCTGCTCGCCAAAGCCGGCGACCAGGGCGCGCAGCAAGAGGCGACGGTCTACGTGAGCGGCAACAAGGTGCGCATGGATGCGCCGGTTGGGCAGGGGCAGGACGGCTCGGTGATCGTGTTCGAGAACGGCACTACCTGGCTCGTGTCGCCGGAAGAGAAGCAATACATCGAATGGACGCAGGCCGACGCGAAGATCGCGAGCGAGAAGATGGCGGCGTTCAAGAAAGCCCTGCGCGAGCAACTGCCCTTGCTCGAACCGGCTAAACGCAAGGAGGCGGAGGCGGTGCTGGAGCGTATGGAGGCGGGTGAGAAGAAGCCCGCGATCAACCTGACGCCCCTCGGCAAGACGCAGACCATCAGCGGCATGCAGACGGCGGCCTACAAGGCGGTCGATGGGTCGTCGACCGTGGTCGGCTGGATCACCGAGGAGCAACCGGAGTTGAGCGAGGCGTTGCGGACGGTGACCGAGCGCATGCGTAAGGTGGCTGGCCCGGCGACGCAAAAGCCCTCGGTGCGCGAGCTGATGCAGGGCAAGGGGCTGCCGGTGATGGTGCAGACCGTGGAACCGGAAGGCTACCGCATCGAGGAGATTCTCTCGATCGAGGCCAAGCCGGTCCCGGCCAGTCTCTTCGCCGCGCCGAAGAACTTCAAGAAGATCAGCGGCACCGAAGTCCTGAATCAGATGATGGGTGGCCCACCGCCGCCAGGGGCCAATCCACCGGCCGGGCAGCCGGGCGGCGGCAAGCCGGCGCCTTAGGCCGGTACCGGCAAGCAATCCCGCCGCTCGACGGGCTGTCCGCCGCCGATCACTGCGCGCAGAGGGGTGCGCCCGGGTTGACTCCGCGCCGGCGGGCGGCGCAGCATCGCCCGCCGCATGCGTCTGCCGCAACCGACGCCACTGTTTCGCCTCCGCGAGCGCCTGGTCCTCGCCAAACATCGGCGCCGCCTGGCGCGCGTGGCGGCATACCACCGCCCGCCCGGCGATCCGGCGGCGCTGCTCGCCGCGCTGCGCGCCAAGACCCTGGTTTTCAGCGTCACCGCCGGCCGCACGGGCACGACGTTCGTGGCCCGGCTGTTGGCGCTCTGCCCGGATACGACCAGCCTGCACGAGCCCGAGCCATCGTTCGTACGCGTGCTGCGCCTCGCCCAGCGCGACGCGGATTGGGCGCGCCGCTTTCTGCTCGAGTACAAGCTGCCGTTCATCGCCGCCCGCCCAACGCGCCGCTACGTCGAGACCGGACACCTGCTGTGCAAAGGGTTCCTCGAGGCCGTGCTCGCACTCGGCTTGGTCCCGCACATCATCGGCTTGCGGCGTGCGCCGCGCCGCGTCGCCATCAGCTTGTTGTCCCGCCACACCGTGCCGGGGCGCAGCAAGCTCGGCCTGAAGTACCTGCTCCATCCGCTCGATCCGGGCGTGCTGCCGCTTCCCAACTGGACGCGCTGCAGCGACTACCAACTGTGCTTCTGGTACGCGCTCGAGATCGAGCGCCGCCAGCGCGCCTACCGCCCCCTGATCGAAGGCGCCGGCGGGCGGTGGGTGGATATCACCGCCGAAGAGTTTCACGACCCGGCTCGCTTCCTCGCCACCGCCGAGATCCTCGGGTTGCTGGATGCGAACACCGACCGCGCCGCGCTGCTCGCCGGGCACGAGCAAATGGCCGGCCGGACCTTCAACCCCAACCGCGCCGTGGCGACGGTCGATGACCCCGATGAAGAGGAGGCCGTGATCTGGCGGGCAGTGGCCTCACCCGACCTGCATGTGGCGGTCGAGGAGCGCTACGGAGCGAGCTGATGAAGAGGGCCGTCGGGTGTCAGGGGCCGGGTGCCGGGTGATGGAGGAAAACGCAGGCGATCAGGGGCTCGCGGCGGCGGATCCAAGCTCCGGTGACGTTCATCGCGTCGAGGCCGATGGCCGTATCTACGTGCTGATCGGCACCGCGCACGTGTCGCGCGAATCCGCCGCCCTCGTCGAGCAGGTGATCGGAGCCGAACGCCCGGACTGCGTGTGCCTGGAGCTCGACGCGCGGCGTTTCGCTGCCCTCGCCGACCCGGCGCGCTTCGAGTCGCTCGACCTGCGCGCCGTCATCCGCCAGCGCCAGCTGGCGCCGTTGCTGGTGAACCTGCTGCTCTCCGCCTATCAACGCCACCTCGGTGGAGCCCTCGGCGTGTTGCCCGGAAGCGAATTATTGGCGGCAGCGCAGGCCGCCGAGCGGCTCGGTGTACCGGTGCGCCTGTGCGACCGCGACGTGCGCGTGACGCTGCGCCGCGCCTGGGCGGCGCTGTCGCTGTGGCGCAAGGCGGAGCTGATCGCCACCCTCGCTGCCGCGCTCTTCGCGGCGCCCGCGCTGGATGAAAACGAGCTGCGCCGCCTGCGCCAACAAGACGTCCTCTCCGGCCTGCTGCGGGAGCTCGGCCGCGCCTTTCCCGCCGTCAAGACCGTGCTCATCGACGAGCGCGACGCCTATCTGGCTACGCGCCTGCGACAGGCTCCCGGCCGTTGCGTGCTCGCGGTCGTCGGCGCCGGTCATGTGGCGGGGATGCGGGACGCGCTGTGCGACGGACGGACGGCCGACCTGGCCGCGCTCGACACGCTGCCGCCGCCATCGCGACTGGGGCGTGTGGCCGGATGGTCGATCCCGCTGCTGGTCGCCGGTACGTTGCTCGCCATCGGGCTGCGAAACGGTGTCAGTGCCGTCGGCGATCAAGCGCTGTTCTGGATCTTCGCCACCGGCCTGCCGGGGTTGGCCGGCGCGGCGCTGGCGCTCGCCCACCCGCTGACCATGCTGGCGACCTTTCTCTCGGCGCCGATCACGACGCTCTCACCGCTGATCGGCGTCGGCTATGTCGCCGCCCTGGTGCAGGCCTACGTCTGCCCACCGCTGATCACCGAGGTGCGTCGGGTCGTCGACGATGCGCGCGTGGTGCGGCGCTGGTGGCAGAACCGCCTGCTGCGCGTGTGTCTGGTGTTCATCCTGACCACCCTCGGCACCAGCATCGGCACGCTCGTCGCGACCACGGAGCTGGTGTCCAAGTTGCTGCGTTAGCTTGGAGCGCGCCGCTCCGCGGCGCACCGCAGCGCCGTCGCGAATCGATTCGGTACCGTGCTGGCCCGGACGCGGGTTTCATCCCCAGCGCACGGGTCTTGGCCCTGAGGGGGGTCCTGGCATCGGCGGTTCAGCATCGAGCCCGCCGCGGCGGCGGCGGCGCCGCGCATCGCCGTGCGCCGCGGAGCGGCGCGTTCCAGGGGCGCTGCGGCGTGGCGCGCTCACTCCGGATGCGTCCTTGTGCTGGGCGCGCGCAGCGTCTATCCACGCCCGACATGGTCATCATGTCGTGGCGCGACTTCTACGCCTCTGATCTACAGGGCCTGTGGGGCCTGCTGATCGCTCCGGCGCTCTTCCTGCTTCGGCGCACCGCGATGGGGCGGCCGCGCACCGATGGCGCCCTGCCGGCGGGTCGCGGGTTCGTCGATGCCTATGCGATCGCGGTGGCGTTCGAGACCATGCTCGATCCGATCGCCAGCGGCCCGCTACTGCGCTACTTCGACCTCGCCGACCACGCCGCGGGCACGGCAGTCGTGCTCTTCTTCGTCCTGCTCGGCGACCTGCGGGTCTACCTCCTGGTCTTCGCGCTGCTGGCGCTGGCGCACGGGCGCGCCTGGTGGACGGCGTTGCCGCGCGCCGCGTTGTGGACCCTGGTCGTGCCGGTGCTGGCCTACACCACTAACACGCTGCTGCGCGCGCGCGTGCCCGAGCTGCACCACAACTCGATCTGGCTAGTCTACGAGCTCATCTTCACTCTCGTCGCGGTCGGCTTGTGCGCCCGCGTCGGGGCGTGGGTGCCGGCGTCGGCCGGGCCGGCCCTGGGCGCCTTTCTGCGCGGCACGCTGGCCTACGTGGCCGGCTACTACGCGCTCTGGGCCGCGGCGGACGTCCTGATCCAGTTACTGCGCCTCGACATCGGCTGGCTGCTGCGCGTGGTTCCCAACCAGCTCTATTATTCCCTGTGGGTGCCGATCACGTACGTGCGCTTTTTCGCCCGCTCGCGACCGCCGTTGCGCGCCGCGCAACCCGCGCCGGCCACGGGCGCACCTCTCGACCGGGCGGAGCGCCGGCGCGCCGCCCGGCGCGACCGCAACGCGGTGCGGCGCGTTACCTGGCCGCGCTGCCTCGGCTGGTTGCACGTGGATCGCGCTTGCGGTCCTTCATGGCGGTAAAATACGCCACCAGCTCGTCGAGCTGGGCATCGCTCAAGTGCCGATGCGGCGGCATGGTGGTGTAGCGGAAGGTCGCCGGATCGCGGATGTAGGCTTTGATCTGCGCCGCCGGACGATACTCGACGATGCTCTGTGGCACGTTCAGCTCGGGGCCGACGCTGCCGCCCTCGCCGTTGATGGCGTGACAGGCGATGCATTCTTTGCGGAAGATCGCGTACCCGGCGAGGGCCGGGGAGTCGGGCGGCAAACCGTTGGGGACGATGTGCGGGAAGAGCGACTCGAGCGGTGCGATGCGGATCTCGGTGAGTTGATACGGCCACGGATAGTGGTGCACATCCTGCTCCGGCCCCGTCCACACGACGTAGAACGGTCCGGGATCCACCTGCTTGCGATCGATCGGCTGCCAGCCGGGATCGTCGCCGCGCATGTGATCGGCGTCGGCGAAGGCGAGAAAGCCGCCCGGCTCGGCCACCACCCGCCCGGCCGCCGGCTTGGCGTAGCCGTCGCGGGCGCGGAAGATGAATGACGCGTCGACAAAACGCTGCACGGGTTCCCCGAAGCCGAGTTGGATCACCGCCGCGAGCGGGCAGGCGCGAAACGACTTGCGCGTTCCGTAGTAGGGATCGTCGAGCGCCACCGTCTCGGCGCCACACGCCGCCGCCAGCGCCGTCGCCGTGAGGACCGTCGGCGGCGCGCCGTCGCGCACGAAGCGCAGCTCGCGCCGGTCGGAAGCGTCGCCGGCGAGAATGAGCGCGGGGAGGGCCAGCGTCAGCAACGCCGCGAACACGCGCATGGGGGTGTGGCTAGCGCGCTGCTGCAGCCGGCGCAAACGGCGCGCGAGATCGCCTCCGGCGCGGATCGGCGTGCCTCGAACGGAACCTGATCGGCCGCCGGCGCATCGGAGCCGGTACGAGAAAGGGAGCGCGATGCGCAGCGATCGGCGAACCGCAATGTGGGGGGCGAGCCTGGCGATTGGCGTGTTGCTGGCGGGGCCGGCCGGCGCCCAGCTGCTGCAGAAGCCCGTGTTATCCTTGGCGGCAGCGAAGAAGGCGGCAGCGGCGGCCGCGGCCGAAGCGGCGAAGCGCAAGGCCACCGTGGTGATCGCGGTAGTCGACGACGGCGGCTATCTGCTCTACCTCGAGCGCCTCGACAACACGCAAGTGGCGAGCGTCGATGTCGCCCTGGGCAAAGGTCGCACGGCGGCGATCTTCCGCCGGCCGAGCAAGGACTTCGAAGACCAAGTCCGCAACGGCCGCATCGCCGCTCTGGCCTTGCCGGGTGCGACGGCGTTGCAGGGCGGGCTGCCGATCGTCGTCAACGGTGTGGTGGTCGGCGCCGTCGGCGTCAGCGGCAACACGCCGCAGGAGGACGAGGACATCGCGCGGGCGGGCGTAGCGGCAGTGCAGTGAGGCAGGGTGTCAAGCTGTTACGGGGTTAGGCGGTTAGGGGATCAGAATCCCTGACTGCTAACAGTCCGTTGAGAGACGTGTTCCGCCCACCCTTCGATGGGCTCAGGGCATGTTCTGAGCTCAGTCGAAGGGTGAGCGGAACACGTTGCGGCACAAGCACCTCCCGCTCATCCTGAGCCCGTCGAAGGATGAGCGCGGCCTTTTTCAACACACCGCTAAACTAACAGCCTAGCAGCCAACAGCTAGCTGTCGGGCGGCCGCGACGACGAAATCCGGCCGTTCCATCGGCACGAGATGCCCGCAGGCGACGGGCTCGACGCGAGCCGATCGCATGGCGGCCGCCACCCGCTCGAGGCGGGGGAGGGAGAAGTCGCCCTGCGAGGCCCAGAGCGCCACGGTCGGAGCCTGCACGCGCGCCGCCAGGGAGAGGACGTCCAGGCCGGTGCTGCCGCTGAAGATCTGCGCTTCGACGGCCCCTGGGCACTTGAGCTCGACGCTGCCGTCAGGGTGCTGGCGCAGGCCGTCGAGGAGGTAGAGCTCGACGGCTTCGGGTTGCCAGGCGGCGAAGAAGCTGCGCCCTTGACACCAGGCCCGAGCGGCGGCGCGCGACGGCCAGTGCGCGCGCCGCTTGCGCGCCCCATTGATCAGGCGCTGGACCATCGGCTCGTGCTCGCGAAAGCCGGGGGATCCCTGGGCGATGGGCACCACCGGGTCGACCAGCAGCAGGCGTGCGAACAGATCGGGGCGGCGCGCCGCGGCACCCATCATCGAGGTGCCGCCGAGCGAGTGCCCGATCCCCAGGGCGATGCTCGAGCCATGTCTGCGGGCGAGCGCGTCGGCGACGGCCACCAAGTCCTCGGCGATCTCATCCCAGCGGTAAGCGCCCGGGTAATCGGGATGGCTCGAGTCGCCGTGGCCGCGCGCGTCCATGGCGATGACCCTGAAGCGGTCGCGCAGGCCCTCGGCCACCAGGCCCCAGATGCCCTTGCAGAAGCCGTTGGCGTGGTGCAGCAGCGCCAGCGGTCCGCTGCCGCCCCAGTCGAGGACGGCGATCTCCACCCCGCGCTCGGGCAGCGGCACGGCAGAGCCGGCGGCGGCGGCCAGCAGGGCGCGGGCACGCGTCTCGGCGGCACTCGACATCGCGCCACCATTGCGGCGCCGGGCGCGGAACTCAAGCGGGTCGAGGAT
>CAYYWP010000056.1:0-22719 GCA_964475125.1 uncultured Binatia bacterium (SeqCode) | reverse complement strand
GGAAGGCGCCCGCTCGAAAAATGGCGCACTTGACAAACGCCGCCATAGCAGACGCAGAGTCAGCAGAGGGCACAGAGGCGGCGTGCATGAGCTCGAGCACTGCCCCGTCGTCATCGTTGATTGGGTTTGGTGTTAATTCTCTCGACCCTCTGCTCTGCGTCCTCTCCAGGCTCCGTGGCTCTGCGTTGAATTTCTATTGTCGGATCAGGGGCTAGTTGGCGTTATCCATCACAACATCGCCGCACCAGGGACGTGACGCTCACCCTCGTGCGGAGAAAGCCCTGCCGCCCGGGAAGGGCGAGGACTCGTAGCGATCCTGTCACCGACCATGTGCTGCAACCGTGTCGAGGCGCAGGCTGCGTCTCACGGTTTTTTCTTCTCGTAGGTCCCGATCAGCTCGGTGTGGGCGAGGACGTGTCCCTTCATGGCGTTCTCGACCTCGGCTTTGGTGGCGCGGCCGAGGTCGGGGAGCACGGTGTCGAGCGCGTAGAGGTGGTGGTAGTAGCGGTGGCGGCCGATGGGCGGGCAGGGGCCGCCGTAGCCAGTCCGCTTCCAGTCGTTGAGCCCGCTCTTCGATCCTGCGGGAAGCCCGGTGAGCCCCTCGGGAAGTCGCGTGACGGAGCTCGGGATATCGTAGAGCACCCAGTGTACCCAGGTCATCTTCGGTGCCTTCGGGTCGGGTGCATCGGGGTCGTCGACGATCAGCACGAAGCTCTTGGTGCCGCTGGGCACGCCGGACCACGACAGGGGCGGAGAGATGTCCTCTCCCTCGCAGGTGTACTTGGCCGGGATTTCCCCGTGGTGAACGAAGGCCGCGGACGTCAACGCCAAGCTCGTTTGGGCACCTCCCTGTGCGAACATTGGCGTCGCGGCCAAAAGCAGGGACAAGGCGCCGATGACGCGAGGCCGATACCAGACGCTGCTCTGAGCATCGATCAGCATGTGTCCTCCGCGTGTCCGATTGAGGGGAGCGCTCACCGATCGCGTAACGCGACTGGCGCGAGAGCTCAAGGAGAGATCCGTGGTTGCCATCGCCCGCGGCGCACGAGAGACCCTGGCAGGGGTGGCCCCGGCACTCTAAGGTGCAACCTGACCGCGCTGTGCCGCCGGCGGGCGTACCGGTTGGGCGCGCGGCGTGTGGCCTATCGAGGGATCGCGGTCTTGCGGAGATGAGCGAGAGCGAGTTTCAGATCCTGCGCAGCGGCGGTTTTCTGGTCGCGCTGGCCGCGGCGGTTGCGATGCAGGCCTGGTCGCCGCATCGACGCCTCGCCGGCAACTGGCGGATCAACGGCTTGCTGTGGGGGGTCGACGCAGTGGTGATGGGTCTGGTGTGCGGGGCCTGCGCATTCGGCGCCGCGCGCTGGGCCGAGGCACATGGAGTCGGGTTGCTGCGCTGGCTGGCGGTTCCCGCCGCGCCGGCGATGCTGGCCACGATTGCCGGGCTCGACCTGGTCTCGTATCTCTGGCACCGCGCCAATCACGTCTGGCCGTTCCTCTGGCGCTTCCATCAGGTCCATCACTCCGACGCGACGTTCACGGTCTCCACGGCGCTCCGTTTCCATCCGGGCGAGCTGGTGCTGTCGCTGCCTTTCCGACTGCTGGCGGTGATCGGGCTCGGCGCCACGCCGGTGGCCGTGGTGACGTTCGAGATTCTGTTCGCGGTCGCCAACCTGTTCGAGCACGGCGACATCAACCTGCCCGGGCACACCGAGCGTCGCCTCGGCCGCGTGTGTGTCACCCCGGCCCTGCACCGCCGGCATCACTCGTACCTGCGGGCGGAACTGAACAGCAACTTCGGCACCATCTTCATCTGGTGGGACCATCTCCTGGGAACGTACCGTCCAAACTCGTCAACGGCCCGAGTCGAGACGGGACTTCCCGGTGCGGTGTGCCCGAAGACGGTCTCCGAAGCGTTGCTGTTGCCGTTTCGCCAGCCGCTCACGTGAGGACGGCAGCCGCGCCCCGGAAGGCAGTTCCGTTCGACGCGCTGCGGTGCCTTGTCGTGTTCCCTCTCAAGAGTTTGTCAAGCCCTTTTGGAATCGGCTAGGCAATCACCATGCTGACGCGCCGCGAGTTCGCCGCCATGGAAGATGGGCTGCTCGCGCCCTACGCCATGCGCAGCGCGGCCAGCCGGGGGCGGGTCCACGCGGAGGAAGAGCACGTTTTTCGCCTCGCCTTCCAGCGCGACCGCGACCGCGTCATCCACAGCACCGCGTTCCGCCGCCTCGAGTACAAGACCCAGGTCTTCGTCAACCACGAGGGTGATTACTATCGAACCCGCCTGACGCACACGATGGAGGCGGCGCAGATCACACGCACGATCGCCAAGTGCCTGCGCTTGAACGCCGACCTGGCCGAGGCGGTGGCGCTCGCGCACGATCTCGGCCACACACCCTTCGGCCACGCCGGCGAGCGGGTGTTGAACGACCTGATGGCCGCCTACGGGGGCTTCGAGCACAACGCCCAGAGCCTGCGCATCGTCGACGTACTGGAGGAGCGCTACGCGGACTTCCAGGGCCTCAACCTGACGTGGGAAGTGCGCGAGGGCATCGTCAAGCACACGCCGCCATACGACAAGCCGCTCGCCGCCGAGTTCGAGCCCACCTGCGCGCCTTGCTTGGAGGCCCAACTGGTCGATTACACCGACGAGATCGCCTACAACTGTCACGACATCGACGACGGATTGAAGTCGGGCCTACTCTCCTTCGATCAGCTGGACAGCGTGCGCTTGTGGCGCCAGGCGTATGGGGCAGTGCGGCAGCGACATCCCGGCGCCAACCGGCGCATCTGGCGCTATCAGGCGATCCGCGTGATCATCGATCGCCTGGTCACCGGCCTGATCGAGAACGTCGAAGAACGCTTGAGCCGCGAGGGGATCATCAGCGCGGCCGACGTGCGCGCCTTCGCGCGGCCGCTGGTTGGCTTCGCTGCCGAACTGGATGCGCAACGCCTCGAGCTGAAGAGCTTCCTGATGGACAATCTCTACCGTCATCACCGCGTAATCCGCATGTTCGAGAAGGCCAAACGGGTGATGCGCGAGCTGTTCGAGGCCTACATGAGTGAGCCGCAGCAACTGCCGCCGCATATCCTGGCCCGCTGCCAGCGCGGCGAGGCACTGACACGCGTCATCGCGGATTACATCGCCGGCATGACCGACCGCTTCGCCCTCGAGGAGCACCGCAAGCTGTTCGATCCGTTCGAGAAGGGGTAACGAAGCGCGCCCGGCGGCGCGCTTCGCGCTTATCGCGGGTCGCGTATCGCCTATCGCGTGGGTAGCCCGTTGAGGAGCAAGTGGAACCGATCGCGGCGGCGACGGCTCAAGGCTGCGCCGAAGGGAATTTGACCGCGAGAGTCGGCGCGGGCTATCGACCGTAACCGGCGATGAAACTGGACGCGTTCAATCACATCCTGCCGCACGACTTCTACGAGCGCCTGAAAGGGTGCGTGCGCGACCCCGCTGCCATCACCTACCTCGAGGGCGTGCCGACGCTCTGGGACCTCGATGCGCGCCTGCGCATGCTGGATGAGTTCGACGACTACCAGCAGGTGCTCTGCCTGGGCCAGCCCACCATCGAGAGCCTGGGCGACCCGCGCACCACCGCCGAGCTGGCGCGCTTGGCCAACGACGGCATGGCAGCCATCTGCCGGAAGTACCCCGACCGCTTTCCGGCCTTCGTCGCTTCGCTGCCGATGAACGCACCGGAGGCGGCCGTGGCGGAGGCCGAGCGAGCGGTGCGCGAGCTCGGCGCGCGTGGCGTGCAGGTATTCACCAACGTGCTCGGGGTACCGCTCTCGGCCCCGCAGTTCCGCGCCGTGTTCGCCGCCATGGCGGCGCACGACCTGCCGGTTTGGGTGCACCCGATCCGCGGTCCCGAGCATGCGGACTACGCCAGCGAGACACGCTCCGAAGCCGAGGTCTGGTTTACCTTCGGCTGGCCGTACGAGACCAGCGCCTGCATGGCGCGGCTGATCTTTTCCGGGCTCTTCGACGAGTTCCCGACCGTCAAGATCATCACGCATCACATGGGCGGGATGGTGCCGTATTTCGCCGGCAAGATCGCCCTCGGTCGCGAACAGATCTTTCGCGGCGACCTCGACCGCGACCCGCACGCCCAGAGCCGCGGCCTGCGGCGCGCGCCGATCGACTACTACCGCATGTTTTACGCCGACACGGCAACCAACGGCTCGGCCGCGGCGGCGCGCTGCGGGCACGCGTTCTTCGGCACCGAGCACTGTCTGTTCGCCAGCGATGCGCCGTTCGATCCGCAGGGCGGGCGGTATCTGATCCGCACCACCAGCGAAGCGATCGAGGGGCTGGAGGTTTCCGCCGCCGAGCGCGCGCGCATCTACGAGCACAACACCCGCGCCCTGTTGCGACTCGCTTGAGGGACAACCCCATGAGCATCACCCCCGAGCACTGGGAGGGCGCCCGCCGCATCGCCCACGTCCACCCGCTGCGCACCCTGGCGGAGAAGGTGGCGCCGGGGCACACGGCCCTGGTCGTCATCGACTACCAGAACGAATTCTGCAGCGAACGGGGGCAACTGGGTCGCGAGGGGTTCGACCTCGCCGCGGTGCAGGCGCTGGCCGAACGCTTGCCCCCCCTGCTGGCGGCGGCGCGCGCCGCCGGGGTGCTGGTGGTGTTCGTGCGCAACGAGTACTCCTCGGCCAAGAACCTCTACCTCTCGGACGCCTTCCTCGAGCAGGCGGCGCGCACGCGCGGCGGCAGCTACACGACGCAGCCCGTGTGCCCGGCGGGTACGTGGGAGGCGGATTTCTACCGCGACGTGCGGCCAGAGGCGCACGAGCCGGTGGTGACCAAGCATCGCTTCGATGCCTTTCTCAACACCGATCTCGACACCATCCTGCGCGCCCACGGCGTGCGCACCGTGGTGCTCGCCGGCATCGCCACCAACGTCTGCGTGGACACCACGGCACGGGCAGCGTTCATGCGCGATTACTACGTCGTCTTCATCGGCGACGGCACCGCGGCATACGACCAGCGGGACCATGAGGCGACGCTGCGCAACATCGACCGCTTCTTCGGTCAGGTGGTACGGATCGCCGACGTGCAGGCGATCTGGGCGGGCGGCCGAGCGAGCTCGTAAACGCCAGAGGGAAGGAAAGTCATGCCGTGAAGAAGACGCATCTTCGCGCCGGCGGTTTCCTATACCCGGGTAGATCATGAGCTTCGTGGTCGCCACGGACGTCGGGGGCACGTGCACGGATACGGTCGTGGTGACCGCGGACGGCGCCGTCCATCTCGGCAAGGCGCTGTCGACACCGCCCAACTTCGCCGACGGGATCATCGATTCGATCGGTACCGCGGCCCAGCGCATGGGCCTCGGCCGCAGTGAGCTGCTGGCACAGGCGAGCCTGTTCCTGCACGGCTGCACGGTGGTCGACAACACGCTCTTGACGCTGGACGGTGCCCGCAGCGGGCTGATCACCACGCAGGGATTCGAGGACACCCTGCGCGTCACCCGCGGCGCCTACGGGCGCTGGGCGGGCCTGCCCGAGGATCGCATCAAACATCCGGTGGCGACCAATCGGCCCGATCCGCTGGTGCCGCGCGACCGTATCGCCGGCGTGCGGGAGCGGATCGACTGTCAGGGCGAGGTGGTGCAGGCGCTCGACGAGGCGGCTGCGGAGGCGGCGATTCACCATCTCGTGGACGAGCGGGGCGCCGAAGCGCTGGCCGTGTGCTTCCTCTGGTCGTTTCGCAATCCGGCACATGAACAGCGCGTCAGGTCGCTGATCGAGCGCATCGCCCCGGGGATCTACGTGACGCTGTCCTCCGAGATCGCGCCGCTGCCGGGCGAATACGAACGCACCTCGACGACGGTAATCAACGCCTACGCTGGGCGCGTGACGCGCGACTATCTGGCGAGCCTGCAGCGGCTGCTGACGAGCGAAGGTTACACCGGGCCCCTGCTGGTCATGCAAGGCCACGGCGGGCTGTTGCCCGCTACCGAGGCGGGGGAGCGCGCCGTCAACATGATCGAGTGCGGTCCAGTCGCCGGACTGATCGGCAGTCGATTCCTCGGCGACTTGACGGAGGAACGCGACATCATCGCCGCCGACATGGGTGGCACGACCTTCAAGGTCGGCGTCATCCAGGACGGCATGCTCGAGTACGCGCGCGAGCCGATGGTAAACCGCTACCACTATCTCGCCCCGAAGATCGAGGTCGTCTCGATCGGGGCTGGCGGCGGCAGCATCATCAGCCTCGAACCGGGGACGAAGACGCCGCGGGTCGGCCCGCGCAGCGCCGGGGCGCGGCCGGGGCCGGTATGCTACCGCCAGGGCGGCGCCGAACCGACCTTGACCGACGTGCTGCTGCTCGTCGGCTATATGGACGAAGGGCATTTTCTCGGCGGCAGCCTGACCCTCGACGGCGCCGCGGCGCGGCGGGTCTTCGCCGAGCACATCGCCACGCCACTCGGGATGAGCGTCGAGGAGGCGGCCTTCGGCATCTACCGCGTCGCGGTGGCACAGGCCGCCGACCTCATCCACGAGATCACCGTCGAGCGCGGCCTCGACCCGCGCGAGTTCGTGTTGCATGCCTATGGCGGCACGTGTGCCATGCTGGCAGCGCTCTTCGCGCAGGAGCTGCACGTGCGCCACGTCGTCGTGCCCTACACGGCGTCGGTGAACGGAGCCTTTGGGCTCGCCACCGCCGATGTCGTGCACGAGTACGCGGTGACGACGACGCTGGGGTTGCCGGCGCCGCCGCGCGAGATCAACGCGCTGTTCGCGCCGCTGGTGGCCGCGGCCGAACGCGCCTTGGCGGCGGAAGGATTCGGCGCCGAACGGATCGCCATCGAATGGTCGGTCGGCATGCGTTACGGACGCCAGGTGCACGAGGTCGTCACGCCCGTGCGCGCCCGCCGGCCGCTCGACGAGGCGGGCATCGCCGCCTTGGTGGATGATTTCGAACAGCTGTACGAGCGCCGCTACGGCAAAGGCTCGGCGTATCGCGATGCCGGGGTGGAACTGACGCAATGCCGCGTCACCGCGCGCGGCCGGATGGACCGCCCGGCGTTGACGCCGGCGCCGCTGTCGACAGTGGGCGCCGACCATGCGCGCATCGGCACCCGGCCGATCTTCGTCGACGCCCGCGGCGGGCTCATGGCGGCGGGGATCTACGACTTTCTCAGGCTCGCGCCGGGAAATGTCGTGCGCGGCCCGGCCGTGATTCACACGCCGGTGACGACGATCGTGATCCAGGAACGGCAGACGGGACGCATGGACCCGTTTCGCAACGTCATCATCGAGTTTGGGTGAGCCGCATGGATCCCATGACCTTCTCCATCATTCGGCACCGGCTGTTCCGCATCGTCGACGAGGCCGTGATCACGCTGAAGAACGTGTCGGGCAGCGCCATCACCAACGAAGGGCACGACCTGATGGTGTCGCTGTACCGGGCCGACGGTTCACTACTCATGGGTGGAGTGGGGTTCCTCCATCACCTGACCAGCGCGGCCGAGGCCTGCAAGGCGATCATCCGCCGCTTCGCCGACCGCATCGAGCCCGACGACATCTATCTCCTCAATGATCCCTACACGGCGGCCCTGCACACCTCCGACGTGTATCTGGTCGCGCCGATCCATCACGGCGGCCGCCTGGTGGCGTGGAGCGCCTGCTTCGTCCACGTCTACGACATCGGCGCCAAGAATCCCGGCGGCTTCTGTCCGGATGCCGACAGCATCTACATCGAAGGCTTCAGCTCGCCGGGGGTGCGCGTGGTTCGGCGCGGCGAGCTGAATCGCGATGTGCTCGATACCTTCATGAACATGGTGCGCTCGCCGGAAATGGTAGCGCTCGACCTGTCCTCGATGATCGCGTGCAACAACGTCGCCAAGGAGCGGATGGTGGCGCTGATCGACAAGTACGGCGACGAGGTGGTCGACGCGGCGTGCCGGACCTTGATCGAGCAATCGGAGTCGCTGTTGCGGGCGCGCTTGCGCGAGCTGCCGGACGGGCGCTGGGAGTCGCGCCAGTACCTGAGCTGCGGGCCGGAAGGGGAGGTGGCGCGCGTGCAGCTGGCGATGACGAAACGCGACGATCACCTGATCTTCGACTTCACCGGCTCGAGCGAGCAGAGCCGCTACGCCATCAACTGCACCAAGTGGGCCTCTCTCGGCGGACTGTTCGCGCCGTTGTTTCCGCTGCTCTGCTACGACATCACCTGGAACGAAGGGGTGATCAAGCCGATTACCATGATCGCGCCCGAAGGCACGGTGGTGAACTGCCGCCGGCCGGCCCCGGTCTCGGTGGCAACCGTGGGCGCGATCCAGTCGGTGAACAACGCCGCCTGCGCGACGATCGGCAAGATGCTGGCGCTGAGCGATGCCTATCGGCAGGAAGCGACGGCGGTGTGGCACGCCAATCACTTCGCCATCTTCATGTTCGGGCGCAACCAGCACGGCCGCGAGGCGATCGGCATCCTGACCGAGACGTTCGCGGGCGCGGGCGGCGCGCGCACCTACGCCGACGGCATCGATGTCGGCGGCGAGATCCCCAATCCGATCTCGCGCATGGCCAACGTCGAGCTGATCGAGAACCTCTTTCCGCTGCGTTACCTGTATCGGCGTCTGACGGTCGATTCGGGCGGACCGGGCCGCTACCGCGGCGGGCTCGGGATGGAGATCGCCCTACAGCCGCACGGGGCGCCCGACGGGGGTGTGCACTACGTCGTCTCCGGCAAGGGGGCGGTCTTTCCGATGAGTGACGGTCTGGCGGGCGGCTACCCCGGGGCACCGAACGCCTACCTGTGGGTCACACCGCGAGCGATCGACCCGCAGAGCGGAGAAGCCGGCGGCGCGGCTGGAACGGGTGCGCCGCCGGGCGACACGCGTCGGGTCGACTGGGGCGTGTTTCCACTCATGGGCAACGACATCTTGTACGTGCGCTGGAATGGCGGGGGCGGGGTGGGAGACCCGCTCGACCGGCCGCCGGCGGAGGTGCTCGCCGATGTGCTGAACGGGTTGACGTCGCCCCGGGTCGCCGAGGCGGTGTACGGCGTGGTGCTCGATGACGCCGGCCAGGCGGTCGATCGCACCGCCACCGAATCCGCGCACGCCGGCCTGCGCGCCACACGCGCGCCGGGCGCCGCGTCGGCCGCGACTGGCGGTGCCGTGGTCAAGTGGCAGCGGCGCCGCAACGGCGCCGGCGACGAGGTGGCGTGCGCCGATTGCGGCGGCGGCTTGAGCCGCGATGGCGCGCCGTGGAAGTCCCGAGCGGTGCTGTGCGAACGCCGGTTGGCGGATATCATGCCGATCTACGCCACCGGCGCCGATCTCGTCTTGCGCCAGTTCTGCTGCCCACAGTGCGGCGCGCTGCTCGATAGCGAGACCGCATTGCGCGGCGAGCCCTTCCTACTCGACCGGGTGGGGACCCCCGACGAGCGATAACGCAGGAGCCCGACCACCATGCATGCAGTGACGATCGGCGAGGACATCAAGCAACGGCTGGTGCAGCGCCGCGGGCGCGTGCACCTGTACGACACCATCGCGGGGACGCGCACGGCGCTGCTGGTGGTCGACATGCAGAATGCCTTCTGCAAGCCCGGCGCGCCGGTCGAGGTTCCGGCCTCGCGCGCCATCGTGCCGAACATCAACCGCCTGGCGTCGGCGGTGCGTCAGGCTGGCGGCGATGTGATCTGGGTCGTCAGCATCTTCGAGCACCACGGCGGGCGCAGCGACTGGGAGAACTTCTTCCGCAACATCGTGGCGGCCGAGATGCGCGAACGGACCATGCGCTACATGGCGCCAGGTGGCGATGGCACGCTGCTGTGGCACGAACTCGAGGCGCGGCCGGACGACATCCACCTGGTCAAGAACCGCTACGGATGCCTGTCGCCGAGCGCCTCGCACCTGGAACGGGTGTTGCGTAGCCGGGGGATCGAGTACCTGCTCATCACCGGCACCAAGACCAACGTTTGCTGTGAGACGACGACGCGACAGGCCTTCGACATGGATTTCAGCCCCATCCTGGTCGAGGACGGCTGCGCAGCCCTGTCGGACCGCGAGCACCTGGCGACGCTCGAAAACGTCATCCAGCAGTTCGGGGATGTGATGACGACGGAGGAAGTGTTGGAGCGGATGCGCTGAGTGCGCCGCTCGAGCGCGCGCCCATCGGTGCGGTGTTCGCGCGCGGCGGCTCGAGGCGAAGGGCCGTCTCATCTCGGTCGAGGTGCGCGCCTCCGATCGGTGATGGAGCCGAGGACCGGAGGGCAAAGCAACTTTTTCTCGCCGCTCTCCGGCATCGGCGTAACGGTTCCTCCAGCTCGACGGCAGAGACGCGGCGCGACCGGGGAGACGCGTCGGCGGCGGCGCGCCGCTTGCAAGTTGCGCAAGCCCGCGGGAGGAAAACGGCATGGGGCAGTCCTACAGAGTCGGCGTTCTCTCTCTGACGCTGCTGCTCGCTATGGTCAGCAGCGCTTCGGCCGCGCGTCGCCCGACGCGCACGCTTGCACCGACTGCGACCCGAACCCGGACCCGGACTCCCACGCCGACCCGACCCCCGGTGGCAACCGTCACCCAGACTCGAACGTCGACGTCGACCGCGGTGCCTCCGACCCCCACCGCCACCCCGGCGGTGACGGCGGGGGGAGGTCCCACGATCGCTGGCTGCGCCGTATTTCCGGCCGACAGCGTCTGGAACCGGCGCGTGGACGCGCTGCCCCTGGATCCCAGCTCGCAGACCTACGTGAACACCATCGGAGCGAGCGGAGGTTTGCATCCGGACTTCGGCGCCGGGACCTGGAACGGTGGCCCGATCGGCATCCCCTTCGTTACGGTTCCGGGCACGCAGCCGCTCGTGCCGATCAGTTTCATCTGGTACGGCGACGAGAGCGACCCGGGCCCGTATCCGATTCCGGCCAACGCACCCATCGAGGGCGGTAGCAACAGCACCGGCGATCGACACGTCTTGGTGGTCGATACCGGGACCTGCACGCTGTACGAGCTGTATTATGCCTGGCCGCGGGCGGACGGCAGTTGGGAGGCCGGATCGGGCGCGGTGTTCGACCTCGCCTCGAATGCGCTTCGGCCGGCCGGATGGACGTCGGCCGATGCGGCCGGGTTGCCGATCCTGCCCGGGTTGGTGCGCTACGACGAGGTCGCCTCCGGTGCGATCAAGCATGCCCTACGCTTCACGGTCCCGGCGACGCGCCGGGCCTATGTCTGGCCGGGGCGCCATTTCGCTTCCACCTCGACGGACCTCCAGCGCCCGCCGATGGGGCAGCGGTTCCGGCTGAAGGCCAGCTTCGACATCTCGCGCTTTTCCGCCACCAACCAAGTGATCCTGACGGCGCTGAAGACCTACGGTATGTTCATCGCCGACAACGGCTCGGCCTGGTTTCTCTCCGGCGCGCCCGACCCGCGCTGGAACGATGACGACCTGCACAACCTGCAGACCGGCGTGCACGGCTCCGATTTCGAGGCGGTCGACGAATCGTCCCTGATGCTAGACCCCGACTCGGCCGCCGCGCGCTAACATCTGGGCCTGATTGACGAAAGAAATTCAACGCCGAGGCACCGAGGCCGCAGAGAACGCGGAGCACAAGGGTCTAGGAGTGACCCCCAAACCCAATTGCCGATGACGATGAGTCAGCGCTCGAACTCATGCACGCTGCCTCGGTGTCCCCTGCGTACACTGGGTCTCTGCGTTGAGGTTTCTGTCAGATCAAGGCTAGAAGCGGTGCGCATCCTTTCCGGCTGGGGAAGCCGGTCCTTCCCTCCTTGTTGGCCGGTGTAAACCTGGCTTTCCTACGCGCCGTGCTGCCGTTGCAGTAGGGTCACGCCGCCGAGACCGCGCACCTCAACTAGCTGAGTTCATTCGCATCCACGTCCTTAATTCCAAGCTTGTCCAGGGCGACGTTGAGGTGAAGTGGGGTGCGGCGAGGCGAGAAATCAAGGGTTTTCGCCTCCCGCACCTTTTACCAACATCGACTAGAATTGCCTACGGTTGGTTAGCGGTTTGGTTAGCGAACCGGCCTGGGTGTAGGGTTTCGGTACCAACTATCTGCCTCAATGGGGCGGTTACACTGTTCCACCGGGGAGTGATCGCAGTACGCTAGCCCGGGCTGGTTCTTGGGTGCCTTTAGCTGAAAACAAAAGGCTGTGCACCGGTTCTCATCGAACCCATCATTGTATCGAACGATGCCATAGAAGTAGAGGATCTTCCGCTCGTCATCGATCTCCGCCACTGTGCCGGGGGTAAGCTTCTCCTTCGGCACGTTGATCGGGATGGCCCAATCCCCGGTGCTCTCAAGTTCTCTTGTGATGATTCTGCTCCCGTAGGGGATCAAGAACGCGTCCATTCGTTCGGTCGGTGGAAGATCGAAGGCAGGCGGAACGTTCTTCGGTTCGATAGCATGCTCCAGTTGCGGCGTGATCCTTGTGGCAACGGTCTGCCCGATGTTTCGCAGGTGTACCGTAAACGTAAAGTCGTTTCCTGCAACGAGTTCTCCCGGTAGCCGAGAAGAATCGGCGATGATTTCGGCTCTTTGGGTCAAGCTGAGCGACTCCGAGAGCTTCCGCCACTGCATCAACGCCACGCCGACGTTGACGATCGTGGCGGCGGCGATGACCCAAGTTGCCCAAGTCTGTGCTCTGACGAAAGTGTGGCCGTTTTGAGGACCCTCTTCCGAAGTCATAGCCGCCGACTCCCAGTCCCCACGGGTGGATTCGGCTTTACAGTGAGCATCGGCCGGTGCGGGGTGCCCCTAAGGGCTGCTCATTCCTGTTCTTTGTCGCGCCGTCCTTCTAAGCGAGGCTTTCTTGCACGCCTCGCCGCAGAAGCGACGTGCACGGGTTACGAGCTGGCCATCGAGGCGGGCTCCGACGAGGATGGGTGCGTGGCAGTACCCACACGGGCGCATGCCCCTGGTCAGCCAGTGACACGCCTCGCCGTAATCGAGCGCATACGGGTCTCGCCGCCCACGCTTCCCCGCAAGTCGACACGTCGCCCATTCAACGTTGCCGTGCCAATCCGCTTGCGGCACTTCTGCGGCCTGGGCTGCTGGGCATGCCGCAGTTGTGAAGTGGGCTAAGAGGCGCGCCAAGAGTTGGTACATCGGCGTTTCGCCGCAGGAGACGCCGACCACCGTCTTCTCCGCGTGATGTAGCGCTGCGCGCGTCTCCACGGTGATGCGTTCGCCGTGAGTAACTGACCAACTACCGAAGCTCGTGGTTTCTGTTCGATAGCCACGCGGGCGGCGGTTGCCGCGGATGCGAACCGATTCAATTCTTGGTATCCGCAGCGCCGCAGGCGGTCCGCAGAACCGGCGAGCCATACTACCAATGCGCCGGCGAATGGTTGCCGCACTCAGACCCAGGCGGGGCGCGATACTTGAGGCAACCCGGCTGAGCGATAGACCGGTAATCTCGGCGACTTCGTTCAGGTGCTCGATGTATGCGAGCAGAATGCTGGCCTCTTCGTTGCTTAGGCCCGAGTAGCCTTCGGCCGCAATAACGGTTGCTGGGTTTGGAAAAACATCGTGGAGCCAGTGACAGCGGTCGGCATCCTCCGTGGTCGTGTTTTCCGCGGGCTCAACGGTCTCTCCGACCTCCGGCCGATCGGCCGCTGTCCAGGCTGAATACGCAGACACATCCCCAGGATCGATTAGTGGACGCCCATCGAGCTGAGCTGTCCAGAATCGGCGACGGTCGCGCTGTTTCTCGAGGATCAGGGCGCTGCAACTCTTCGAGTCACTGCGCTGTTCCTCGATCAAACGCTCCAGCTCACAGGATTCGCATTTCGGGGCCGGCGAGCCGTGCGTACACGACAAAGCGTCGAAAACGTCCTCCAAACCCTCAGCCACCCTGACCACCCCCCCCAACTATATGAGGCACGCGACAGATAGCACACCTGGGGCTCGGGGGGCAAGTTAGATGATCAAACTAAAGGCCGAACGCCTCCGGCTTGGCATGACGCAGATGCACCTCGCCTATCACGCGAAACTGACTCAATCAGAGTTGTGCCGGATTGAGCGTGGATGGACGAAGCCGTACCCCGGCCAGGCCGCACGGCTGGCGCAGGTGCTGGGGTGCCGACCTGATGAGCTACTCGATAATGTCGATCGCATCGAGGGCATCGCGTGAGCGCAGCCACCGCCACCGTGTCACGCGGCGAGCCGGATTTCGTTGCCGCGGCGCTCGAGTACGTTGCCAATGGATGGTCCGTTGTGCCGCTGCCACCGCGCGCCAAGGCGCCGAACATTCTCAAGTGGCAGCGGCTCCGTCTGGCCGGCGCCGCGCTTGAACGCGCATTCACTGGCGCCGGCGGGGTTGGCGGCCTCTGCGGCGCCCCCTCTCGCGGACGCTGCGACATCGACCTCGACGAGGAGCACGCCCGAACCGCATGGCCGCTGATAGGCCCGTTCACCGACCTCCGTCACGGCCGCAAATCGGCACCCGAATCGCATTTCTGGTATGTGCTGAACACACCGCCCGAAGGTACGGAGCGGCTCCGCGACCCAGACGGCTCGACCTTGATCGAGTTGCGTTCGACCGGCGTGCAGACTGTCTTGCCGCCGAGCATCCACCCCGGTGGCGAACCGATTATCTGGCACGCCAACGGTGAGCCGGCGCCCATCGGGGCCGACGAGTTGCGGCGCGCGGTGCGCGAGTGCGCCGCAGTCGCCATGGTCGCCCGCCGCTGGCCCGCTGGTGCTCGACACGATGCCGCCCTTGCGCTCGCCGGTCTGCTACTCCGCGGTGGCACAGCGCCAGCGGACGCCGAGCGATTCCTCGAGGTTGTCGCGCGGGTCGCTGGCGACGACGAATGGCACGATCGCGTGCGCACCGTGTCTGACACCGCTGCCGCAATTGCCCAGGGTGACCGCGCCACCGGCGGGCCACGCCTCGCCGAGCTGCTCGCCGATGGTGACGCGGTTGTGGCGAGGTTGCAGGACTGGCTGAATCTAACCGTCCGACCAGCCGACTCTGCGCGCGCTCTCGACCTTGCCGAATTCTTGCGCGTCGAATTCCCTCCGCGCGAGAATCTCATGAACCCCGTGTTTCCGCGGCAGGGACTCGGTATGGTCCACGCCTGGCGAGGCCTGGGCAAGACCTATTTCGCGGCCGCGTTCGGCCTCTCGGAGGCCGCTGGGGCGCAGTTCTTGAAGTGGCACGCGCCACGACCCGTGAAAGTTCTCTATGTCGACGCCGAGATGCGAGGCGTCGAGATGCAGACTCGGATAGCGGCGCTCTACAAGGCGACGGTTCCCCGTCCCGAGCCGTCTCGCTTCCGCATCATCACGCCCGATCTGCAACCGAACGGCATCCCCGATCTCGGGACGGCAGCGGGGCAGGCGTGGTTGAATGCAGTGCTCGGCGATAGTGAGCTGGTGATCCTAGACAACCTGTCGAGCCTGGTGCGCAGCGGTACGGACAAAGAAGACGAGCTGTGGCTTCCGCTGCTGGATTGGCTGCTGCGGCTCCGCGCTTCGGGTCGCTCGGCGCTTCTCGTTCACCACGACGGCAAGAACGAGACCCAGCGCGGCACCAGTCGTCGCGAAGATCAACTCGACACCGTTTTTCATTTGAAGAAACCCAAGGACTACAAGGAAAGTGACGGCGCTCGCTTCATTATACACTTCGAGAAACATCGCGGCTTCTACGGAAGAGATGCTGAACCGTTCGAGGCAGCGCTGATCGAGGATGAGCACGGTGCACTAAGCTGGGGACTGACCGAGCTTGAGGACGCTCTGACTATTCAGGTCGCGGAGATGCTCAAGGCTGGCTGCACGGTCAGCGAGATCCAAAGGGAACTCGCAATCAAAGGCCGCGCCACGGTCGACAGGCACAAGCGCAAGGCTATCGAACGGGGGCTTCTATGATGCCGAATGGCGTTCCGTCCCCGCGCGTTCCGCGCGTTCCGCCCTATAGGGCGGCGGAACGGCGGAACGGCGTGCGCAACCTCGGAACGGAACAGCGGAACGGAAGCGGAACAGACAACCTCGAAGCCTTGGCAGATAAGGTTTTGTCGCGTTCCGCACCGGAACGCCCGAGCGGAATGATAGCGGAACACCCCTCGAAAGTGCGTTCCGCACCCCCCGGAACGCACCCACTTTATCCACAGGCAAGCGGAACGGCTAGAAAGTGCCCAGGCGGGGACGGTATGTGTCCGCACATCCCCGAGGCAGCCCGGCAGCACCCGGCGAACGTCGGGCGCGTGGTCCGGTGTGCGGTGTGTTGGTTGGTTGCATACCCCGACTGGCAGCCGCGGCGGTCGGCACGGTTCTTCGGATCGATCCGCGAACTCAAGCAATACGCTGCGACGCTCGCGACCCTCCCGGCCAACAATACTTCGCGCGGGGTGTCGACATGACCGACCGGCTCGCTGCCATCGCCGCCGACCTCGACGTCGCCGTGCGCGAGGTGCCGGTCGACCAGTTGCCCGACCTGCTGGGCCTGCTGGTGGCTGCCGCGGCGAGGGTGCAGTTGCGGTTGGCACAGGCGACGACCCCACAGCCGCCCGTTGCGAGCGAGTTGGTCACCGCCGCGCAGGGGGCCGCTGCCCTTGGTATCCCCGAGTCGGCGCTCCGGTTCTGGGGGCGGACGGGCAGGGTGCCGGTCGAGCAGTTGGGCCGCTTCGTCCGCTTCCGGCTGGGCGATGTGCGGCGAGCGCTGGCGAGCCATGCCGAGACGGGCAGTGCCGGAATTCAAAAAACCACCAAGAAAAACGGGCACATACTGGCGCCGCTAACCGGTCACTTGCCGGTGGGTAGCAGTCCGATTCGGGCCGATGGGGTGCCGACCGAATGATGTCCCTGCGTGACCTGGCCGCACGGCTACACGCGCGCCTGTTCGACGAGCTCGACGGTGTGGCGCTGCCCGATGAGCTGGCGGTTGATCTGCTCGAGGCGCTCGAGGCGTTCCTGGCGGCCGGCGACGATTGGGGAAGAGGAGGAGGGGCGGATGGATGAGATAGCTGATATAACCGGCAGGGGGGGCTTCGACCTCGACGCCGCTCGGGCGATCGGACGCGTGCGACGCTTCTATCGCACGCCGGTAGACGAGCGCCACGTCGTGGTGTGTCGCCGCTGCGGTGGCGGGGTTGTTGACCATGTCGAGCGGGACCGCTTGCGGTGCCCCGACTGTGGCGCCGAGGACGCCATCGGCAGCGCGTTCGCTGTTCTGCGCAGCCGATGGCTCGACGACGACCTGGTCCGGGCGGTGGCGCGATGACCGCCCGCAGTACCGCTCGGCAGGCCGCACTCGCCGCGGCTGTGGCGGCCAGCGAGATCAGCGCGGGCGCGACGGCCTATGGCGCCCTATTGCGTCGGTTCCACGCTGCCGTCATTGCGACGGGCCACGCGCCGCCGATGCTGATCACTCTCGGCGGTCTCGCAAAACGACAAATCAACGACGCGTTGACCGCGGCGGGCATCGAGCCGCTGACGCGCGCCGAAGTTCAGGCCGTTCAACGTCAGGGGGGTGGCCATGTCTGACGCGGCCACCCACGACACCGTAGCACACGTGGCGGTGCCGTTTGTCGGCCACACGCTTACCGGCGAGCTGATCGGCCGAGCGGTTTGGCTGGTCACACCGCCGGCTGTGCCGTGCCAATTCACACTCACGATTGGAGGGGATGACGATGAAGAACAACAAGAGTAAGCCGCCGACTGACGCCCAGGGGGCGCTCGACGCCACCACCGCTGAGGCGGCTCGCCTCGAGGGGAAGCGCGCCGAGCTGACCGATCGAATCGCTGCGGTAGCGTCTCGGGCCGATGAGGCCGAAGAGGCGGCGGCGAACCTGATCTACCGCCGCGACGTCGACGGCGACACCACCGTAGAGGGCGCCCTTGAGGAAGCCGAGGCGAGTGCCGACCGGGCTCGTCGCGAGCATCGGCAGCTTGAGCGTGCGCGCCGCCAGGTCGACGAGACGCTCGCCCGGCTGCGCGGCGAACAGGCTGTGCTGCGGCAAGCCGTCGCGCGCGGGAAGATTGGCCACTTGACCGCCGAGGCGGAAGCGTTCGCAGCGAAGATCGACGCCGGCCTCGCCTTGCTTAGTGAGGGGCGCAGTGGGTTGCGCCAGGTCCGCATCGCGCAGGCCGAAATTGCCGCGGGTGTTCTCCCCGAGGCCGAAACCAGCCGCTTTCACCACCTCCGGACGATTGATCGCAAGATCACCTGGGAGATGGGCTCGCTCGGCATCATCCAACGGCCACTGAGCGGTCGCTATACGGCCGAGCTGACCTGCGAGCAGCTCGAGCGCGAGGTGCAGCGGGGCGGGGCACCGGCCCTGGTGGATGACGACGACGAGCCCGCCGACCGCCCGGTGATCGACGCCGCCGAGCTCGCCGAGGTGCTGGTCGCCGAGCCGCGGTCGGTCGCGCAGCACTGACGGAGGGGACGATGGCCACGACAATCAACACGGCATTCATGCGCGACGTTGGTGTGCTCAATCTTCGCAAGACCGTGGTGACGCTGCCGCAGCGCGCCCGGGAGCGCCTGTTTGAGTTGATTGCCCAGTTGCGCGGCCAGCGCCCCGAGCTGACCGCGACGGAGGCGTTCCGCCTCGTCGTGGCGAGCGAGGAAGGCGCCGAGCTCTATCGCCAGATGCGCACGACTGATCCGCAGGAGCGGACGGCGGGCGTTGAGGTGGACACGTCGAAGAAAGAGGGACAAGCCACAATGAAAATAGATAAGAGACCGTTACGCGAGCGAGCCTGGGAAGTGATTGTTCGCCTGGCCAAAGTCGAGCAGCACAAGGACGCGACGTTGACGCGCGAGCAGGCCATCGCTCGGGTGATTGATACTGCTGATGGCCGTGCTGCGGCGACGATTTACGAGTCGCCGGCCGGGGGGTTGAGCGCCGCCGAGGCCACAACCGTCGAGCGGCGTAAGGCCGCTGGCCTCAACGACTGGTCCCGCGCCGTCGACGTGTGTGTGCAGGCGATCATGAGCCGCGATGGCGTCGGGTACGATGTCGCCCTGCGGCGGGTCCCCGAGCGCTACCCGGCGGTGTGGAATGCATACCGGTCGGAGCGTTCGTGACAGCCCGTGCGTCAGCACCCGCACCGTCGAAGCCGCCGGGGGCGCTCATCCCCTCCTTCCCGGTCGGCGGTGCGGGATTCCCCGACCACGCGGGCGGCCGTGGTCGGCTCACTTTCTTACCGCACACCCACATGTGCGGGCAGGAGCCCGGCGGTGCGTCTCGCGGCGGATGGTCCGCCGCGGATGCAACGGCGCATGGTCCGCGCCGGCCGCCGGCTTACTCTCTGAGTTGAGATGATGGCCACTACACTGAAGCATGGGGCGCGAGCGGCCTCGCGCGCCTACCGAGAAAACAAATTGGATCACCGTTGTGGGTGGGTCCGGGAGATGCTCGCGATCAAGATGGAGCTGTTGAGCATACGCGGGGGCGAGGCGGGGATTGATGTCGAGCGTCGCCTGCTGATCGAGCGCATCGCCTTCAAGACGGTCAACCAGCGGATGCGCGAGGCGGCGGCGATGCGCGTAGCGACGCAGGATGCGCTCCCGCCCGAGCTGGGCAAGGATCACTTCACGTGCGCCGAGTCACTGCGCCGCGACCTGATGGCGCTCCAGGTGCTCGACGACCGCCACGCGAAGCGCCTGCGCGACCGCGCGGGCGATTGGACGCAGGAGCCTGACGCACCACTGGAGACCGATGAGCCACAAGCGGCCCATTGATCCGGTGCGCTTCGTGCGCGACGTGCTGCGGAATCCCGAGACGGGTAAGCCATTCGTGCTCTACCCGGCGCAGGAGCGATTCTTCCGTGAAGCCTTTACGCTCACGCCAGATGGGCGGCTGCCGTACCCCGAGCTTGTGTATGCGGCCCCTAAGAAGTCGGGCAAGACGGCGACGGCCGCGATGGCGCTGCTCTACGTCACGCGCGTGTTGGGGGGTCCATACGCTGAAGGCTACTGTTGCGCGAACGACCTAGAACAGTCGCAGGGGCGCGTCTTCCAGGCGTGTGTACGCATCGCGGAGGCGAGCCCCAGGGTTGCCGCTGACGTGAAGACGGTGACGCGCGACCGCATCGAGTTCGTCAACGGTTCGACTATCCAGGCGCTCGCGAGCGACTATGCCGGCGCGGCCGGCGCGAATCCGACCTTCGTCACCTTCGATGAAATGTGGGCATTCACGAGCGAACGTGCGCATCGGCTGTGGGATGAGATGGTCCCGGTACCGACACGCGCTATCTCGGCGCGTCTCACCGTGACCTACGCCGGTTTCGAGGGCGAAAGCGACCTGCTTGAAAAGCTCTACCGCCGCGGGCTGCGGGGGGAGATGGTCGCATGAGCCTCTACCGGCAGCCCGGCATGTTGATGTTCTGGTCACACGAGCCGGTGGCGCCGTGGCAAACGCCCGCCTGGCTCCAGCAGATGCGCGAGCAGCTGCGCCCGAATGCGTATCTGCGGATGATCGAAAACCGCTTCGTCAGTTCGGAGAGCACGTTCGTCGAACTGGCGTGGTGGGACGCGTGCGTTGACCTGGGGGTGCATCTGGTGGCGGCGGACCCGTCGCTGCCGGTGTGGGTGGGGGTTGATGCGAGCGTGAAACGCGACATGACCGCGATCGTGGCGACGACCTGGGCGCGGGAGCTGAAGAAGGTCCAGCTCGTGTGGCATCGGACGTTTCAGCCCACGCCGACCGACCCGCTGGATTTCGAGGCGACGATCGAGGCGACCCTGCGTGAGCTACGGCAGCGCTTCGCGGTGCGCGCCGTCCGCTTCGATCCCTGGCAGATGCAGGCCGTCGCACAGCGGCTGGTGTCGGCGGGGGTGCCGATGATCGAGTTTCCGCAGAGCGTCCCGAACCTGACGGAGAGCTCGACGAATCTCTATGAGTTGGTGAAGTCGCAGAACCTGATTGCGTACGCGGCAGACGATCTGCGCCTCGCGGTAAATCGGTGCGTGGCGTTGGAGACGAGTCGGGGATGGCGGATCGCCAAGGAGAAGGCCTCCCATAAGATCGACGTGGTAGTGGCACTCGCGATGGCGGCGCTCGGGGCCGTGAAGGAGGGCGCGCAGGAGGCTCCATTCGTCGCGCCGACCGGGCCGACGCGTGTCAGTCCGTGGGTGATGACATGACAGGCAGAGAGCCGCATGCGCCGTCTGGCTCGATGAGCCGCTCCCGCGCTTTGCGGTGCTGCCGGGGCCGTCGCTGTCGGTGCGTGCGAGGGGGTGAGTGAGGGGATGAGCGAGCCGAGCTGCATCGACCTGGCCGAACGCTTCGGCCGGCGCTACCGGA
This sequence comes from uncultured Binatia bacterium (SeqCode), assembly GCA_964475125.1. Lineage (GTDB taxonomy): Bacteria > Desulfobacterota > Binatia > HRBIN30 > CADEER01 > CAYYWP01. The sequence continues at coordinate 1,485 of CAYYWP010000056.1, read as the reverse complement.
TCGGGTATGAGGCGCAGGCCGCCGACTGGCCGCCGGCTGATCGCCCCTGGCTGGCGCGGATCGCGTGCCGCTACGGACACGTCGGCGTGCAGGGTGGCGAACGACTCCATGCCTTCACCGATCGGCCAGTGATCGGGGCTCGACTGCGGCAGCTGGCGTTTGTCGAGCACGCCCAGGGCGACGCCGAGGTGCGGGTCGTCTTCCACGTCGACCACCTGGCTGAGGTGCTGGCGATCCTGAAGCCGTACCGGCGCCGGCAGCTCACAGCCGAGCAGCGAGTGGCGAAGGCTGCCATCCTCGCCCGCGCCCGGTCGCAGCGAGGTGCTGCAGCCCTGTCAGGCGCGGACTTTACGGCGCCAGGGACGCCGCAAACGGCCACGGGGTGGGTAGGCAGGGGGTAGTGATGGGAGCGCAGGATTCGGAGGCGCATTTCATGCCTGAGTGGCCGCCGGAGTGGCTCCGGCCGCGGGGCTCGCTGTGGTGTGGGGTCGAGGGGCACCCAAAGCTGGTCATCGAGGCCCGTACGCCGGCGCAGCTCGGCTACCTGCTGGCCGCCTGGCGTTGTCCGGTGTGTCGGATGCGGACGCTGTGACGATGTTACGCGCCAGCGAACGGGTGGAGCCCTGGACCCGCCCTCATCGCGCCGGCTCGGGGAAATGACGGGTACGTTGCCATGCTGAGGGAACGGTTGACTATTTGGGCGGTGCGCTGTTACCAGCCAACTCCCGATGTCGAAGGATGTCTTTCAGGCGTTCGTCGAACACATCAAGCGATTCGGCGAGCGCCCCTGTCCTGTGTGCGGTCACGGCGAGTGGATAGTTCCAAGAGACTACCTGTTGGCCCCGTTAATCTATTCACCATCGGAAGACTCACCCCCGAACGACAGGTGGATACTCACGACTGCCGGGAAGAATCTCCCGATTGTACCTGTTACGTGTGCGCGCTGCGGATATATCCAGCAGTTTTCTTGGGCTGTCGTCATAGGGGAGCCCGTCAGTGGCGAGTCAGCCTGACGTTCCATCGACTCAGAGTGGCTCGCCGCAGGTGGTCAAATATCTGCCGGCCTCCGCTGGGGAGTTGGTGCTTCGACTCGTAGCCGACATGTCGAGTACTAACGCCGAGGCGCTCCGCGATGTGGCGCGCAGCCAATTCGCTATCCCAGCAGAGGAGGCCACTAAACAGGAGCGTGAGAAAACTAAGAGGCATGTCGTTGACAGCCTTCCCGTCTATTTTGTCGTTATTGCGCTGATCGCAATGTTAGGGCGGCAGGTATACATGGGGAGCGACCCAAGCTTGTCGTTTATGGTCGTGGTCCTGCTGGCTGCCGTTGTCGCAAAAACAAATCCCGTCGACCTCCTGCGTGAGATACTCAAAAGGTGGTTTGGGTCAAGCGCCCCTTAAATGGATTGTCAGCGGGACGGCCGGTAGCGGGGGATGTCCCAGCGGCTGCTAAATCTCTGAATTGAAGAAGGTGGCGGTTCCTTC
>CAYYWP010000055.1:0-22734 GCA_964475125.1 uncultured Binatia bacterium (SeqCode) | reverse complement strand
GCGAGGATGTCCGGATCTTTGCAGCGTGCGGCGACGATTCGCCGGTAGCGCCCGAAGACGCCCTCGTAGACGCCGGGGACGACCGGATGGACGGCGTCCCGGAGGTCGAACTCGCGGATGCCGAGCCGGGGGCACACCTGGGCGCAGACGTCGCAGCCGATCCCCTCGCTCATGCCGCAATAGTCGAAGGCGGCGCTCGCCTTGGCGACCTGCTTGGGTTTGCCGGCGATGTAGTCGATGACGTTGTGCGGGCAGACCAGCACGCACGAGCCGCACTCACAGCAGCTGCCGTACTGCACCACTTCGTTCATCATTTCCTTAAAGGTGGGATGCATCCGACCCTCGGAAAACAAAAGCGGGGCTGCCCTCCGCCCCGCTGTCGTCACGCATAGTGCTCACCTGCCGGTGAGTCAACGATCATCACCGCGACCCGCTGCGTCATGCCCCGCCGCCGTCGGCTCCTGCGCCGCCTCATCCATCGGCACGGCTATCAAGCGCCCCCGACGGGTGTCAACGTCGCCCGCCGCCGGCAGGCGGTCCAGCGCCGCGCGCACGACCCCCGCCAGGGCGACGGAGATCCCCGGCACGGCCGCCAGCTCATCGATGGTGGCGCGGCGCATGCGCTTGACGCTGCCGAAGGCGCGCAACAGCCGGCGCCGGCGTTCGGCGCCGACCCCCGGAATGCTGTCGAGCACCGAGCGCAGGCGCTCGCTGCCGCGCAGCGCCCGATGGTAGCTGATCGCGAAGCGGTGGGCCTCGTCGCGCAACCGCTGCAACAGAAAGAGCACCGTGGAGTTGCGGCGCAGCACCACGGGGTTGGCGCGGCCCGGCAAGAACACCCGCTCGTCGCTGCGTTCGATCGCCTCCGCCTGCGCCGCCCGCACCACCCGCGCCTTGGCCAGGCCGACGGCATCGACCTGATCGATGCCGAGCGCGCCCAACACCGCCAGGGCGACGTTGAGCTGCCCCTTGCCGCCGTCCACCACGAGCAGATCGGGAAACTCGCCATGGCGTTTGGCGCGCGCCAGGTGCCGCTGCAGCACTTCGAACATCATCGCGAAGTCGTCCTGGCCGGCGACGCTCTTGATGCGGAAGCGGCGATAGCGCTGCTTGTCTGGCTGCCCTTCGTCGAAGGCCACCAGCGAACCGACCGCGGTGCCGCCCTGAAAGGTCGAGATGTCGACGCACTCGATGCGCTTCGGCGCGTTGCGCAGGTGGAGCTTGTGGCGCAGCTCGGCGCTGACGCGCTCGTACTGGCGATCGCTGTCGACGCGCTCGCGGAAGCCCTGCTCGGCGTTCTCGCGCGCCATCGCCAGCAGGCGGGCGCGGTCGCCGCGCAGCGGCCGCAGGATCTCGACCCGACGCCCGCGCCGTTCGCTCAAGTATTCGGCGCGCACGGCCTGGTCCTCGAGCTCGACCGGCACCAGCACCTCCTCCGGGACGTCGCGCTCGCCCTGATAGAACTGCGTGACCAGCGCGCGCACCACCTCTTCGTCGGGCAGCTCGAAATCGTCGAGGTGATAGGCCTGATTCCCGCTCAGCTTGCCCTGGCGAACGAACAGCACCTGGGCCTCGATGGCGCCGCCCTCGCGGTAGAAGCCGAAGACGTCCTGGTCGCCGCCGCCGTGGGCGACGGCTTGCTGCCGTTCCTGTGTCTTCTCGATGGCGCGCAGCCGATCGCGCGCGCGGGCCGCATCCTCGAAGCGTTCGGCCGCCGCCGCCTCGAGCATCTCGGCGCGCAGGTGGTCGATGAGCTCGACGCGCTTGCCGGCGAGCAGCAGCATCGCTTCGCGCAGATGACTCTCGTACACGGCGCGGTCGACGGGCAGGCAACAGGGTCCCAGGCAGCGCTTGATCTGGTACTCGAGACAGGGGCGGGAGCGATTCCGGAAGACGCCGTCGGAACAGGTGCGCAGCGGCACCACCTTGCGCAGGGTGTCGAGGGTGTCGCGCACGCCGACGGCGGAGTGAAAGGGCCCGAAGTACTTGCTGCCGTCCTGGTTGATCTTGCGCGTCACCAAGACGCGCGGCCAGGCCTCCTGCACGGTGACCTTGACGCTGACGTACGACTTGTCGTCCTTGAGCCGGATGTTGTAGCGCGGCTTGTACTGCTTGATCAGGTTGTTCTCGAGAATCAGGGCCTCCTTCTCGGTCGCCGTCACCAGGCTGTCGAAATCGGCGACCCGGGCCATGAGGAAGGCGACCTGCGAGCGTTCATCGCCGCCGCGAAAGTAGGTGCGCACGCGGCTGCGCAGGCTGCACGCCTTGCCGACGTAGATGACCTTGCCGTGGCGGTCCTTGAGCAAGTAGACGCCCGGCCGCGCCGGCAAGGCGGCGAGCTTGTCGGCACAGGCTCTCGCCACCGCGTCGGCAGCGTCGCTCTCCATCGCGCCGCCACTATAGCCAGCCCGCCCGGCCGGGTCGACGTGGCAGGCGCCCGCTTGCTGAGCGCAGAAGGCCTTTGCTAGCGGTGCGGCGACATGCGTCGCGAGCAACTCTTCGTGGTCTTTTTCTTTCTCGCGTTCTGTTTTCTCCTCTACCAGTTCTACCGCATCCTCTCGGGTTTTCTCGGCCCGCTCAGCTACGCGGCGCTGCTGGCCTTCATCCTCTGGCCGCTGCACGCGCGCCTGCGCCACTGGCTCGGCAACCGGCAGGGGCTGGCGGCCGGGTTGATGACCGCGGCGACGCTGTTGTTGGTGGTGGCGCCAGCCTTTTACCTGCTCACCGTCATCACCCGTGAGTCGGTCAACCTGTACGAGGATCTGCGCATCTTCGTGACCTCGGGCCGGGTGCAAGAGATCGCGGACCAACTGCGGGCCTCGCGGCTCGGCCAGCTCGTGCACGACCTCGCTCCGCGCCTCAACATCGATGTGCCGGCCGTCGCCGTCAGCGCCAGCCAGACGATCAGCGGCTTCCTGGTCGCCCAGGCGCCGGAAGCGGCCGCTAACCTGCTCAGGCTGCTGATCAATTTCTTCTTCGCCGCCTTCGCCATGTTCTTCTTTTTCCGCGACGGCGACCGCATGGTGCGGGCATTGCGCGACCTGGTGCCGATGGCGGCTGCCGATAAAGATGCCATCGTCGCGCGCTTCGGCGAGACCCTCTCGGCGGTCGTGCTCGGCTCGGTGCTCACCGCCGCCGCACAAGGCATCCTCGGCGGGATCATGTACTGGGCCCTGGGGGTCCCGTTCAGCGTTCTGTTGGCCGGAGCGACGGCGTTTCTCTCGTTGCTCCCCTTCGGCGGGCCCGTGGTCTGGAGCGGGGTGACGATCTACCTGTTCGCCACCGGCGAGTATGTCCGCGCCGCCATCATGCTCGGCTGGGGCGCATTGGTCATCAGCAGTGCCGACAACTTCATCCGCCCCCTGATCATCGGCGGCCGCACCCATATTCCGACCGTGTTTCTCTTCTTCGGGATTCTCGGAGGTCTGCAGGCCTACGGATTTCTCGGCATGTTCCTCGGCCCAGCCGTCATCGCCATCCTGGTGGCGTTCGCGCGCATCTACCGCGAGCAGTACGCCGGTAGCGCCGCGGCACCGCCCCCACCAGCTGCGAGCTGACGACGGGGTAGGCAGACCCCCGCGTCACCGTTACCATCCAGCTCTCCAGAAAACGGAGGATCTCGTGCCCCGTCGCCGGCCCAACCTCGCCTCAACCCGGCCCACTCGGCCCAACGTCCCCTCAACTGCCTCAACTGCTGCGGTGTTGGCGGCGGCGGTGCTGCTGTTCGCCTGTACCGATTCCGGCTCGGGACCGCCGCCGACGCCGACCAATGTCACGCCGGTCGACCTCAGCACGGCCGGAGCCGTTCGCGCCCAGGTCGACTACCGCGGCCCAGTTCCGGAGCCGCGGGCGATCAACATGAGCGGCGTCCCGGCCTGTGCGGCGCTGCACAGCGAGCCGGTCTACGACCGGCGCCTGCTGGTCGCCGACGGCCATCTCGCCAACGCCGTCGTGTACATCAAGAGCGGCCTGGGCGAGCGCGCCTTCGCGCCGCCGCGCGAGCCGGTGCTGATCGATCAGAAGGGATGCATCTACGAACCGAGCGTCGCGGCGGTGATGGTCGGCCAGGCGCTGCAGTTTCGCAACAGCGACGACGAAGCGCACAACGTGCACGGCCGCCCTGGCGTGGTGCGGGGATTCAACTTCACCATGAGCGCACCGGGCTCGATGCGCGAGGTCTATTTCGACAAGCCGGAGATCGGCATTCCGGTCGGCTGCGACATCCACCCGTGGATGCGGGCCTTCGTCTCGGTCTTTGCCAACCCCTACTTCGCTGTCACGCCGGCCGACGGCCGCGTCACCCTGCAGCCGCTGCCCCCTGGCGACTACGTCGTCGGCGTCTGGCATGCCGTGCTGGGCGAACTCTCGCAGCCTGTCACCGTGCCCGCCCGCGGCACGGTCGAGGTGCAGCTCTCCTACGCCGCCACCGCGGACTGATGCGCGGCCCCGGCTAGAAGCCCTTTACGGTCTTCGACTTCTCGTACAGCCAGTAGACGACGCCCCAGCCGACCAAGACCACCAGCGCGACCGTCAACGGGTCGGCCGCCCAGGTGGCGTGCTGGTTCATCATGGTGAAGATCAGCGGCACCGACATGTAGGTGTTGTGCTTGGAGCGCGTCCCCGCCAGGGCGACCACCGCGGCATCCGCCGGTGGGCCGTCCTTGATGCCGCGAATGATCTGCTGCTGGGCCGGCCAAATGCGGAACCAGACGTTGAAAGCCATGATCGTGCCGAACATGGCGCCGAGATGGATGGTGTAGGCGCGGAAACTAAAGCCGGCGGCCCAGGCCATGAAGTACAGCATCACCGCCGAGAGGATGAGGCCACCGACGAACCCTACCTTGGGATCGGTCAGCACGCTCTTGTAGAGGGCGTCGTAGATGAACGGGGCGACGAACACGAGGATGATGGCGACGATCGTCATCGCGTTCCAGCTGCCGGCATCGAACATGATGCCGCCGTGGTAGAAGACCAGCAGCAGCAGCAGCACGCCGGTGACCCAGGTCCACGCCGCCCCCCAGCGGAAGAAGTACAGGGCGCGCGGCATGAGCTCCGGCACGACCTTCTTCTTCGTCTCGGCGTCGATGGTCGGATTGAACTGGGCGTTGACGAAGTTGAAGAAGTACAGGTGGCCGATCCAGATGATCCCGGCGACGATGTGAATCCACCGCAGTAGTGAAGAAATCAGCTCCATGCTCCCCTCCGGCTGTGCAACGCTTCGCCTGAGCGCGACCCCCCGTTTCCGTCGCGTTCCGCCACTGGTCCCGCTGCTGCGCTGTGCCGGCGTGTAGGCGCGGCCTGTTTCTTTGTCAAGCCTGGCGCGCCGCGACCGGCGCGCCGGCGTTGAGCGCGGCGATGCAGAGCGTTGCCAGGAGGTAGGCGACGATCAAGGCCGCGAAGGCGATCTGGTAGCTCCCGGTCTGATCGCGCACGGCACCGACGAGCGGCAGGGCAAGCACCTGCGCACTGATCAGCAGCGGCATCATCCAGCCCAGAATGGCGCCGTAATGACCGCGCCCGAAGCAGATGCCGACCAGCGCGGCGTAGAGCGGCGCGTGGCCGCCCATGGCGAAGCCGAAGACGACCACGTAGGCCGCCGTCGCCCACCCGGTGGGAACCAGCAGCAGTGCGATGCCAAGCGCTTGCAGCACGAAACACCAGACGATCGTGCGCCGCTCGCCGAGGCGATCGAGCAGCGTGCCGAATCCGAGCTTGCCGAGCACGCCGACAGCGGCCGTGGCGGCCAGCACCCAGGCGGCCGAGCCGGCGGCCCACCCGCGCTCGCGCAGGCAGGCGACCAGCAGCATCAAGACCGTCGAGAGCGCGCTACCGCTCAGCGCAAAGGCGGCAGCGACGAGCCAGAAGGCGCGGCTGCGCACGGCCTGACGCGCGGTCCACGAGCGATCGAGCTCGGCCCGGATGTGCGGATCGGCGCCGGCGTGATGGCGCCCCTCGCCGTCGGCGCCGAGGCCCATCGATTCCGGCGAGCGGCGCATGAACAGCAGCACCGCCGGCACGCAGAGGACGAGTGTCACGATCGCCAGCGCGCCGAACGCATCGCGCCAGCCGCGGCGCTCGATCAGCCACTGCGTCAGCGGCACGAACACCACGCCCCCCATGGAGATCCCCGCCGTGGCGATCCCCAACGCCTGGCCGCGCCGGCGCACGAACCAGCGTGCCACCGCGGCGTTGCTCGGAATGTTGCCCAGGGCCGTCGAACCGAGCGCGACGGCCGCGACCATCAGCAGGTAGAATTCGCCCAGCGAGTCGAGGCGCCCGAGGGCGGTGAAGCCCAACGCCAGCACGAGCGCGCCCAAGACTTGGACGGGGCGTGGACCGAAGCGGTCGACCGCCCGGCCGACGATCGGTGAGTAGATCGCCGCCCCCACCGAGACGAGCGAGAAACCGAACCCGGCCTGCGCCCGAGTCCAGCCGAAGTGCTCGATCAAGACGGGCAGGAAGACGCCGAAACCATAGAAGACGGTGCCCGTAGCCACGCCATGGGTGAGGAAGGCAACCGCGACGATCCACCAGCCGTAGAACACCCTGCGCGCAACCACCGCTCCCACCTTCCTCCCTTCCTCGCACGACCGCGAGACTCTTGCCATGCGAGCGCTTCGTGGCCTTCGTGGTTTCAAAGAATTTCCGCTTGGGGCCGATTCTCGTTCGCGACACGCCACGCTCTTCGCTATGGTGGGTCGATCGGCGCCTGAGGATCGGACCCTCCGCTGCCCCGTCATGGCCTCGACCAGTCGACCACCGCTGCGGTTCCTACTCCTCACCCCCCTCCTGTTCGCCGGGATCGCCGGTCTGTGGCAGATGCGCGGCGTCCGATCGGCCGGCGCACCGGCCGGCGCCGCAGCGCCCACCGCCGCGCCCATCGGTCCACCGCTGTTCGAGCGCTGGCTCGGCTTCGAGCCCGCCGAGGTGCGCGCCGATGCGAAGGCGCAGAATGCCTACCTCGACGCCATGCTCGGGCACCAAGTCTTCCGCGCCCTGCCGGCGGGCGTGCCGGCGTCGGTGGCGCGCGGCCTGTTCCTCGACGACGACAAGCTGCTGCTGTCGTCCGGCCGACGCCTGTGGACGCGGGAGTTCGCGTATCAACCGGGGCTGAGCGGCGAATTCTGCTACGGCCACTCGAGCTACTGCCTGCGCCGGCTGGTCGACGTCCACTTCGCCATCGATGGCCGCCCGGTGGTCGTGTACGACAACCAGTACGCCGTCGTACGTTACCCGAGCCATACGACCGTCCGCTACCAGTTCCCCGAGTTGGCGATCACCGAGAACCGCTTCATCACCTGGGACGACCGCGCCGTGGCGACCTACACGGCGACGTCGGCCGACGGCCAGGCGCACGACCTGACGCTCGACGTGATCGCGCCCTATCCCCCGGTGCCCAACGCGCGCGAGCGTTCCCCTGCCCTGCCGTTGCTCGCCGCCGGCGCCTTTCAGGGCGTCCCGCTGTTCATCTATCTCGACGCGCCGGGATTCGAGTCGGTCCCCGGCGCGGCCGTGGCGCAGGTGCGGCGCGTGCTGCACGTCGCTCCCGACTCACCGTCCGAAGAGGTCGCGGTCGCGGTGCGCTTCGATACCGAGCGCCGCGATGTCCCCGAGAGTCCGGCGCCGACCGAGCGGGCGCAGTCGTACGACTACAATCGCTGGTTCGCCACCAACGTGCCGTACTTCGACGCCGCCGATTTCGGCTTCAAGCGCATGTGGTACTATCGCTGGTGGGTGGCGCGCTTCTCGATGGTCGAGATGGCAACCCCTGATCTCGACGGCTACGCCTTCTACGAGGGCAAGCTCGGCTTCGACAATGCCATCGGCTTCGCCGTGCCGCTGCAGATCAAGGAGCTCACCTACCTGCGCGATCCGGGCTTCGCCGTCGCCCAACTCGACAACAGCTATCGCAACCGCGCCGCCAACGGAGCGGTCGTCGATCCGCCCGGCAGCCCGTACTGGAACGAGACCTACTCACATTGGATCGCCGCCGCCGCCGCCGAATTGCACCGCGTGCACCCGTTGCCGCCCGACGTCCTGCGCCGCTTGTTGCCCGCCATGGCGGCCGATGTGCGCGCCTGGTTGACCGCTTACGACACCAACGGCAACGGCTTGCCGGAGCGCGACCGGCCGCGCGTCACCGGCTACGACCTCGACATCCTCTCCTATTGGTACTTCGACGGCACGCGTCTCGACCTGGAGGCCACGCCGCCGGCGCTCGAGCGCGTCGACTTCGCCAGCTTCGTGTTCGCCAACGCCCAAGCGGTGGCGGAGCTCGCGAGCGCGGCGGGCGATGCGGCGCTGGCGGCAGAATTCACCGCCACCGCGGCGCGCACGCGCGCGGCGGCGCTCAACCAACTCTGGGATGAGCGCAGCTGGTTTTTCTATCCCCAACGCGCCAGCGACCAGCGACGCGCGCCGATTCGCGAGCTGCACGGCTTCTTCCCATTCACCACCGGGCTGGCCCCCAACCAGCCGCGCTACACGGCGGCGCTCGCCGCGCTGATCGATCCGACCGACTTCTGGGCCCGCTTTCCACCGGTCATCACCAGCCTGCGTCATTACAAGGAGTGGACGTGGGAAATGGATGGCCTGACCAGGAACATCGCGCCGCACCCGATCAGCATGGGCGCGCGCACGCTGCTCGCCGCCCTCAAGCACTACGACGGCCATCCGATCGAGCCGGCCCACTTCATGGAGCTGATGCGACGCTACAACGACCTCCTCTACCCGGGCGTTCACCCCGGCGACCCGTATTGGCGCCCCAACGCCCACGAGTACTACTCGAAATGGGAGCCCTACGCGCAGACACCGCAGCCCAAGCCGTCCGACATCTCCCATGACTTCCACTCCATGTACACGTCGCTGGTCGTCGAGGGCGTCGTCGGACTGACCCCGCGCAGCGACGCGCGCATCGAGCTCGAGCCGATGGCGCGCGAGTGGTCGTACTTCGCGCTCGACGGCTTGCGCTACCACGGGCACGACCTGACCATCATCTGGGACCGCCCTGACGGGGACGTGCGCTACCGCGGCTACCCCGAGGGCTTCTCGCTCGCCATCGACGGCGTGGTCGCCTTCACCCTCCCGGCGCTCGGTCACGTCATCTACGACCCCGCTACCAAGCGGGTCGAGCAGGTCGATCCGAAGGCGACGCGCGACGCGGAACCGAGCGCTACTCGCCCGTCGATCGGCTCCGGGTGAGTGGAGCCACTCGTCCTTTCACCGCTGTAGCGAGCTGAGTTCGATCTCGGCGGCCTGATCGGACGGGTCGATCTGCAGGACGTGCGCGAACTCGCCGATGGCGAGGTCGTCCAGACCCTTGCGCTTGTAGTTCACGCCCAGGTGGTAGTGAGCGGCCGCGTCGTTGGGGTTGGCCTCGGAGACGCAGGTGAAGGCGGCGATGGCCTCGTCGACCAGGCCAAGGCGCTCGCAGGTCACGCCGATGTGATAGGAGGCGATGACGTACCCGGGATCCGCCTCGGCCACGGCGCGAAAGTTCATCAACGCCGCCTCGAGCTCGCCGAGGTGGAAGTCGCACAGGGCCAGCCGGTAGCGCGCCGGAACCGAGGTCGGATTGTACTGCAGCGCCCGCCGGCAACTGGCCGCGGACTCGTGCAGTCGGCCGCGGCGGTAGAGCGCGACGGCGAGCTGAAAATGGGCATAGGCGAGCGAGTCCTCCAGCGCCACCGCAGTCTCGAGGGCCGCGATCGCCTCATCGATCTCGCCGAGATGGTAGTGCGCCATCCCCAGGTTGAAATGTGCCTCAGCGCGTTCGGGGTAGTGCTCGGCGATGCGCCGACAGCGCTCGAGGGCGACATCAGGGCTGCCGCCGCCGAGCTCGCGCTCCAAGACCGTGGCGCGCAGTGGGAAGCCGCAGTGCTTGCAGTAATTGTGGTCCGCGGCGTTGTCGACCTGACACTCGGGGCACGTCATCGCTCGCCTCCCGACTGACGGCGGCATTGTCCCGCATCGGGCGGCCCCGGCGCAAGAGGCAGCGCTGAGAGAAAGGCGACGAGTGGAAGCGACCCGGGGCGCCGCGCATCGCTCTCCACCCGGCCTCGCTCAGCGCAGCAGTGGGGCCATCACCAGGGAGACCACCGACATGAGCTTGATCAGAATGTTGAGCGACGGACCGGCGGTGTCCTTGAAGGGATCGCCGACGGTGTCGCCCACCACCGCGGCCTTGTGGGCCTCGGACCCCTTGCCGCCGTGTTTTCCACCTTCGATGTGTTTCTTGGCGTTGTCCCAGGCCCCGCCCGCGTTGGCCATGAAGATCGCCATGAGCACGCCGGACACCGTGCAGCCCGCCAACATGCCGCCCAGCGCATACTTGTCCATCAGCCCGACCACCACCGGCGTCGCCACCGCCATGAGGCCTGGCACCACCATGCGCCGGATGGCCGCGGCGGTCGCGATGTCGACGCAGCGCGCATAGTCGGCCCGCGCCGTGCCCTCCATGAGGCCCGGGATGCTGCGGAACTGACGGCGCACTTCCTCGATCATGTCGTAGGCCGCCTCACCAACGGCGCGCATCGCCATGGCACTGAACAGAAACGGCAGCATGGCGCCGAAGAGGAGTCCAGCCATGACGTACGGGTTGCTGACGTCGATTTGCTCGATGCCGGCCACCGCCTGATAGGCCGAGAACAGCGCCAGCGCCGTCAGCGCCGCCGAGCCGATGGCGAAGCCCTTGCCGATCGCCGCCGTGGTGTTGCCGACCGCATCCAACTTGTCGGTACGCGCCCGCACCTCAGGGCCGAGCTCGCTCATCTCGGCGATGCCGCCGGCGTTGTCGGAGATCGGTCCGTAGGCATCGACGGCGAGCTGGATGCCGATGGTCGACAGCATGCCGAGCCCCGCCATGGCGATGCCGTACAACCCGGCGAAGTAGTAGGAGGAAATGATCGCCGCCGACAGGCAGACGATCGGCCAGGCGGTGGACAGCATGCCGAGTCCGAGGCCGCTGATGATGTTCGTCGCCGCGCCGGTCAGCGATTGCTCGGCGATACGCTGCGCCGGGCGCCGCGCTTCCGCGGTATAGTACTCGGTGATCACGCCGACGGCGATGCCGGCCAGCAGCCCCGAGATCGTCGCCATGAAGATGCCGCCAGCGGTAAGGGTGTGCAGCGTGCCGGTGACGTTGTGGACTGGATCGAAGCTGTCGGGAACCAGCAACTTGACCACCGGATAGGTCAGTAGGAGCATCAGGGCGCCGGCGCCGAAGCTGCCGAGGTTCAGGGCCGTCTGCGGATTCCCCCCCTCCTCGGTGCGCACAGCGTACGTCCCTGCAATCGACACCGCGATCCCGACCCCGGCCAGTAGGAGGGGCAAGATGATCAGCGCCGGTTCGTTGTATGCCACCCCAAGGACCATCGCCCCGATGATCGAGCCGACGTAGCTCTCGAAAAGATCGGCTCCCATACCGGCGACGTCGCCGACGTTGTCGCCGACGTTGTCGGCAATCACCGCCGGGTTGCGCGGGTCGTCCTCCGGAATGCCGGCCTCGACCTTGCCGACCAGATCGGCTCCCACGTCGGCCGCTTTCGTGTAGATCCCGCCGCCGACACGCGCGAAGAGGGCGATCGAGGAGGCCCCGAGCGAGAAGCCGGTCAGGACGTTCATCACCTTGGTCAGCTCAGCCACGGTTTCGCTGCCGAACAGCCACCGGTACACGGTGAACAAGATGGTGAGCCCTGCCAGCCCCAAGCCGGCGACGACCATCCCCATCACCGTCCCTCCCGAGAAGGCGACGTTGAGGGCCGCAACCAACCCGGTGCGCGCGGCGTTGGTGGTGCGCACGTTGGCCTCGGTCGCCACCTTCATGCCGATGTACCCGGCCAGGGCCGAGCAGCCCGCGCCCAGTACAAACGACCAGGCGACCAAGAATGAGGAGTCCTCGCTCACCAGCCCCATGATGAAAAGCAACAGGCTGACGCCGGCAACGAAAATCGCCAGCACGCGGTATTCGCGCGCCAGAAACGCCATCGCCCCCTCGCGAATGCTGGCGGCGATCTCCTGCATGCGCTCCGTCCCCGGGTCCTGTTCCCGCACCCAGGCCGCCTTCTTCCTGGCGAAGCGCAGTGCCCACAGACCCGCGAGCAGGGCGAACAGTACGTACCACATGGCGCTCTTCTCCTTATTCGTCGGCCCGCAGTCGGCGGCACCTGGGTCGCGGCAGCGGACGCTGAGGCAGCGAGGGATGCCCGCTTACTTGCCAAGAAAGTCGGCGAGACTCAATTCCGGGGCTGTTATTCCTGCGCATCCGACCCCGCGGAGCCCATCAGACATTTTCATATTGACGCTTGCGGCGGGCGCAATTTTGTGGAAGAAAGTCGGGAGCGGTCCTGCGGGAACTACTACACTTGCCAACAAGGAGGACGAGAGAATGATGTCGAAGAAGGGAATCATCGCGGCCGTGGCTCTGGCCGCTGGCGTGGCGGGCTGCACGTGCAAGATCGACCCGGCAGACATGCAGAGGGTCGATGCGGCGGTGAGCAAAGCCGAGGCAGCAGCGAACAAGGCAGCGGCGGCGGCGCAGAGCGCATCGCAGGCCGCGACGCAAGCGGACGCAGCGGCGCAGAAGTGCGCCAACGTCGGGACGAAATTCCATAAGTAGCCCCGCTCGGCCGGGGCATCGTCGAGGTTCCTCGGCCGAAGGCGCAGTCCAGGAAGGAGCGCGATCATGACGCGTCGAGTACAACTACTGATGGCTTCGATCGGTCTCGGCCTGGTTGGCACCGTGGCGGTTGGCTGCTCGCAGACCGCGAAGGTTCCGCCGGAGCAAATGGGGCGCATCGAGGCGGCAGCGAACAAGGCCGAGGCAGCGGCAAGCCAGGCCCAGGCGGCGGCCGACAAAGCCAAAGCGTCGGCAGCGGCAGCCCAGGCAGCGGCTGACAAGATCGGGTCCAGCTACCGCCCAGGCATCAAGTAATAGGCCTGGAAAGACACGCGAAGGGGGGCGTCCCGAAAGGGTCGCCCCTTCTTTTTCACCCGCCCCCGGCGGCGGTAGAAACAGCGACCGATGCTGAGGGTACCTACGGCGCGCCGTCGACTGTCACGACGGTCTTGATCGCCGCCCGGTCCTGAGCCGCAACGCGGTACGCCTCTGCCGCCCGTGCGAGCGGAAAGCGGTGCGTCACCACCTGCTCGGCCCGCACCACCCCGGCGCTGATCAGGCTCAGCGCCTGACGCGTCTCCACCGGGCCACAGGAATAGCTCGGCACCAGACGGAGCTCGCGGAAGTAGAAATCAAAGGTGTCGAGCGCCAGGCGGGCACCCGGTTCGGTGCCCATGAACTGCACCACCGTACCCCCCCGGGCCGCGCACGCCAGGCCGGTTTGGATCGCTTCGACAGTGGCCGGGCCGACGATGACCACTTCGGCCCCCTCTCCGGCGGTCTGCTCACGCACGGCGCTGGCGAGATCGACGGCACCGGCGTCGATGGTGACGTCGGCACCGAGGCTCCGCGCCTTGGCACAGCGCGCGGCGATCAGATCGGCCGCGAGGATGCGCCGCGCCCCTAAGTGGCGCGCCAACACGACGTGCAGCTGCCCCATCACGCCGAGGCCGATGATCAACACCGCGGCGCCGTCGAGCGGGCCGGCGCGGTCGAGCGACTTGACGACGCAGGCCAGCGGCTCGACCAGCGCTCCGTCAGCATCCGACACGTCGTCGGGGAGGCGCAAGGTATCCCCGGCCAGGTTGCTCGCTGGGACGCGGAAGAACTCCGCCATGCCGCCCGGGTCGAGGCGCGACTGCTTCCAGGCTGGGCACTGGACGAACTCGCCGCGCCGACAGGCGCGGCACTGAAAACACGGCGCGTGGTGGTGGACGAAGACGCGCTCGCCGAGGCGAAAGTCGCTCACCCCGGCGCCGAGCTCGACGATCTCACCGACCGGCTCATGGCCGAAGACGAGCGGTGCCTTCTTGCGGATGTACCACGGCACCACGTCGCCCGAGCAGATGCCACAGGCGCGCATGCGCACCAGCGCTTCGCCGGGGCCGATGACCGGCACCGGTGCGTCTTCGATGCGCACGTCGAGAAAATCGTAGAGCCGCGCGACCTTCATCATCACCTACGGCACGATGGCGAACTTGGGCGCCTCGCCGCGGCGCTGGCGCGCCAGCGCTTCCGCCAGGCCCTCGAGCGGATACTCGGCACCGATCAGCGCGCCGCCGCCGAAAGTGCCGCTTTCCAGGAGGTGGTAGGCGGCACGCACGTCGCGCGGGGTGAAGTGAAACGGGCTGATCAGCCGCACCTGATCGTAGTGCAGCCGCGTGGTATCGAAGTGGGCGCGGCTGCCGACCGCGCAACCGCCGAACAGCACCACCTGTCCGCCGCGGCGGGCGAGCTGCGGTGCCGCCTCCCACACGCTCACCTGACCGGTGCACTCGATGACCAGGTCCGCGCCGCGACCGCCGCTGCGCTGGCGCACCACCTCCGCGGCCTCCTCGGGGTTTGCGGCGAGCAGCGCCTCCGCCCCCAGGGAGCGGACCTGCGCCGCCCGGGCTGGGCTGCGCACGATGCACAGCACGCTGCCGATACCGCGCGCCCGCAGCACCAGCAGGTGGAGCAAGGCGATGGCCCCGGCGCCGATTAACACCACCGTGTCGTCCGGCCGGACAGCGACCTGCGCCAGGCCCTGCACCACGCACGACAGCGGTTCGAGCAGCGCCGCCTCTCGGTACGGCAGCACGGCCGGTTTGCGAAACAGGTTGCGGCGCACAATCGCCGCCGGCAAGGCGACGAAGTCGGCGAAGCCGCCGAGCACGAACGCCTCCTTCACCTGCGGGCAGAGATTCTCCTGCTCGCGCTGGCAATGGAAACAGTGGCCGCACGGCGCCGTCGGCACCGCCATGATCGCATCGCCGGGACGCAGCTCGCCGACGCCGGGGCCGACCTCGGCGAGCTCGCCAGCAAACTCGTGCCCAAACACCGTCGGGGTAGGGAAGATCGGGTGGCCGCGCAGGTAGGTCTTGATATCGGTGCCGCAGGTCAGCGCCGCGCGCACCCGCACGACGACGCCGCCGGGCGCCGGGCGCGGCCGCGGCAGCTCGTGCAACTCGAGCTGCCCGGGTTGGACCAGCACGTGGGCGCGCATCGTCTCCTGCCCGCCTCGTGCCGGGCTCGTCGTCACCGCGTTCAATGGCTCACTTCAGGTCGCGTCGCCGCCGCCAGCCCGGACGCGCTACGGCTGCCGGCCGCCGAAGCGCTCGACCAGGGCGCGCTGTACGCCCGGCGGCACCAAGCCCGATACGTCGCCGCCCAGGCTCGCCACTTCCTTCACCAGCCGCGAGGCGGTGTAGAAGTACGATTCGCTGGCGGTCATGAAGTACGTCTCGACCCGGTTGTTCAAATGGCGATTCATCATCGCCATCTGAAACTCGTATTCGAAGTCCGACACCGCGCGCAGTCCGCGAATGATCGCCCGTGCCCCGATCCGGTCGCAATAGTCGACCAGCAAGCCGCCGAAGGTATCCACCGTCACCCGATCGCCGGCCGAGGCGAGCGCCTCGCGGATCATCGCCACGCGCTCTTCGCAGCTGAACAGCGCCGCGTCCTTGGCGGCGTTGGTGGCCACGGCGACGATCATCTCGTCAAAGACGCTGAGCCCGCGCTGGACGATATCCACGTGCCCGCGCGTGATCGGGTCGAAGGAACCCGCGTATACGGCCTTGCACTTCACGACGCTTCCACCTGCTCCGCGCTCTGCCGCCTCGCGTACAACGCGAGCGCCGTCTTCCCATAGCGCTTCACCGCGGTCAACTGCAGGTCGCCGTAGGCGGGGGCGAGCTGCTCGTCGACCTGGTATTCCACCGCGACCCATCCGCCCGGACGCACGACATCCGAACCGACCAACTGGCGCAGGGTCGCATCGGCCAGCCCCCGGCCGTACGGCGGATCGAGCAGGACGCCGTCGAAGCGGCACTGGCGCTGCGCGCATGCGCGCAGGGCGCGGTCGACGGAAAGGGCGAGAATGCGGGCCGAGCGGTCGAACCTGCACTGGCGCAGATTCGCCTCCAGCACGCGCCGCGCGGCGTCATCGCGCTCGACGAAAGTGACAGCCGAGGCGCCGCGGCTGAGCCCTTCGATGCCCAAGCCACCGCTGCCGGCGAAGAGGTCGAGCAACTTGGCCCCCTCGAGGACGAAGCGGCTGCCGAGCATGCTGAAGAGCGCTTCCTTGACGCGATCGGCCGTGGGCCGGACGGTGCGCCCAGTGGTCGTTCGCAAGCGCCGTCCCTTCGCACTGCCCGCGATCACCCGCATGGCGGCTCAGTCAAAGGGAAAGTTTCTCGCCTCGCGCAGCACGGCATTGGGGCGGTCCTGCCTTCCGAACCGACAGCTGAGACAGCGATTCCGACCGTTTGCGCTGCGCGCCTTGTGACACTGGTACTCCCCCGGTAGGCTGCCCCTAGAAGCGCTCCGGCGCGGAGGGTCTCATGATGAGTGCTCGTTGGCAATTGCGGCTGCTGGTTGGGTGTGTGGGGATGCTGTGCGTCACCGCAGCGCAGGCCCACGAAGACCACTGCCACGCCCAGCCGTTCACCAGCACGTTTGAGGCGATCGAAACCGTCATCTTCCAGAACCGCGGCTGCACGCTCAGCGGCTGTCACAACGCCAGCGTGGCACCACACTTCCTCGACCTGAGACCTGGCCATGCCTACGACAACCTCATCGGCAAGCCGTCGCAGAGTGTCGAGGGGTGGGAACGCGTCCGGCAGGGCGAGAAGGAGCGCAGCCTGCTGTTCATCAACCTGGCGGCCGCCGTCGACCCCGAGACATACACCGCCCCGCTGCGCCCCATGCCGTCCGGCTTGCCGCCGATCTCCAGCGACGAGCTGGCGGCGCTGCGCAAGTGGATCGAGGCTGGGGCGGATCGCGACGCCGCCGTTCCCGGCACCGACGAGCTGCTCGACGCCTGCCTACCACCGCCCAAACCGGTCGAAATCGATCCGCTACCACCGCCCGCGCCGGGCACGGGCGTCCAGATCCACATGCCGCGCTGGATCCTTGCCAAGCACAGCGAGGCCGAGGTGTGCTACGCCAGCTACTACGACGTCACCGATCAGGTGCCGGCCGAGTTTCGCGGGCCCAATGGCACCTTCCGCTACAACTTCCATCAGATCCGTCAGGACCCGCTGAGCCATCACCTGATCGTCAACCTCTACAACGGCACCAGCGCGCCGACCGCGCCCATCTGGGGCGCCTTCAAGTGCCGCGGCGGTCCGAAGGACGGCGAGACCTGCAACCCGCTCGACATCGGCTTCTGCGGGGCCAGCCCCGAGGCGGGCCAGGGCGAGTGCGCCAACGAGCCGATGGAGAGCATCGCCTGCTTCGGCCAGCCGAACTTGCCTGCCGACGCCGGCACGGGTCTGAACTCGAACGGCTTCACCGGGACGCAGGAGACGGCGACGACCATCGACCTGGCGGACGGCGTGTACGCCGAGGTGCCGCTGAAGGGCATGATCATCTGGAACTCGCACGCCTTCAACCTGACCGACCAAGACGGCAAGTTGGAGGCCTGGTTGAACTTCGAGTTCGCCCCACCGGCCGAGCAGGTGTATCCGCTGCGCGGAGTGTTCAACACCGACGAGATCTTCTCCATGAACGTGCCGCCGTTCCAAGCCCAGGAGCTCTGCCACGTCCACGTCCTGCCGCCGCACGCGCAGATCACCGAGCTGAGCTCGCACATGCACCAGCGCGGCAAGCGCTTCCGCACCTTCGACGGCGCCTGGCGCTGTCGGGGCGGCGCCCACGACGGCGAGGCCTGCTCGCCGCTCGGCCCCGATCTCACCTCCGGGGCCGCGGACATCTGCGCCGGGGCGCCCTGCGAGTCTCGACTCCCGCCGGCTGGCGGCGATTGCAGCGGCGACTTGATCGTCACCATCAACGAGCTGGTGACGAGCGTGAACATCGCCCTCGGCAGTGCCCCGGTGTCGGCGTGCCCCCGCGCCGACAGCGATGAGAACGGCCGCGTGACCGTCGACGAGGTCATCAAAGGGGTCAGCGCCGCGGCGGCGGGTGGCATGCGCAACCCGGACCAGAGCCTGCTCTACGTGAGCGTCGTCTACAACGACCCAGTGGTGCGCCGCCTCGCGCCGCCGATGTCGGTCGGGGGCACCGCCTCCGTCCCCGAAGAGCGCTCGCTGACGTTCTGCGCCTTGTACGACAACGGTTTCGCCGATCCCTCCACGGTCAAGCGGCAATCGACCTCGCCGCCGACGCCGATCGGCGTGCCGGATCTCTTCGGTGGCCCCTGCGCCAAGCCAGTAGCCTGCACGGCGGGCGCCGTCGGTGCCGCCTGCAGCGGCACCACGCCGGCGCAGCGCGACGCCACCTGCGACACCACCCCGGGCGCCGGCGATGGCGACTGCGATGCGTGTCCGCTGCGCGGCGGCGTCACCACCGAGGATGAGATGTTCATTCTCATCGGGAGCTACTTCATCAACCGCTGATTCTGCGCTCGCTGGAGCCGGAGCGGCTGGCCTTACGCCGCTCCGGCCCATCACGTGCCCGGGCGACGACGACGCAGCGCCCTTCAGGGCTCAAGGCTTAGCCACCGGTTGAAAAACGCGTACGCTTTGTGGCGCTGCCAACCCCAATCCGAAAAAGCCTTTCACCACGAAGAACACGAAGCGCACGAAGATCACGGCGCAGGGCAGCGGCGCTTGGATCATTCTCAACCCCATCGTTGTGAGCGTCACCCCATAGTTGTGAGCTTCTCTCCTTTCCTCGCAAGGCCAAGAGACCCTTGCCATCCGTCCTCTTCGTGCCCTTCGTGGTTTCAAAGAATTCCTTTTCAACCGCCCCTCAGCCGCCCGCCACCAGGCGCCGGATGCGCTCGGGGTGCAGCGGGAGCTCGACGACGCGCGCACCGAACGGGACCAGCGCGTCGTTGACGGCGTTGGCGATCGCGGCGAAAGCGCCGATCACGCCACCCTCGCCCGCTCCTTTGAATCCCCCGATGGTGAGCGGCGACGGCGTCTCGTGGTGCTCGAAGTCCATGTGCGGCACGTCGACTGCCGTGGGCACGAGATAGTCCATGAGGGACGTCGTCAGCAGCTGCCCGTGGTCATCGTAGACGAGCTGTTCGAGCAACGCGCCGCCGAGGCCTTGCGCCACGCCGCCGGCCGCCTGCCCGTCGAGCACCATGGGGTTGATCATCGTGCCGACGTCCTCGGCGATGACGTAGCGCAGAAACTTGAGCGCACCGGTGGCGACGTCGACCTCGACGATCGCGACGTGGGTCGCGTTCGGATAGGTGATCAGGGGCGGCTCGTAGTAGTAGGTCGCCTCGAGCCCGGGCGTCTCGCCGGGCGGTAGGGACGCAATCTGACTATAGACCGCGCGGCGCGCGATGTCCGCGATCGGCACGAAACGCGCCGGCGCCCCCTTGGCGCGCGCCTGATCATTGATCAGCTCGACGTCGTCCGGTGCGACCTCGAGGAGGTGGCCGGCGATGCGTTTGATCTTGCCGGCCACCATCGAGGCAGCGCGCAGCACCGCGCCGCCGCCGACCACCGCGCCACGGCTGGCCCCGGCCCCCCAGCCGTACGGGGTATCGTTGGTATCGCCCAGGCGCACGCTGATCTTCTCGATCGGGACGCCGAGCTGATCGCTGGCGACTTGCGCGAACACCGTCTGGTGGGCCTGGCCGTGTGAGTGCGTGCCAGTCCAGATCGTCACATAGCCACCCGGGTCGACCTTCACGTTGGCGCTCTCGTACATCGACAGGTCCATGCCGCTCTGGTTGAAGAACAGCGAACTGAAGGCGGTCATCTCGACGTACGAACCGATGCCGATGCCGCGGTAGATACCGCGCTCGCGCAGCGCTGCCTGCTCGCGCCGGAAGCCGGCATAGCCGGACACCTCGAGGGCT
Source organism: uncultured Binatia bacterium (SeqCode) (assembly GCA_964475125.1). Taxonomy (GTDB): domain Bacteria; phylum Desulfobacterota; class Binatia; order HRBIN30; family CADEER01; genus CAYYWP01. The sequence goes on along the minus strand of CAYYWP010000055.1, from coordinate 2,854 downwards.
TTCTCGAGGCATTCGTGGTGCCCGCCGATCTCGTAGGTGAGCCCGCTCACCGTCGTGTACGGAAACTCCTCCTGGCGCAGCATGTTCTTGCGTCGGATGTCCGCCGGATCCATCCCGAGCGCGCGCGCGGCGCGGTCGAGCAGGCCTTCCATGACGAAGCACGCGGTGGGCGCGCCGACGCCGCGATAGGGCGCGATCGGCGGCTTGTTGGTCGCCACGGCAAAGCCCGTGCAGCCGTAGTTGCGCACGCGGTACGGTCCTGGGAGGATCCACGCGATCTGGGCGACTTCGAGCGCCGAGTTGAACGGGTAGGCGTTGTACGCCCCGGCATCGGAGACGGCGCGGAAGCGCAGGGCGCGGATCGTCCCGTCGGCGTCGACCGCCAGCTCGGCGTCGAGCAGCTCGTCCTTGGCGTGATGCGAGGCGAGAAAGCTCTCCCGCCGGTCTTCCAACCAGCGCAGCGGCACCTCGAATCGGCGCGCCAGGGCGACGGTGACCACTTCCTCCGGATGCAGATGCGCCTTCAGCCCGAAGCCACCGCCGACGTCGGGCGCGATGACGCGGATGCGGTTCTCGGGGTGGCCGAGGTGATCGGCGAAGCCGGTGCGCATCATGTGCGGCATCTGGGTGGCCATCCACACCGTGAGCTCGCCGCGCACGGCGTCGAACTTGGCGACCAGGCCGCGCGGCTCGAGCGGCAGGGCGAAATGGCGATTGCTGCGAAAACGATCCTTCACCACCGCCGCGGCGTCGCGAAACGCCTCGTCGAGCCCCGGCGTCGCCAGGTCGAGGCTGATGACCACGTTGTCGCCCCACTCCTCGTGCACCAGGTTGGAGTGCTCCGCCAAGGCGCGTTCGGGGTCGACGATGGCGTCGAGCGGCTCCCAGTCGACGGCGATCAGGTCGAGGGCGTCTTCCGCCACATAGCGACTGTCGGCGACCACCGCCGCGACGGCCTCGCCAACGAAGCGCACCTTGTCGCTCACCAGCGGGGTTTGATCACACGCTTTGAACGTCGGTTGCTTGGCGGGATCCAGCAGGGTGCGAAACGGCTTCACCGCGTCGCGCAAGTCGTCCCAGGTGATCACGGCGTGTACGCCCGGGTGGCGTCGCGCCGCCGCGACGTCGATCGAGCGGATGCGCGCATGAGCGTGTGGGCTGCGCAAGAAGGCGACCTCGAGCATGCCCGGCATGGCGAAATCGGCGACGAAGTTCGCCTTGCCGCGCAGATAGCGCGGATCCTCGACCCGCTTCACCGACGCGCCGACCATCTTCATCGGTCCCTGCATGTGGCCCTCCCCACGCCGTCAGCCGGCGCGCAAATCGTCCGTTGACCGGCGCGTTCCGCTCATCCCTTTCGACGGACTCAGGGCATGTCCTGAGCCCTGAGCCCGTCGCAGGGTCGAAGGGTGAGTGGAGGCGCGCGGCGATACGAGCCCTTCCCGCTCTCCTGAGCCGGTCGAAGGATGAGCCGGTCGAAGGATGAGCGCGGGTGTTTCCAACCGCCCGCTAGGTTCGGTAATCGGAGTTGAAACGCACATACGCCACGGTCAGATCGCTGGCCAGACGGAACGCCCGGCCTCGGCCGGCGTGCAGATCGAGGGTCAGGCGAAATTCAGCCCGGGCGGCGATGCGATTGGCGCGACGCTCGACGCGCGAGACGACCTCGGTGCCGCGGCGCACGATCTGCACGTCATCGAGATACACGTCGAGGCGGCCCGGATCGAACACCGCGCCGCTATACCCAGCCGCGCAGACCACACGACCAGCATACGGATCGCCGCCGAAGAACGCCGTCTTGCACAGCGGCGAGCGGGCGATGGCGTCGGCCACGCGCGCCGCATCGCGGGCAGAACGGGCGCCGCGCACGGCGATCTCGATGACGCGCGTGGCCCCTTCCCCGTCCTTGACGACCAGGCGCGCCAGCCGCGCCATGAGGCGCTGCAGCGCGGCGGCGAAGCGCACATAGTCGGGCCCGGTACCGGTCAGCCGGCGATTGTCGGCGGCGCCGTTGGCCAGCACGAGAATGGTGTCGTTGGTGCTCATGTCGCCGTCGACGACGATGGCGTTGAACGACGTCGGCAGCGCGGCGCGCAGGGCGCGGCGCAGGGCGCCTGCCGACACGTGCGCATCGGTGAGGACGTAGACCAGCAACGTCGCCAGGTGCGGGGCGATCATCCCCGCCCCTTTGGCGAGCCCGGCGATGGTGACCGCACGGCCCCCCAGCCGCAGGCGCTCGGCGCCGAACTTGGGGAAGGCGTCGGTCGTCATGATGCCCTCGAGGGCGTGCGCAAATCCGTCCGGCGCCAGCTGTTCGGCCGCGGCCGCGATGCCGCGGCGCAACCGCGCCATGGGCAGTTGGACGCCGATCCGTCCGGTCGACGACGGCACCACCAGGTGCTCGGCGATGCCCAGCCGTCGCGCCACCTGACGGGTCATGGCGCGGGCGGCGGCGAGGCCGGCGCGGCCGGTGAAGGCGTTGGCGTTGCCGCTGTTCACGACGATGGCTTGGACCCGGCCGCCGCGCAGTCGTTCGCGTCCGATCACCACCGGCGCGGCCTTGACGCGGTTGGTGGTGAAGACGCCGGCGGCCGCGGCCGGCGTATCCGACACAATCAGCGCCACGTCGCGGCGACCGCTCGCCTTGAGTCCGCAGGCGACGCCCGCGAAGCGAAAGCCGCGCACGCGCGCCGCCGGGCGCGGCATGCGCACCCTCACCGGCCACCCCCCGCCACCGACATCACTCCACTCCTTCGCCCCCGCCCCTCGGGATCACGCGCCGTGGCACTTCTTGTACTTCTTGCCGCTCCCGCACGGGCACGGATCGTTGCGCCCAACTTTCGGCAGGTCGCCG
>CAYYWP010000054.1:0-23700 GCA_964475125.1 uncultured Binatia bacterium (SeqCode) | reverse complement strand
TCGACCTCTACGCCGCCAACGGTTTCGTCACCGGACAGCTGCCCGACGACGTCTGACTGGACATGTTCGACGGCGTCGGTCGGCGCCGCGATCAGACCGACGGCCAGTTGGTCGCCATCGGCGTCAACAGTCTGAACGGCAACGAGCGCGACTGCCTCTTCCGCAACAACGGCGACGGCACCTTCACCGACGTCGCCTACGTCAACGACGCCGACCGCGTCGAGGACGGCCGCGGCGTGGCGCTGCTCGACTACGACCGCGATGGCCGCGTCGACGTGCTGGTGCGCAACTACCGCCAGCCGGCGCAGCTGCTGCACAACGTCGGCACCGATCACCACTGGCTGGCCGTCAAGCTGATCGGCACGCGCAGCAACCGCGACGCGGTCGGGGCCCGGATCACGCTCGGCGCCGGGGGCCAGCGCCAGATGCGCGAGGTGCAGGCCGGCTCCGGCTACCTCTCCGGCTCCTCGCTGGTGCAGCACTTCGGTCTCGGCGAGGCGACGGAGGTGGAGCGCATCGAGGTGCACTGGCCGTCCGGCGCGCGTTCGACGCTCACGGACATCGCGGCCAATCAGTTCGTCGAGATCACCGAGCCGGTCGGCCCGTCGCCGCCGGTCGAATAAGGGCGCGCTCATCCTTCGACGGGCTCAGGATGAGCGGAGTGTGCCCGTGCCGTAACGCCGTTCGCTCGCTCCGCGCCAGTCGGAAGGCGAGCGTACCGCGTTGGTTTCAATTGGCTGGTCGTGCAGTCGTGGCGACGCGCGACTACGCCGACAGTGGGCGTGCCAGCTCGGCTTCGATGCGCGCTCGCACCAGGTCGCACAGGCGTCCGCGATCGTCGTACGTCATCCCCTCGGTCGCGACCGGCTCCAGCACGACGAGCTCGGCGGTACCGGGCAGGATCGAGAGGTATTTTCCTTTCGGCATGATCTGCGTCGTGCCCTTGCACACCACCGGCACCACCGGCACGCCGAGGTGAATGGCGGCGACGAAGCCGCCTTTGCGAAATGGCAGCAGCGCGCCGTCGCGGCTGCGCGTGCCCTCGGGAAAGATGACCAGCGAGCTGCCGTCGCGCGTCGCCCGACTCAGTCGGTCGATGGCGTCGAGCGGATCGGCGCGATCGATCGGAATCATCCCCATGGTGCGCAGCACCGCGCCGAGAATCGGTTCCGTGAACAGCTCGCGCTTGGCGGCGAAGCGGGTGATGCCAGGCAGCAGGCCGAGCAGCGCGACGATGTCGAAGTGGCTCTGGTGGTTGGGGGTGAAGATGTACGGACCCGGACCGAGGTGCTCGAGCCCGCGCGTGTGCACGCGCACGCCGCACAGCCGCATGAGATTGCGCGCCTGCAGCTTGGCGAAGCGCCAGGCGAGGGGCCGGCTGATCCGGTACAGGGCGATGGCGATCGCCCCGTTGACGAACAGCATGGCGCGGAAGATGAACCGGTTGAGCACTAGGCGCGCCCACCTGGGCTCGCGCCCGATCAGCGCCCCGGCCTGCGCGTTGCTGCTCGCCATACCCTGACACTAGTGGGCGTCTTGGACGCTTGTTTCAAGGGACGGGGCGGTATTCGACGGGCGACTGCCGAGCCCGTCGAAGGGTGGGCGGAACGCGTTTTTCACCCGGCCGTTAGCCGTCGAGAAAGGCCAGCGTAGCGCGCAAGAAGTCCGCCGGCCGCTCGATCATGGCCCAGTGGCCACAGCGCGGGATGAAATAGCCCCACGCATTGTCGATTAGCTCGACGAGGCGGAAGCCGCTGCTCAGCGGCACCACTTGGTCGTCCTTGCCGTTGACCACCAGCGTCCGTTGCGCGATGCGGCGCATGTAGCTCTCTTCGTAGAACAACCCGCCCTGATCCCGCTGCCACTGCATGGTGGCGGCGTACGCCGCCCTGGTCTCGGGGCGAACCGATAGGCGATGCCGGTACTCGATCATCGCCGGGTCCGGCACGAAGTCGGAGTGGGTCAACCCGCGCACGATGCGCTCCATACCCGCCACGGTGAAGTCGTAGTTGAGGATGGACTGCAACGACTCGCTCATCGGCGCGCGCACGCCGGCGCTGCCCATGAGCACCAGTTTGTCCACCAGGTCTGGGCGATCGACGGCCACCCCCATGGCCGTGAGGCCGCCCATGGAATTGCCGATGATGGCGGTGGCGGGCAGCTGCAGCGCCTCCAGGACCGCGATCACATGATCGATGCGCGCCTGCTGCGTGTACGTGAAGCCGGACGGGTCGGGCTGGGCGGTGAAGCCGAACCCGAGCATGTCCACGGCGTAAACGGTGTGATGGCGCGCCAGCTCCGGCACGCAGTGGCGCCAGTTGCCCCAACTGTCCGCGCCGGCGCCGCCGCCGTGCAGCAAGATCACCGGCGTGCCGCGGCCCGCCGCGTAGTAATGCGTCCGCAAGGCGCCGGCCTGCACGAAGCAACTTTCCGCGCCGGGCATGGGGGCTGGGGTCATGCGAGTTCCCTCCGTCTGTTCGCCGACGTCTTTCAGCGCCTTCATCGTCGCCGCGCGGCAGTCCCCTGTGACCAGCCGGCGAGCGCGTCGACACTGTGCACGGCGCTCCGAGTCCTGGGCCGTGCGCATTCTGCTCGTCTCGCCCACGCACTACAACGCCGACGGCACCCTGCACCGCACCACGCGCTACTGGACCACCCTCTGACGCTCTCTACCCTACCTCGAGGCGCAGACGCCGCCCGAGCACGAGGTGACGATGGTGGACGAGCTGCTCCACGACGTCGCCCTCGACTACCGGCGGTTCGGGGGAGGGAGGCTCTGTCGGCTTGACGCAAGAAAAAACCGCGACCTGTAGTTTGTCGTAGTAGTATGCATGGAACTTGATATAGATTAGTACAAATACATTGCGTGACGAGCGTTTAGCACATCATATGACCAGTCGCGGATCATGGGGCTGGGGCACATACCTCCAAGCGTATCGGCACTCGAAGGAGACACCCATATGGTTGAAGCCAGCTAGCATCGACGGCCGTTCCAACTCACCCGAGGCCTGGATGGATGACCCGCCCGAACGCGGCGGGCGCGATGCGGGTGAAGCGGCAGGCCTCTTCGAAACAGGTGGCGCGCCGACAAGTTGCCATGCCGTCACCAAGAGGGAGGAAGGAAGAATGAACACTCGGATGAAGAAGTTGCTGTTGCCAACCGGTTGGGCCCTGATGTTGATCGCCAGCGGGGCGACCTATACGAGCGCCCAGCCCACGAGCGATCCATGTGCCGACGTGACGTGTGAGAACTTGCAGCGGACTCTCTGCTCGAACGGATTCTCGATCGCCTTGACCAACTACGTGCCCGCAGCGACGTCCGATAACGGTGAGGCCGTATACACGTACTTGGTGTGCGCACCGGCGTTCGATGGGGTGTGCTCGAACAACGGCGCCAGCTGCCAGGATCACCAGGATTGCTCACTGAATTGCAATGGCCCGACAGGGTCGAAGAAGTGCGCCGGGACCGCGATCGCGTGCACCTCGGACGCCGACTGCGCCGGAACGTGTTCGGGGGATTGTCGGACCGACCACTTCCAGGGCCTCAGCCACTTCGACGTCGAGTTTCCACAACTCGGAGCAACTGGGAGTTGCCTGAGCGCTGGTACCGACATCACCATCACCTGTTCAAAAGGCACACCGGTAGAGGGCGACGCCGCGTGCTACGGTGCAGGGAGTGGTTCGGATAGCTTCGTCGCGAAGTGCGATGCGCCGAACCTTTCGGCCGGTGAGTGCCTTACGATGACGGTGAAAATTCCCGGTGAGTCGAGTAAACCCGGCCTCGGAGCAACCGTGCTGGCCGACAAGGAAGGGGGACGGGAATGCACCTACAGCTGCCTGGCCGGCCCTTCGTGCGATTCGTGCGATCCGAGCCCGCCTCCAGGCGACACCTGCATCACCCGCACGCGCGGCTTTTGGGGCACCCATCCGCACTTGATCGCGGGGACGGACACGCGCAGTTTGAACTTGCTGCCGATCGATGTCTGTGGCGCGGTGGTCAGCGTCACGCCGGCCAATGCGTGCTCGACCTCGGAAGCGCTGTGCACGAGCGCGAACGACCTCAAGAGCAATCCGGAGTATCTCTCGCTGGCCGCACAGCTCACGGCTGCGAAGCTCAACCTGCAGACCACCGCGGCGGTCAGCGACGGCGGCAGCTGTGCGGCATGGTCGTTCGGAGGGAAGTCGATCGAGGAGTGGATCACTTACTGCGAGTCGAACTACTGTGACGCTTCGAAGGCCGCGATCAGCGGCAGCGGATGTATCCAAGCACTCGACGATTTCAACAACTCGGAGGACATCCTCGACGAGTTCGGCGGCGAGACGCCTTCGCCCTTCGACCGTCCGGGCCCGGCGATGACCGCCGAGTGCCAAAGGGCACGCGGAAACAAGAAGTACGTGGACGGCGACGTCAAACCCTGCAAGCCGTAGCTGTTACCCTCCGGTCCTTGCGCCCCAAAATCAGCGGGCTACGGGCGGGCGCGTAAAGAGCGCCCGCCCGTTTTTTTTTCTCACTTCATCGGTGGCGGGACTGATTGCGCGGGCTGCGCGCCACTCCGAGCGCCTCCCCTGTAGCGCTTACTTGCTGCGCACCGTCACCGACGGCTTGCCGTTGCGGCCGTCGACGAGCACCGACAGTACCTCACGCGGCACGCGGACCCAGCCGCCGAGGCCATGGGTCTCGCCCGGGTACTCGACGGGTTCCGTATCCGAGAACTTGAGCGTCTTGCGGCCGCCGGCGCCGAGGTCGATGTCGACCTGCACCGGCCCGGCGCCGTCGCCGTAGACGAGGCGACGCGGATAGTAGCCGGGGCGGGCGTCGGTGGCGCCGACGAGCGTCCACCTCGACTGGCCGGGGTAGCGGACGAAATCGAAGCGCCGCGGCGCGTTCAGGTACTCGAGCGGCGTGCCCGACGGGCTCGTCCCCGCCGTGCCGTCGCAGTAGCCCTCCAAGTTGGCGCTGTAGGCGAAGTTGCGGAAGACGTCGCAGTAGGGCGGCAGGGTGCCGGTCTGGCGGCGGTAGGTGCAACAGGACTGCCGCAGATTGACCTCTTCGAACGGGTACGACAGCGAGCGCATCAAGGTCAGCTCGCTGGCCCAGTAGGCGCCGGCGGCGCAGCTGTTGGAACGGCAGTCGACGCCCTGGAAACCGAGCATGTCGGCCCAGCGGTTGCAGCCCGCCGCATCGCAGTTCGGCGCGCCCGCGGGCGTGTAGGTCGAGTAGTCGTACTCGTCCGCCAGGTCGAACAGCGAGTGCCCGAGCTCGTGCATGGCAATGCGCGGGGCGCTGGAGTGGATCGAGGTGGTCGCCACATCGGCCGAGGTGTAGCCGGCGCCGCCGTAGGTGGTGCTGTTGTGCACGACGATCGTCTGCCGCGCGCCGCTGGTGCACATCGCCGAGAGCGTGCGCGCCTGGCTGGTGCTGCAGCACAGCAGCCGCGCGATGCCGTTGCAGTTGAAGTCGCAGTAGCTACCCCCTTCGACCGGCGCGTAGACGATGTTGTGGGTTGCGATGCCGGAGCCGAACGGCTCGTAGGAGCTGAAGAGCCCGGCGATCGACTGCACGGCGCTGGCAAATGCCGCCATGTCGCCGTTGAATCCCGAGGGGACAAAGACGAGGTTGATGTGGTTGGTGAAGCTGCCGTCGTACTTGATCGCCTTGCACGAATCGCCGAGCGTGGAGGGGGTGTCGACGCACACGCCGGCCTCGCAGAAGCCGCTGGCGCAGTCGGCAGCACCGGTGCACGACTTGCCCGTGGCACATGCGGCGCAGGCGCCGCCGCAGTCGACGTCGCTCTCGCTGCCGTCGCGCACGCCGTTCGCGCACGGGTGGCATTCGTCGATGACGCCGTCGCAATCGTCGTCGATGCGGTTGGCGTCGCAGTTCTCGCTGACGCCCGGATTGATGGCCGCGTTGGCGTCGTTGCAGTCCGGGCCCGGCGCCGTCGCGCAGCCCGCCGGCGGGCAGGTGCTGGAGCTGCACACGCCGGTCGCGGCGCCGGCGCGATACGAATCGCCGTCGCTGTCGCAGTAATACGGCACGCTGCACACGCCGCCTTCGTCGATCGCGCCGTCGCAGTCGTTGTCGCGCCCGTCGCACACCTCGGCGACCGGCGCGCAGGCCTCGGTGTCGTCGTCCTTGCTAGCGCAGTCCGGGTCGCCGAGCCGGCTGCCGTCGCTGCAATAGGCGTTGCGGCCGGCGAAGTCGCAGAACCCGTCGCCGTCATCGTCGAGGTGGTTGCCACAAGCGACCAGCGGCTTCGGTCGCGCTTTCGTCGCAGCCATCGCAGTCCCCAGCCCCAGCGCCAGACAGGCGACCGCGGCGATTCCCGCCGTCGCCGCGGCTCGCCGCGGCATGCCCATCGTACGGTTCTCGACCGTTCCTGTGCCCGTTCTCCGGTGCGTCAACGCCATGCGGGCTTAGCAGGGGGCGTGCCCGCGGCGGCGACGGGAAAAAACCCACGTTTGTTCTTGTCTCGCCAGTTGCCGCGTTGACACCTGACGTTCGGAATTGTCGTTCTGTCGTGGGCCCGAGGCATCATCTGCCTGGGCTTGCGCACGGCATGTGCTTGATCCCGGGTGTGCGGCCGGCGCGGCGCCTCGCGCGTTGACTCCGCGCTCCGGCGCTGCCTAATCCTGGGCCGTGCGCATTCTGCTCGTCTCGCCCACGCACTACAACGCCGACGGCACCCTGCACCGCACCACGCGCTACTGGACCAGCGGGCTGACGCTACCCTACCTCAAGGCGCTGACGCCGCCCGAGCACGAGGTGACGATGGTGGACGAGCTGTTCCACGACGTCGCCCTCGACTACGGCGGCGATGTGGTCGGCATCACCGCCATGGGCCCGCAGATCCGCCGTGCCTACGAGCTCGCCGACCACTTCCGCCGCCGCGGTCTGAAGGTCGTCCTCGGCGGCACCTGGGTGACGCTGACGGCGGCGGCGTCGCTGCGCCACGCCGATGCCGTCGTCGCGGGCGAGGCCGAGACGGTCTGGGCACAGGTGTTGGCCGATCTCGCCGCCAACCGCAGCCGAGGCATCTATCGCGCCGCCGGGTGGCACGACCTGCGCGGCCTGCCGCGCGTCGACTACACGAGCCTGCCGCTGCTCAAGTACGACGTCTTCCAGCGCAGTTGGATGTACCGCATGTACTTTCACTGGCCGGTCGTCTTCTCGCGCGGCTGTCCGCATCCGTGCGAGTACTGCGCCGTGCAGACGTACTACGAGCGCGGGTTTCGCACCCGTCCGGTCGACGAGGTCATCGGCGACCTGCTGGCCATCAAGGCGGTCGGCGCCCACCGCGTCCTCTTCCTCGATGACAACCCGATCGGCCATCCGAACGCCGCCAAAGAGCTCTTTCGCGCCATGATCCCGCTGCGTCTGAAGTGGGCCAGCCAGTGCACCATCAACATCGCGCGCGACCCGGAGCTGCTCGATCTGGCGGCGCGCAGCGGCTGCGTCAGCCTGTCGATCGGCCTCGAGAGCGTCAACGAAGAGAGCCTCGAGTCCATCAACAAGCGCTTCAACCAGCCGCAGCGTTTCAGCGCCGATCTGGCGGCCATCCGCGCCAAGGGCATTCAGGTGATCGGGCTGCTGATGGTCGGCCTCGATGGCGACACCGTCGATACCTTCGCGCGCTCGCTGCAATTTCTGCTCGACAACAAGGTGTCGTTCCTCAAACTCTTCACCCCCTGCCCGTATCCCGGCACCAAGTACTACGACGACATGCTCGCCGCCGGTCGCATCACCACGCACGATTGGGGCCGCTACGACTACGGCAGCGCCCTGGTGCGCCCGGCGCAGATGAGCGCCGGCGAGATGATGCACGGCTTCAAGGCCGTCTACGAGGGCTTCTACTCGGTCCCCGCCATCGCCCGACGGCTCTTCCCGCCGCCGTCGGGCAACTACCTGGAGACGCTCGCCTACCTGGTGGCCAACCTGAAGGTGAACCGCTACCTGCGCGCCCACCCGGATGCGTGGGCGACGATCTCGTAACCGATCAGCGCGGCGTCACGGCGCAGCCGCCCCGCCGCTCTCGTCGTGTTTGCGCAGCCAGACGTCGGCTGTGTAGTCGGCCGTGAAGCGGCGATCCAGTGCGTAGGCGCGGGTGAGCGAGGTGCGGATGGAGGAGTCGTCGGGAATGCCAAGCAGCACCACGGCGCTCGGCTGGTCGCGCTCGACTTCCGCCAGCATGGTTTCCTGCGGCACATCGCAACACAAGCCGAAGAAGTGCCGGCTGGCGGGCAGGCGTTCGGCGCTCCAATAGATGCCGAGGCCGGTCGCGTTCCAACCGATCACCGAGATCCGCTCGGCAGGCGCCGTCCGCGCCCGCACGTAGTGCCCGACTTCCTCCTCGAACGGTCGGCTCGTGCTCACCGGCCAGTCGCCCGTCGTCCACATGTGCCAGGCCCGGCGCGTACCCGGCGCCATGGCGCGCCATTCGCCGGGCAGCCAGGCGACCAGGATGACCACCGCCAGTCCGGCGACCAGCGGGCGGCGCAGTGCCGTGCTGGCGATCCAGATCGCCGATGGGAAGGCGAGCACCCAGTAGTGGGCGTGGAAACCGCGCTGCGCCATGACACCGAGCGTATCGGCGAGGAACCACAGCACCGCGACCGCCGGCGCCGTGGCCACGCCGGCGATGGCGAACAGGCAGGCGATGGAGAATCGTGCGGCCAACTCGCGGAGAGACGCCCAGAGTTCCGCCAAGTGCTGCGCGCCGGCCAACCCGCTGCCGGCCTGCGCGCGAGCGACCAGGGCTGTCCAATTGCATTCGACGAAGGGTTGCCACATGCCCGGCACCAGCCAGGCGAAGGCCACGACCGCGAGCGAGACGCTGGCGAAGCCGATCAACAGGCGCGGCACGGCCTGCCGTCCGAGCAGCCAGGCGACGGGGAGAAGGACCGTTGCCGCCGGGTGTTTGAACAACACCGCTACCGCCACCGCGGCGCCGGCAGCCAGGGGTCGGTGACGACTGGCCGAGGCACAGGCGATCCAGACGGCGGTCGCGGCGTACAGCTCCGTGTAGACGCCGCCCCAGACGAAGAAGGACTGAGTGCTCCAGTAGCTCCAGGCCCCCGCGCCTAGGAAGCCGGCCAGAGCACCGGTCTGCCGGCGCAGAAACACCCAGGCGGCCACCGCGCTGGCACAGGCCAGCAGCCAATTGCCGATGCGAACGCTCCACAGGGCATCCGGCAAGATGGCGAAGAGGCCGGCCAAATAGACGAAGATGCCGGGTGGCTTGAGCTCCCACGCGTCGCGGTACGGCCAGATGCCATCGAGCCACCAGCGCCCCATGAGCATGAAGACATGGCTGTCCCACTGCAGAATCCGCAGGCTGACCAGGAGGTGTAACCAGCTCGTCCAGACGAGCAGCGCGATGACGCAGAGCGCCGGGGCGGCGCGCCTGAGCGCGGCGGCCGCGCCGACGGCGGCGGAGAGAGCCGATGCGAAGCCGCGGTGGGAGGCGAGCAGCCGCTCCGCCAGGCGCCGCGCGGTCACGTCGGTGGGCGGCGCCGACCTGGGGCGGCGTCGATCTCCTTCACCGTCTCGCGAACCCGAAACAGGCCCGCATCGGGCGCGGCGGCAAAGGTGCCGCGCAGCGTCGCGGCGTCCATGCGAGCGTGTCGGCTCGCCAGCGCCGCGGCCAGGGCGGTGTCGAGGCTGAGCAGGTCGCCGGTACCCGACATCAGGCGAACGAAGGCGGTACGAGCCTCGAGCGACGCCTCGGAGTTCAGGATCTTGCGCGCCGTCCAGAAGTACGAGTCGGGGTCGGCGTGATGGTCGTAGAAGAAGTAGAGGAAGCGCAGATAGCGCTCGAAGGCGGCGCGGTAGCGGTGGTCGTAGTCTGCCAGCGCGAGCTCGGCGGTGTGCGGCGCGACGCGGATCGCTCTCACCGTCTCCGCCGCCAGGTAGCCGGACAGGCACGCCAGGTGCACGCCGGTGGAGAACACCGGATCGATGAAACAGGCCGCATCACCGGCCAGCAGATAGCCGGGCCCGTAGAAGCGCGTGCTGCAGTACGAGTAGTCGCGAATCACGCGCACCGGGCCGACGAAGCGAGCGCTGTCGGTGCGCTCCGCCACCGGGCCGCAGGCGGCGAGGAGTCGTTTGTAGAGCGCTTCGGGATCCCCCGCCGCCGCGCCGGCGAAGCGCTTGGCGTCCACCACGGCGCCGACGCTCGTCGTCCCGTCGTGTAACGGAATGAACCAGAACCAGCCGTCCGAGAACGCCGCCGAGAGGATGTTGCCGGCGACCGCGCCGTCGAGCGCCTGGGCGCCGGAAAAGTAGCCAAAGACGGCCAGGTTCTTGAAGAACGGGTCGAAGCGGCGCAACTGATCGCGCCGCCCGAGCAGGGCCTGCTGGCCGCTGGCGTCGATCACCCACGGCGCCTGCACTGCTGTGGCGACACCGCGCTCCCCGATCGCCACCACGCGGTTGCGGTTGCCGTCGTAGTTCACGACCTCGACCCGCTGGCCCTGGCGGACATCGGCACCGCAGCGCGCGGCGTGCTGCAGCAGCAGGTGGTCGAACTGCGAGCGCAGGACATGGAACGCATTCGGGCGGCCGCCCGGATCGTCGCGGAAATAGAAACTCCACGGCACCCGCTGCGCGCCCCAGATGAAGGTGCCCCCCGGCTTGCAGACGAAGCCGGCCGCCTCGATGGCCGGCATCACGCCGAGCGCCTCCAGGATCGGCAGCGTCGCCGACAACAGCGACTCGCCGATGTGGTAGCGCGGGAAGTGCTCGCGCTCGAACAGCAGGACGCGCAGGCCGGCCTGGGCGAGGAACCCCGCCGCCACGCTGCCAGCGGGTCCGCCGCCGATGACGACGACGTCAGCCTGCATCATGGCCCGTTCGGTGCCGCCACGAGGTGGTCTCCGCTCCCGGACCACTGATTGACTCGCCCGATTATGGGCATGACGCCGTTGACGCGATCATCTCTGCCGCCGCCCGCCGACCGCCGGTCGGACCGGTCGGGCTGCGGGCTACCAGACTGCGCCGCGGCTGGTCAACGCGCGCCGATCGGGTATGCTGGCCGTGCCTTGACCGGATCGCGGCCCACGGTTAAGCCCGACCGGACTGCCCCACGCATGCACGGCCCTGCGACAATCGCGATCGGCGGCGAGCGCCTGACGATCGCCGAGGTGGACGCGCTGGCGCGCACCGGGGCGCGTACCCGTCTGGACGACGCCGCCTGCCGGCGGCTCGAGCGCAGTCACGCCTTCGTTCACCGCCTCATCGCCAGTGCCACACCGGTCTACGGCCTGACCACTGGCTGCGGGCCGCTCTCCGGTATCCAGGTCGAAGCGGCACAGCGCGAACAATTCCAGCGCAATCTCGTGCGCAGTCACGCCGTCAGCCTGGGCCCGCCGCACCCGACCGCCGTCGTGCGCGCAGCGATGGCGGCGCGGGCCCACGTGCTCGCCAAGGGGTGCTCCGGTGTTGCGCCCGAAACGGTGGAGACGCTGATCGGCATGCTCAACGCCGGCCTGCACCCGATCGTGCGCGAGATTGGCGGCGTCGGCGCCAGCGGCGATTTGGTCGAGCTGGCACAGGTCGCCCTGGCCGTGCTCGGCGAAGGCGAGCTCGAAGCCGGCGGCGCGCGCGTCGCGGCCGCCGCGGCCCTGCAGCATGCCGGGTTGCGCCCGCTCGTGCCCGGCACGCGCGAGGGCTTGGCACTGATGAACGGCACCTCGTTTCACACCGGTGCCGCTGCCCTGCTGGTGGCGCGGGCCTGGCGCGTCGCGGCCGCGGCGGAAACGGCGTCGGCGATGAGCTTCGATGCCTTGCGCGGACACCGCGAGGCGCTCGATCCGGCGCTGCACCGCGCCCGCCCTCACCCGGGGGCTGGGGCAGTGGCAGAGCGCCTGCGCGAACTGCTCGCCGGCAGCGCCCTGGTCCGCGCCGACGGCACGGTGGCGACCTCACAGGATGCGTACACGCTGCGCTGCATCGCCCAGGTGATGGGAGCGGTGCGCGATGCGATCGATAGCGCCGCCGACGTGGTCAGCGCCGAGCTCGATGCCGTGAGCGACAACCCGCTGTTCCTGGCCGACGAGAACCGCGTCGTGCACGGCGGCAACTTTCACGGCCAGCCGGTGGCGATGGCGCTCGATCAGCTCAAGCTGGCGGTTGCCGAGCTCGCCGTCATCGGCGAACGGCGCCTGGCGCGCCTGCTCGATCCTGCCCTGAGCAACGGCTTGCCCCCCTTTCTGTGCCGCGGCGTCGCCGGTCTGCACAACGGATTCATGGGCTTGCAGTACTGCGCCGGCGCCATGGCGGCCGACAACGCCGTGCTGGTGGCGCCGGCCAGCGTCCGCTCGGTGCCGACCAACGCCAACAATCAGGACATCGTCAGCATGGGGATGGTCGCCGCCCGTCAGGCGGCGCGCGTGCTCGACAACGCCGCGCACCTGGTGGCGATCGAGCTCCTCTGCGCGGCCCAGGCGCTCGAGCTGCGCGGGCTCTCCCAGGCCGGCCGCGGCACGCGCGCCGCCCACGCCGCGGTGCGCCAGCGCAGCGCACCACTCGGCGACGACCGCCCGCTCGCCGCCGATGTCGAAGTGGTCCTGGCCCTGATCGACGACGGCGCCCTCGCGCCGACCTGAATCACGGTTGCGCTGGGCTGACTGCAGAACCCTTGCCTTTTGCCTTTTGCTTTTTGCCTTTCCTCGTCGTCCCCTCGATCGCGTCGACGTAAGCCGCGTAGCACCCTACGCCGCATCCGCCACGCGTCGCGTGTAATGACGCCAGCTCCCGGTGGCGAACAAATCGCGCAGGTACACCCCGGCCGACACGGCCATGCGGCCGATGAAACGCGGCTCTTTCGCCATCATGCGGGCGAGCCCCCACAAGACGTCGGACCGCGAGTAGAACACCTGGTAGCAGCGCGCGAAGGCGGCTTCGAGCGCGCCGACCGTCAAGCCGTTGGGGACGAAGACGAAGTTCATCGCGTTCATGCGCTCCCAGTCCTCATCGAAGGCGCCGTGCTGGTGGATGGCGGGATAGGCCGGCGTGCCGGGATAGGGCGTGAACTTGGTGATCTGGCAGATGTCGAGCTCGACGACGCGCAGGAAGGCCTCGGTCTCGGCGAGACTGTCCAATCCTTCCGTCGGATGGCCGAGCATGACGTAGCCTTTGGTGCGAATGCCGGCGGCGCGCGTCATGCGCAGGGTCTCGCGCATGCGGGGGATGCGCACTTCGCGCTTGACGACGTCGAGGATGCGCTGCGAGCCCGATTCGATGCCGTAGGCGATCTGCCAACAGCCGGCTCGCTGCATGAGCTGTAAGGTCGGCAAGTCGAGCAGGTTCGGATGGCTGTTGCAGGCCCACGAGAACTGCAGGCCGGCATCGAGAATGGCCTCGCAGAGCTCGACGACGCGCTGGCGGCGCACCGTGAACAGGTCGTCGAGGAAGATGATATGGCGCGCGCCGCGCTCGACCAGCTCGGTGCACAAGCGCGCGATCGTCTCGACGCTGTGCAGCCGTCCCTTGCGGCCCGAGGTCGATCGATCACAGAAGGTACAGGTGAACGGGCAGCCGCGCGAGGTCATCAACGTCGCCACCGGGGTGCGCGGGTAGTTGAACAGCGACGGCTGGAAGCGATGCGGAAAATCCGCCAGCAGGTCCCAGGCCGGCCTCGGTAGCGCATCGAGATCGTCGATGTAGGGCGCGCGCGGATTGGCCACGACGGCGCCGTCGCGCCGAAAGGCGAGGCCGGGAACATCGCCCACCGGGACACCGCGCTCGAGGCGATCGAGCAGGGCGAAGAGGGATACCTCGCCTTCGCCGACCACGCCGTAGTCGATGCTCGGACACGCCGTCAGGGTGCGCTCGGGAATGGCGCTGACGTGGGCGCCACCGAGGATCGTCACCACACCGGGCAGCGCCCGCTTGATGCGCTCGGCGATGCGCGCCGCGTTGGTCACCCCGATGGTCGTGGCCGAGAAGCCGAGGTAGTCCGGTCGCAGGGCCTCGATGCGCTGACAGACATCCTCCAACGTCGTGCCCTGGCCCTTGGCGTCGACGAGATGCACCGCATAGCCCTGCTCCCGCGCCACGGCCGCCAGCATGAGCACGCCCATGCCGGGGATGGTTTCCTCCCCTTGGCGCAGGCGGTCGCGGCTGCGGTCCCAGAACAAGTAGGGCGGCTCGCACAACACCAACGTGCGCCGGCGGGTCGCCGCAGCAGCCATGTCCCACCGTCTAGCTGGAGCCGAGCCGACCGACAAGCGGGACGTGCTGACGTGTGGACGTGCTGACGTGTTGACGTGTTGACGTGGCGGCGGGTGGGCGTACACCGTGACGCCCACGTCCAGACGTCAGCACGTCGCGGAGATGCCGATGGCAAACGTTAAACGAACGGCGAAGGGCAGGAAGGAACGGAAGGCGACGGCGCGATCAGCGGCGATCATCCCGCATCTGACGCCGGCGGAGCGAGCGGCGCGGGGCAAGGCCGCGCGCTCCGAGCTGCCGCGCTCGGCGCATGGCGATTGGGAACCACTGGCGCACCGGCTGGATCCCGTCGACCTGCTCGAGGAGCAGGCGGCGACACGCCTGCCCGAGCTGATCCCGATCCGCTATGGGCGGATGTTGGCCTCGCCGTTCGCCTTCTTCCGCGGTGCCGCCTACGTCATGGCGGCGGATCTCGCCCACGGCCCGCGCACCGGGCTGTTCACGCAGCTCTGCGGCGATGCTCACCTGTCCAATTTCGGTGTCTTCCACGCTCCCGATCGACGCCTCATCTTCAGCGTCAACGACTTCGACGAGACGCTGCCAGGCCCCTTCGAGTGGGACGTCAAGCGCCTGGCCGCGAGCTTCGCCGTCGCCGGCAGAGATCGGGGGTTCGACGAAGACACCCGCCGCGCGATCGTGCTGGCCATGGCGCGCGAGTACCGGGAGGCGATGGCGCGCTTTGCCGCCATGCGCCACATCGATATCTGGTACACGCGGCTCGACGTCGACCGGATCGACGAACATCTCGGCCCGGCCGCCACGGGCAAGCTGGCGAAGCGCTTCCAGAGCACCATCGCCAAGACCAAGGACAGCTTGAGCGCGCTGGCCAAGCTGACCCGCGTCGTCGACGGCCAGCGGCGCATCGTCGGCAATCCGCCCCTCATCACCCCGATCGAGGACGTCCTGCCAGGTGCCGAACAGGCCGACCTCGAGGTCGCCATCCGCACCATGATCGAAACGTACCAGCGAACGCTGCCGCGCGACCGGCGCCGGCTGCTCGAGGAGTACCGCTACGTCCACGCCGCCCGCAAGGTCGTCGGCGTCGGCAGTGTGGGCACGCGCTGCTGGATCCTGCTGCTGGTCGGCCGCGACGACAACGACCCGCTGTTTCTGCAGTTCAAGGAGGCCCAGGCCTCGGTGCTCGAGCCCTTCCTCGGGCATAGCGAGTTCGCGCAACACGGCCAACGCGTCGTCGAGGGCCAGCGCTTGATGCAAGCGGCCTCCGACATCCTGCTCGGCTGGGAACGCATCGTCACGATCGACGGACAGACCAAAGATTTCTACATCCGCCAGCTCTGGGACGCCAAGGCATCGGCGGAGGTCGAGTCGATGAACCCGTCGGCGCTCCAAACCTACGGTAAGATCTGCGGCTGGACGCTCGCCAGAGCTCATGCGCGCTCGGGCGATGCGATCTCGATCAGCGCCTACCTCGGCGGTGGCAAGGCCTTCGACAAGGCGATGGCCACCTTCGCCGATATCTACGCCGACCAGAACGAGCGTGATTTCAAAGCGCTACAGGACGCCGTGGCGAGCGGCCGCGTCAAGGCCGTCACGGAAGTGTGATGGCGGAAGCGGATGGGGGGAGTTGACCTCGCGGCGACTCTGAGGGAACAGTCCGGGTCAACCGATCGGCTTTGCCATGGAGTCCGTCATGCCGCGTCTCGCGCTTCGCTCTGTTCGCCTCGCACTTGCCCTTGCACTCGCCGGCTGTGCGGCGAAATCCTCCAACTCCGGCTCGACCTCCGCGCCACCACCGGCGGGCCCACCGGCCTCGGCACCTGCCGCCGCGGCCGCGACGAGCGGAGCACCCATCCCGCCCGACAGCCCGCTGGCCAAGATCAAGCTCGGCATGTCGATGCAGGAGGTGACGAACGCCATCGGGGCGCCGACCAACCAGGTGAAATATTCCACCGGCAAGGCGTTCATCCCCTTTTATTTCGGCGACGACACCTCGCGCATCGAGTGGAGCTACAAGGGTCTGGGACGCGTCGTCTTCTCGGGCGGCAACGTCTTCGGCGGCGGCGGCGGCCAGGTCACGCGCATCGACTACGATCCGAAAGAAACCGGCGTCCGGCCGGCGCAATAGTCGCGACTCGGAAGGCTGTTAGCCTCGATCGGAGAAAAGAAATTCCGCGCCGCGGAGCCTGCAGAGAACGCTCGGTCTTGCTCCAGGCCTCCGGTCCCCTAACAGCCTAACAGCGTAACAACTAACAACCTTCAACGCCGCCGCCCCGGCACGGTAACTTGCCGACGCGCTCGGTGTGCAACAACGTGCGCAAGGCCTGGCGGGCGCGGTGCAAGCGCAGCTTGACGGCCGTCGTCGTAATACCGAGTGCCTCGGCCGCCTCCTCGGTGCTCAGCTCTTCGATATCGCGCAGCAGCACGACGGTGCGGTAGTTCTCCGGCAAGCGCTCGATCGCGGCCCGAACCATCGCACGCGCCTCGCGGCGCATCAGCGCTGTTTCTGGCAGCGTGTCGACGGGATGGGCGTGGTAACCCTCGCTGGTGAACTCGGGCAGCAGGGGATCGATCGGCGTCTCCGGCCGGCTGGCATCGGCGCGCCGCTTCATCAGTGCTGCGTTCACCGCGATGCGGTGCAGCCAGGTCGACAAGCGCGACTGGCCGCGAAACTGCTGCACCGAACGGAACGCGCAGAGAAAGGCTTGCTGCACGGCATCACGGGCGTCTTCCTCGTTTTGCAGCAAGCGCCGCGTGACGGCCAGCATGCGTCCGCTGTAGGTGCGCACCAGCACCTCGAAGGCCAGCGCGTCGCCGCTCTGCAACCCCGCCAGCAAGCGCGCTTCCGCCCCTTCCGGCTCAGCCCCGGATGACGGGGTGAACACAGATCGAGGAGCGAAGCGCCTGGGCGATGTCGGTGCGGCCGAAACGGTCTCCGTAGCTAGCATCTGCCTGCCCTCCCTGTTCGATCGCGGCTTCACGACCCATCAGACGGGCCGCAGGCCCGGATGGATTCACCGCTCGTCGGCAGGGGTCAGGATTCCTCGTGGATGCGCGCCATGATGCGCGCGATCAAGCGGCCGGAGGCGTCTTCGGGAATCTCGAAGGTGTGCGATTCGGTGGTGATGCGGATGGTCTTGCGGGTCGAGTCGTAGATTGCGGTACACGTCCGGCACTCGGCCAGGTGGTGTTCGATCTGGTGTCGCAGCTCGGCCGGCAGCTGCTGGTCGAGAAAGCCTGCCAGCTGGGCGATGACGTCGCCGCAGTTAAACATGCGCCGCCCGCGCGCGATCGATGAAATGGGGCGCCAGCGCCTCGCGCAGCAACAGCCGCCCGCGCAATAGTCGGGTCTTCATCGTCGCCGTTCCCAGGCCGAGCGCCGCCGCCGTCTCCTCGGTGGTGAGCTGCTCGATGTCCCGCAAGACGACCACCGTGCGATACTTTTCCGGCAGGGCCAGGATGGCTTGCTCGACCAGGGCTCGCACCTGGACCCGCGAGAAGACCTGCTCGGTGTCTTCGACCCACATCTGCACCTGGGTCGGTCGATACGGCGCTTCTTCGTCGTCGTCGACCTCGATCGACTCGGTCGGCCGCCGACTGCGCACCCGTTCGAGCCCCTCGTTGATGGCGATGCGAGTGAGCCAGGTGGAAAAGCGCGAGGCGCCGCGAAACTTGCCCAAGTTCTTGAAAAGTTTGACAAAAACATTCTGAACGTCGTCCTCGGCGTCGCTCGGGTTGCCGCTGATGCCGATCAAGGTGCGGTACACGCGCTGGTGGTGGCGGCGCACCAGCTCCTCGAAGGCCCGCATGTCGCCCGCCTGGGCCGCGCTGACCAGCGCCTGGTCCGGGTCTTCACCGCCGACATCCTTGGACACACCGATTTCGGCCGTTTGATGGGGCGAAACCGCAAAAGGATTCACCGCGGCGCGAGGAAACACCCGCCCGGGCTCGAAATCCGGCGTAACGCCGAGGCCCATCTGCACGGTGTTGAGGAACATGGAGAGGCCGGTCATGACCAGTGCTTCGAGGATCTGCCGGTCGTCGAAACCGCAGCCCCGCAGCTTGCCGATGGGCTCGGCGGAAAACTCGTGCGGCCGCTGAGTGAGGATCAACACGCAGTCGAGCAGCGCCTTGTCCGCCTCCGGCAGATCGCTGGCGCGGTGATCGATGGCGATTTGGTCCGACAGGTCCTCCTCTACCCCGAGGTGGCGGAGCAACTCGACGTGAACGGCGACGCAATAGGTGTTGAGATTGGCGGCCGACACCGCCAGCAGCACGTATTCCTTGCGCAGGCGCGACAGCACGTCGTTGCTCAGCAGCACCGTGCCGACCGCCTGGGCCTCCGCGGCGAGCACGTCCGGGCGCAGGGTCTGCGAGCGGAAAATGTTGGGGACGAAGCCGAAACGGGACTTGAAAAAGGCGAAGGGCGGGAAGGCATCGGGCGCCAACTCGGGAGCCTCGATGTAGCGCGGCACGGCATCGGGCTCGCCGGCGAATCCGGCC
This sequence comes from uncultured Binatia bacterium (SeqCode), assembly GCA_964475125.1. GTDB lineage: Bacteria > Desulfobacterota > Binatia > HRBIN30 > CADEER01 > CAYYWP01. Next base: position 5,003 of record CAYYWP010000054.1, on the reverse strand, counting down.
GGCGGGTGTTGCATATCCATCTCCGGAGCGGTTGGCGGCGCCAGGGCGACGGGCGCGAAGTCGGGAGCTACCCCGAGCCCGGTCGAAAGGGTGCACAGAAACCGCGCCAGCCCAATCACCAGCACGGCCTCCAGCACGGCCGCGTCGCCGTACCCGTGCTGCCGCAAACGCTCGATATCCTCGCGGCCGATCCAGGTCGGCAGGCGCGCCAGCTTGAGCGCAAAGTCGAGGAGAGCCGTTTCGGCGGCGCTGAGCGCGGCGCCGTGATAGTCGCCGATCCACTGCTCGATCGTCGGCGCCGGCACGCCCAGTCCGGCGAGCAGGCGCGAATGGGCCGTGGCGCAGTAGACGTTCCCCTCCGCGGCGGCCACGCTGACCAGCAAGCGTTCCTTCTCCACCCGCGAGAGCACGCCTTCGCGCAGCAACACGGCCTCGGCTATGCCCGCCTCGGCCTCGATCAGGCGCGGCAGCAGCGCTTGGGCGCGGAACAGATTGGGCACGAAGCCGAACCCGCGTTGCAGCGCCGCCAACGGCGCGAGTGCATCAGTGAGCAGCGGCTCGGGGAGGTAGCCCACGCGTCGACATCCCTCGCCCCCGGCTCAACACCACCCGGGCGACCCTGTCAATCGCGCCGCCGGCTCGCGGCTCACTCTGCCAGGAGCTTGATCTTCGCGTTGTCGAAATCCGGCACGGTGCCGAGACCGAAGGCAATGGTATTGGCGAACTTGGCCAGGCCGACCATCAACACGACCTCCAGCACGTGCGCGTCGGTGAAGCCGTAGGTCCGCAGCCCTTCGACATCGCGCCGGCCGTACTTCGTCGGCTGGCGGCTCAGCTTGAGGGCGAAGGTAAGCAGCGCCTTGTCCGCCATCGGTAGATCGGTCTCCAGGTGGTTGAGGGCGATCTGCTCCGGTTCGGGTCCCTCGATCCCCAGCATGCGGACGATCTCGCAGTGTGCGGTGACGCAGTAGGTGCTGAGGTTCGAGGCCGAACAGACCAAGAAGATGTACTCCTTCTGCTGTCTGGTGAGTGCCCCGGGCTTGAGCAACATCGCACCGATCATGTCGATCTGCGCCCGCAGAATGTCCGGGCGCAGCGTCTGGGCGCGGAAGTAGTTCGGCAAGAAGCCGTAGTCCTCGCGGATGAGAGCAAAGGGAGGAAATTCGCTCTCCTCCAGCGTGACATCTCGTAGGTAGCCCATGCGTGTCTCCGATCCGAGCGCCGCCAGGGCGCGGAGTCCCCTTCACTAGGCCGGGCTTTGCTCGCCCGTCAAGGCGAACGAGTCGTCGTGCGGGGCATGGCGGTGGCTGAAAGTCGTAGGTCCCCTACCAGACGAACGGAATGAGGCGCTTTACCGTCGCGCAGTAGTCGGCATACGCCGCGCCGAGCTGAACATGCAGGCGGCGTTCCTCTTGCGCGGCGCGCATGGCCAGGGCGACGAACCCGGCTGCCCAGATAACAGCCAGGAGGGCGTTGGCCGTGACCAGCAGCGGCCCGGCGGCGATCAGCAAGTAGGCCAGGTAGCAGGGGTTGCGCACGAGCCGAAAAGCGCCGTCGCGGCGCAGGATCGCGGGCGGGTCATCCGGCAAGCGGCGCACCTGCAGCGGCATGATCTGCCCGCGCGCGCAGAACCAGAATCCGAGGCCGACCACCGTCACGACCACGCCCAGGGCGGTGCGCGCGGCGGACAGCGGATCAGTCAGACTGACCAGCACGGTGCCCAGCGTCGCGTGCAGGCTGAGCGTGGCAACGCTCGCACGGCTCCAGAACCGCTCCGCGGGGCTGTAATACGGCAGCGCGGCGCGCAGGTTCTCCGCCCGGAAGACGAACACCGGCACCCATACCGCGGTGAACAACACCGCCAAGATCACTGCCGCCATCGACCGGTGACCCTACCGACGGCGCCGGACAGGGCCCGGCGTGTAAACGGTACGCCGAGCAGCGGCAATGCCGCCAGACCAGCGGCGAGCAGGAGCGTATCGTGCAAGCGCAGGATGAGGCCGACGACGAAACCGAGGTCCGGGCTGCCGGTCAGGGAGCCGACCACCAGCACCTGTGCCGCCTCCATCGCGCCCAGGCCGGCGGGCGCTGGCACGGCGCGCGCCAGGCCACCGCTGAGCAGCACGGCGAGCACGGTGGGCAGGTCGAGCGCCAGGCCGAAGGCCCGAAACAGCATCGTGTACTGCACGACGATGACGACCTCGGTCAGTAGCGCCAGGCTCAGCGCGGCCCAGAACACGGCCGGATGGGAGCGCAAGAACGCCGTCAGATGCTCTTCGACACGCGCCAGCCCGTCGAGCCAGCGCCCGATGCGTGAGCCCGCCCGCTGCGCCGCGGCGCGGCGCAGGCGGTGTCCACCCCGTCGGGCGAGGTGCACGAGCAGACACGCCATCCACACCAGCAGGGCCAGCATGACGGCCGCCAGGACCAAGGGCGCCGTCCCAACGGTGACGGTGAGCGCGATGACGCTGACGTAGGCGATCACGGCCACCATGTGAGCCGTGAGCTCCACCAGGCGGTCGAGGGCTACCCCGGCGGTGGCCGGGGCGATGAGCACGCCGCGCGCATGCAGGGCGGCAATGCGCACCGGCTCGCCGGCCAATCGCGCCGAGGGCACGAGTGCGCCGACCGCGTCGCCCGCCAGACGCGCCGCCACCAGGTGACCCAGCGCCGGCGTCTGGCCGATCCCCTTGAGCAAGAGGCGCCAGCGCGCGACGTACCCGAACACGACGACGACCGTCAGCCCGGCGTACAGCGCCACGCCGCTCGGCGAGGTGCGGCGCAGGGCGTGTTCGATCCCGCTCAGCCCGAACCACCAGGCCAGGGCCACCACCAGCCCGGCGCCGACCAGCGCCGCGCCGGCGCGCATTACGCGCCCACCTCGGGAAAGACCTCGCGAATGGGCAGGAAGCGGCGTTCGCGCAACAGCGTCGCCAGCCGCCCAGGCAGGCGGGCGCGGCCGATGCGCAACAGCCAGCGACCGCGCCCCGGCGGCGTGGGCGAGTCGGGATCCAGCTCCCACGGATGGAGATAAAACGTGCCCGCGCCGACATCGCGCTCGAAGCGCGCCAGGGCGCGGCGCAGCAGCGGCGGCGGGACGATTCGCACACCGGCGCCGCTGCCCAGCGGGAGGTGCCAGAAGTGGAACAGCTGCAACACCGCCACCGGAACTTCCCAGAGACCGTTGTGATGCCGGTAGGGGGTGCGCGGCGAGACCAATTCCAGCCCCGGCGGCCGGTCGATCGCCAACACGCTCGAGTCATATGTCACCCCGGCGGCGGCCAGCAGCTCGATGGGCCAGCGTACGCCGGCGCGGATGGCGAAATAGGGGGCGCGAAAGCCGTGTACCGGGGCGCCGAGCAGATCCTCGAGCAGGCGCAGCGAGCGCTCGAGATCGAGGCGGAACTCGCCTGACAGCTGATCGCCCAGGTGGCGATGCGCGTAGCCGTGGCTGCCGATCTCGTGCCCGGCCGCGGCGATGCGCCGCGCCAGCTGGGGAAAGCGCGCCGCGACCTCGCCGAGGACGAAGAACGTCGCGCGTGCACCGGCGTCGACCAGGCACTCGAGCAGACGTTCGGTGTTGCGTTCGACCCGCCACCGCCCACCGTGGTCACTCACGGCCCCGCCATCGTGAAACCAGTCCTCGACATCGACGGAGAGGGCGTGACGAATCGGCGCCGCGTCTGTCATGAGGCCCAAGATAGGAGCCCAACCGCTCGTGGTTCAACCCGCGCGTGCGACGGGTGTACGCTGCCGCGCGTTGACCGCGCCGTCGACCCAGGCTAGCGAGGATTCGTGCAGCACCAGTTCGAGCTCGACGCCGCCGCGGTGCGAGGCTCCCTGTCACGCGCCGACGAAGCGGATGCAGATGCAGTCGCCGCAGCGGCACGCCGCGCCGCCGCCGGCGAGGCGCTCAGCATCGACGACCTGGCGCGGCTGTGGCGCGCACCCGGTCTCGACACCGCGGCGCTCTACGCCCTGGCGCTGGCGTCGCGTCGGCGCACGGCGCGCTTGGAGACCTTCGCGCCGCTCTACCTGACCAACACCTGCGATGCCGAGTGCCGCATGTGCGGCATGCGCAGCGGCAACGCGGCACTGCAGCGCGAGACGGTCGCCCTCGACACCATCGAGGCCCAGCTGCGCGTGCTGCAAGGCCGCGGCATGCACGGCGTGGCCCTGCTCACCGGCGAGTACCGCGGCACTACTCGCCACTGGGCCCTGGACTACGTCAACCAGGCCTTGCGGCGCACCCAGGCGCTCGGCTTCCGGCACGTGCTGATCAATGCCGGCGCCATCGACGCCGACGAGTTCGACACCCTGCTCGCCGGCATCCCGCGCCGCGACGACGGCGCCGTGGCGCCGAAGCTGACCATGTGCACCTTCCAGGAGACCTACTCGCCCGCCTGCTACCGCCGCTTCATGGGCGACGCGCCGGACAACCCGCGCGCCGACTACCAGCGCCGCCTGACCAACTTCGACCGCGCCCGCGCCGCCGGCATGCGCGTCGCCAACCCCGGCATCCTCGTCGGCCTCAACCCCGATCTCGGCTTCGAGCTGGTGGCCGTGGCGCTGCACGTCCGGCACTTGCTGGCTCATGGGATGGAGGTCTACCTCTCCGTGCCGCGGCTGCGTCAGATCGCCGGCAGCACCAACCAGCGCGGCGCCGACGACGACGCCTTCGTTCGCCTCGTGTCCGTCCTCGCCCTCGGCCTGCCGGAGGCGAAGATCGTCCTCACCACTCGCGAGCCCCCCGCCGTGCAGCGCCAGCTCGCACCGCTCATCACCGTGCTCTCGGCGGGCTCTGCCGCCGTGGCACCCTACACGCCAACCGGCGCCCGCTTCCCACTCGAGGCGAGCCAGTTCGAAGTCATCGACCAGCGCCCCTTCGAGGTCATCCTCGCCGAGCACCTCGACCCAGCCGTCGGCATCGAGAACTTCGAGCCCGGCGGCTAGCAGCCCGTTGAAAAACGCGTTCCGCCCACCCTTCGACGGGCTCAGGGTGA
>CAYYWP010000053.1:0-23770 GCA_964475125.1 uncultured Binatia bacterium (SeqCode) | reverse complement strand
CAACCGCTGCGTCGGCACCCGCTACTGCTCGAACAACTGCCCCTACAAGGTGCGCCGCTTCAACTTCTACAACTTCACCAAGGAACTGCCCGACACGCTGCAGCTGGCGCAGAACCCCAACGTGACCGTACGCGCGCGCGGGGTGATGGAGAAATGCACCTACTGCGTGCAGCGGGTGAGTCGGGCCCGGATCGACGCCAGGCTCGCCGATCGCCCGCTCGCCGACGGCGACGTGCGCACCGCGTGCCAGCAGACCTGCCCGACACAGGCCATCCAGTTCGGCGATCTGCGCGACGCCGAGAGTGCGGTGGCGAAGCTGAAGGCCTCGGAGCGCAACTACACCCTGCTGCCCGAGCTCAACACGCACCCGCGCACGACCTACCTCCTGCGGCTGCGCAACCCGAATCCGGAGCTGCAAGGCGCATGAGCCACCGGCCCCGACTGCTCATCGCCCTGCTCGGCGTCTCGCTCGCCAGCCCCAGCCTGCACGGCTGCGTGCGCGGGTGCAGCTCATCGCGGCCGCCGATCCAAATCAATCCGAGCATGGTCAACCAACCGAAGGCCCTGCCCTATGCCTCCAGCGACTTCTTCTTCGACGGCAAGGCGATGCGGGATCCCGTGCCGGGGACGATCGCGCGCGGCCACCTACCGGAGGCGGTCGGACCGGCCGGCGGCGCGCCGGCGGAAGGGATCGAAGACTTGGAGGATACGCTGCGCGGCAGCATCCTGACCGCCCTGGACGAGCGCAAGGGACAACTGGCGCGCGGGCGCGAGCGCTACGGGATCTACTGCACGCCCTGCCACGACGAACGGGGGGAGGGGCGCGGGATCCTCACCGAGCGCGGCAAGGTGCCGACGCGCAACCTGCTCGAGAAGCGCATGCGAGAGCTGAGCGATGAGAAGTTGCTGCAGGCCATCACCGATGGCACCGGACTGATGCCGGGCTACCGTTACCCCATCTCGCCGAGCGACCGCTTGGCGATCGTCGCCTACGTCCGCACCTTGCAGGACGCCGCGGCGCAGTTGGAGGCGGCGCAGTGAACCGCCGGGTGCTGTTGGCAGTCATCGCGGCGGTGCTCGTGCTCGGCGCCGCCGTACGCCTGTGGACCGCGCTCAACGACCGCGTCTATCGGTCGCCGGTCGCCGCGACGGAACCGCTGCCGGTGCCGCGCGATCGCGGCTTGGCCGAGATCCAGCAGGCCGAGCAAGCCGCGAACGAGGCGAAGAAATACGAGCCGCCGGCCTACCGCACCTTCCCGTTCGCCCCCAGCCGCGTCGCCGTCTGGATCGCGGCCGAGCTGCACCTGATGTTCGCCGCCTTCGTGCTCGCGGTGCCGATGTTCGCCCTCATCATCGAGCTCATCGGCTACCTGACCGGCGACAAGCGCTACGACCGCCTCGCCTACGAGTTCACCAAGCTGCTGTCGACCTCGTTCTCCTTCACCGCCAGCTTCGGCGGGCTGCTGACCTTCCTGCTCATCATGCTCTACCCGGCCTTCATGAACTACCTGATGGCGGTGTTCTCCCCCACCTTCCTCCCCTACGCGCTGCTGTTCTTCTGCGAGGCCGGGTTCCTCTACAGCTACTACTACGGGTGGGGGAAGTTTCACCCGCTCGTGCACCTCGGCCTCGGGCTCGGCATCAACGTCGTCGGCACCGCCATCATGTGCATCGCCAACGCCTGGGCGTCGTTCATGATGACGCCGCAGGGCGTATCGGCCTCGGGCGCCCTCATCGACCTCTACGCCGCCTTCGACAACTACTCGTGGATGCCGATCAACGTGCACCGTTTCATCGGCAACATCGCCTTCGGCGGCTCGGTCGCGGCGGCGTACGCGGCGTGGAAGTTCCTGCACGCGACCAGCGACGAGGAGCGGGCGCACTTCGACTGGATGGGCTACATCGGCAACTTCGTCGCCATCAGCGCCTTCTTGCCCCTGCCGTTCGCGGGCTACTACCTGGCCACCGAGATCTACGCCTACAACCAGGCGCTCGGCATCATGATGATGGGCGGCGCCTTCTCCTGGCTGTTCATCATTCAGGCCGTCCTGATCGGCAATCTCTTTCTCGCCGCCAACTTCTATCTCTGGCTCGGGATGGGGCGCATCGACGGAACCCAGGCGTATCAGCGCTACGTCAAGTACCTGTTGGCAACCATCGCCGTCTGCTTCGCCGTCTGGGCGACGCCGCGCTCCCTGATCGCCACCGCCGGCGAGATCCGCGGCATGGGCGGCACCTTGCACCCGATTCTCGGCTATCTGGGCGTGATGTCGGCGAAGAACACCGCGGTCAACATCCTGATCCTCAGCACCTACGTCAGCTTCCTGTTCTACCGGCGCAGCGGCAAGCGCCAGGTGGTGAGCTGGGCGCGGTTCGGCAACCTGGCGCAGTTCGCCATCTTCGCTGCCGCCACCGGCATCGTCATCTTCTATGGCGTCTACGGCTATTTCGTCGAGGCGGCGGTGCGCATCAGCTTCTCCGTGCCACAGGTGTCGGCGGTGTTGATCGCCATGGTCGCGATGACGGCGATCGACATCCCGCTCATGCGCGGGGCCGTGGCGACAGGCGAGACAAACTGGGGCCGCATCCCGGCGATCTCGCAATACTGCCTGATCTTCATCGCCGTCACCTTCACCTGGTTGATGGGGCTGATGGGCTACGTGCGCTCGGGTCTGCGCCAGCACTGGCACGTCTACGGCGTCATGGCCGACACCTCGGTCGACGCCTTCACGCCGACGCTCGGCTACGCCACGCAAGTGATCTCGGTCTGCGTGCTGTTGTTCTTTGCCCTCATCGCCTTCGTCTTCTGGCTCGCCAGCTTGCACGACAAGCGGGACTGGGGCGGCGAGGCGGCGGCGCACGGCGAGCTCGCGCACGGCCACAAGAAGGTCCCCGCTGCCTCATGAAGTCGCCCGTCGGTCTCAACGTCGTGGCCGTGGTCGTCGGCGCGACCCTCTTCTACACCTACGTCGGCCAACTGGTGCCGCAAAAAGAGCTGCAGCCGCCGCCGAAGATCGAGATCAGCGCCGAGATGACGCCGGCGCAGCTGGCCAAGATCGGCGAGAAGCTGGCGCAGGACAAGGGGCTGTGCCTGACGTGTCACACCGTCGGCGCGCCGCCCGGGCCGCAGCGCTTCCCCGATCTCGCCGGGGTGGCGGATCGCGCCAAGACGCGCATCGCCGGCCTCGGTCAGCGCGAGTACTTCGCCCTGTCGCTGTGCGATCCGGACGGCTTCGTCGTGCCGGGGTTCGCCCCCGGCATGCCGAAGATCAACAAGCCGCCGATCGGTCTGTCGGATCAGGAGATCCACGCGGTCGTCGCGTGGCTCGAGAGCTTGGGGGGCGAGCCGACGATCACGCTGAACGATCCACTCCCCGAGTGTACGGCGTCATGAGCGGAGGTTGGTCGTGAAGCTGTCCGTCGTCCTGCCGATCCTCGCGGTCATGGGGGCGCTGTGCCTGCTGCGCGCCGGCGTGCTGCCGTGGTTGATCGCCTGGCTGGTCGGCATGTACGTCGCGCTGCGCTACGGCTTCGTCACGCCGATTCCCGACTCGGCGCTGCAGCTGTACATGGGCATCACCGCGCTCGCGCTCGCGGCGTACGCCACCTCGAGTCGCGAGCGCCTGAGCGCCGTCGTCGATCCCGTCCTCGCCTTCGTCACCGAGCGCCGCTACACCGTCCCCCTCGCCATCGTCGCGGCGCTGATTCCGGCGCTGGCGGCCTGGAGTGTCTACAGCGGGCTGCAGCAACCGGTCGAGCCGCCGTTCTTCGCCCGCACGGTGCACCCGGCACCACCGGTGGAGATCAGCGTGCACGAGGAAAAGATCGACATGGTGCGGGGCTCGAATCCCTTCCGCGCCCTCGAGCACGCCGATGCGAAAACCTTCAGCCAGCATGTCGCCGACGGCCGCCGCGTGTACTACCAGAATTGCTTCTACTGCCACGGCGACGCCCTCGGCGGCGACGGCATGTACGCCTATGGGCTGAACCCGGTGCCGGCGACGTTCCTCGACTCGGGCGTGCTACCGATGTTTCAGGAGACGTTCTTCTTCTGGCGCATCGCCAAGGGCGGCCCGGGCATGCCGGAGGAAGGCGCGCCGGGCGACTCGGCGATGCCGGAGTGGGAGCGCTTCCTCAACAACGAGGAGATGTGGAACGTCCTGCTGTTCATCTATCACCATACCGGCTATCGACCGCGCGCCCTGAGCGAGGAAGCGCACGGCGCCGCGCACTGACGGCGGCGAATCGAACGATGGCCCGCAGGACGACGCTCTGGCTCACCGTGGCCCTTTCGCTGGCGGCCCGCGCCCTCGCCGCCCCGGCCCCGGACCTCGGCACGGACGCGCAGCGCGAGGCGGGGAAACAGCTGTACGAGATCAATTGCTCCCAATGCCACGGCGATCGCGGCGATGGCGTCGGCATCGCCACGCCGTTTCTGTTGCCCCGACCACGTGACTTCACCGCCGGCAAGTACAAGATCCGCTCCACGCCGAGCGGCGCCCTGCCGACGACCGAGGACCTGCGCAACATCATCCGCGCCGGCATGCCGTACACGGGCATGCCGGCCTGGCCGCAACTCAGCAATGAACAGCTCACCGACCTCGCCTACTATCTCAAGACCTTCTCGCCCGAATTCGCCAACCCCGATCGCCAGCCCGAGCCGATCGACATCTCGGAAGCGCCGGCCTTGAGCGAGGAGTCGATCGAGAAAGGCAAACAGCTGTACGCCGAGCTCGGCTGCGCGCGCTGCCACGGCGAGCTCGGGCGCGGCGATGGCATCTCGGCGCCGACGCTCACGGACGACTGGGGCCACCCGATCCGACCCGCCGACCTCACCCAGCGCTGGACCTTCCGCGGCGGGCCGAAACGGCACGACATCTTCCGCGCCTTCTCCACCGGCATGAACGGAACGCCCATGCCCTCGTTCGCCGACGCGCTGTCGGCGGAGCAGCGCTGGGATCTCGCCGATTACGTCTACTCGCTGTCGCCGGCCGATACGCCCAATTACGCCACCGTGGTCGTCGCCAAGAAAGTCGCCCGCCCACTCGATCCCGCCCAGGATGCGGAGCTCTTCGACGCCGCGCTGCCGGCCTTCCTGCCGGTCATCGGGCAGATCGTGCAACCGGGGCGCGCCTTCCATCCGCCGCTCAACGGGGTCGGCGTGCGCGCGGTATACAATGATACGGACATCGCCATCGAGCTGCGCTGGAACGACCGGCACGCCGACACCAGCGGTGAGAACGCCCCCAACCTGCCGGTGCCGCCGAGCGAGGACGCCGGTGACACGGGCGAGGCCAAGCCGGCAGCGGACGGCGACGAAGGGGGCATCTGGGGTGACGCGGAGGCCGCGCCGGAAGATGCACCCGCGGCAGGCGGCGAAGCGGGCGAAGGGGAGTTCTGGGGCGAGGACGAGGGGGGCGCCGCGGCACCGGCGGCGAAAAGCGAGTTCTCCGACGCGGTGGCGATCCAGTTCCCGCTCGAGCGTCCGACCACCATCCGCAAGCCGTACTTCGTCTTCGGCGACAAGGACCACCCCGTCAACCTGTGGTTCGCCGACCTGGCGAAACAAACCCCCGAGCTCTACGTCGGGCGGGGCAGCGACGACCTGGAAGCGCTCGGCCCGCGCGACCTGCAGGTCTGGAGTCACTATGACAAGGGCCAGTGGACCGTGATCTTCAAACGCCGACTGCGCAGCAGCGGCTCGATCACCTTCGAGGAGGGCGGCTTTCTGCCCATCGCGCTCTCGGTGTGGGACGGCATCAGCCGCGAACGCGGCAACAAGCGCGCCCTCAGCACCTGGTGGACGATCTACCTCTCGCCCGGCGAGGGCCCCTCGCCGGTCGGCGAGATGGCCCGCTGGGCGGGTCTCGCGCTCGGCCTGGAGCTCGCCTTCATCGGCTGGGCGCGGCGGCGGCGGCGAAACTCGTCGCCGCCATGAAAGTGGAGGACCTGATGTACAACGCGATCTACGTTCCCGTCGACAACTCCGATTTCTCCAACCAGGCGATTCGACGGGCAGTGGAGCTCGGCCAGGCGTTCGGCGCCAAGCTGATCGGCTGCCACGTCTACGCCGCGCAGATGCACGACTACCGCTTCAAGCAGATGGAGTACACGCTGCCGTCGGAATACCTGGAGGAGACCGAGCTCGAGCGCCAGCGCAAGATTCACGACAGCCTGATCACCATGGGCCTGAAGCTCATCTCCGACAGCTACCTCACCCCGATGGCCGAGCAATGCGCCGCCGCCCACCTCGAGTTCGAGCCGCGCATGATCGACGGCAAGCATTCCACCGAGATCGTCAAGGACCTCGCCGCTGGCGACTACGACCTCGTCGTCCTCGGCGTGTTGGGGCTCGGCCGCGTGCGCGACAGCCAGGTGGGCTCGGTGTGCGAGCGCGTGGCGCGCCATGCACGGCAGGACGTCCTGGTCATCAAGCAGCTGCCCGACGCCGACCCCGCGGTCGAGCGCGACACCATCCTGGTCGGCATCGACGGCAGCCCGCAATCCTTCGGCGCCCTGATGACGGCGATCGAGTTGGCCAAGCGCTTCGGCAAGAAGGTCGAAGCGATCGCCGTCTACGACCCCTACCTGCACTACACGGTGTTCAACGGCATCGTGAACGTGTTGACGGAATCGGCGGCCAAGGTCTTCCGCTTCGAGGAGCAGAACCAGCTGCACGAGGAGGTCATCGACACCGGGCTGGCGCAGATCTACCTCTCGCACCTCGAAGTCGCCGCCAAGATGGCCGCCGCGGTCGGCGTCGAGATCCAGAAGACCCTGCTCGACGGCAAGGCGTTCCAGAAGGTCCTCAACCACGCCCGCAAGACCTCGCCGTGGCTGCTGGTCGTCGGCCGCACCGGCATCCACAGCGGCAAGGACGAGACGGATCTCGGCAGCAATACCGCCAACCTCTTCCGCAGCGCTCCCTGCGACATCCTGCTCACCACGCGGGTGGAGATTCCGGAGCTCGACGTGCGCGCCGAGGAATCGATTCGCTGGACACCGGAGTCGGAGGAGCGCATGAAGCGCGTCCCCGAGCTGGTCCGCGGCATCGCCCGCACGGCGATCTACCGCCTGGCGGTCGAAAAGGGCCACAGCGTGATCACCAGCGACCTGCTCGACGAGGCCATGGAGCGCTACATGCCGAAGGGCGCCAAGGCCACCACCAAGCTCGCCGAAAGCCTGGTGCTCGAGCATACCAAGGACAAGACCGTGTCGATCTGCCGGCGCTGCGGCGTCACCGCCGCCGAGGCGCATCCAGTCGTCTGCGCGGTGTGCGGCGGCGGCTCCTTCCAGGTCATCTCGCCGGAGATGGTCGAGCAGATCATCGCCAGCGAGGGCGGCGGCAGTGCAGAAGCCACCTATGATGGGCGCAAGCTGGTGTGGACGCGCGATGCCAAGCTGGCGCTGTGGACGATCCGCGACGCCTACAAGCGGCGGCGGACCAAGGCACGCATCGAGAAGGCCGCCCGCATCCGCCGGCTCGATACCGTCGGCCTCGAGTTCGCCAAGGCGATGGTCGAGGAGGAAACCGGCACGCCGCTGGTCATGCCGGCGGGCGAGGTGGTGACGGAGGTCGAAACCGAGAACGGCAAGAAGCTGATCGCCCGCGACGACAAGAACAACCCCCTGCTTTCCGACTTCGCCTGGGCCACCGACGCCGCGGCGCGCATCCTGCGCGTCCCGGCGGGCTTCATGCGCAACCGCACCCAGCAACGTATCGAGGAGCTGGCACGCGAGCGCAGCGTCCATACGATCGACCTGGCGCTGGTCGAGGAGGGCATCGAGCACGGCCGCCGCCAGATGGAGGAGATGATCCAGGGCTACAAACAGGATCCGCAGGCGGCGCGAGCGGGCGCATCGGAGGCCGCGACGCGGCCGCGATCGGCTCCGGCCAGCGAGCTGGCGCTCAACGAGGTCGGCGTGATGGCGGTCATGGAAGCCCGCCGGCAGAATCCTGGGAAGTAGCTGTTCACCGCGCAGACGCCGAGACGCGGAGGCGCTCGGGCAGAGGTAGCGGGCGATCTCGGCGCCTCGGCGGTGAGGTTTTTCTCCTGATCGGAACCCCCGGTGGCCGGATATCGTTTCTGCCGCACCGACGACCTGCCGCTGCTGGTGGCCGCTTACAACGCCTGCTGGGTGCCGCATTTCGGCGCGGCCCAGGCCCTCGATCTGGACGGTCTCAAGCGCGCCGTCCGCGAGTTGAATCTGTGGGCGTCGAGCTGCATGGTGGCGATGGCCGGCGACGAACCGATCGGCGTGCTGCTCGGCGCCAAGCGCGACGATGCGAATCTCGTCTACCGCATCGCCGTCCGGCCCGGCCACCAGCGCCAGGGCCACGGCCGCCATCTGCTCGACTCGCTGCGCCGCAAGGTGGCGATCCTCGGACCGCCGCGGCTGCTGGTCGAGATCCCGGCGACCTGGGCCGAGGCGCGGACGTTCTTCGAGCACTGCGGCTTCTCGGCCGAGGCCCGTTACACGGACTTCGTCATGGACGCGGCGCCGGATTCGGCAGGCCTCGCCGATGCGCTGGTTAGCGAGGCAACCCTCGAAGAGCTGCTCGATACTGCCATCGACCTGGCCGGCAACCCGCCGCGCGCGTGGGAGCGCTCGCTGCAAACGCTGAAGAACCGCACCGGGCAGCTCGCCGGGCTGGCGGTCGCTTCCGATGCGCACGTCGAAGCGTACCTGCTGTACCGCGTGTCGCCAGAAGGCGCCGAACTCGTCGCCCTGGGGGGCGCCCATCCGGAGCTCTTGCACCTGCCGATCGGCGCCCTTTATGAACGCTCGGGCGGGCCGCGGCGCATTCCCAAGGTCGGCGAAGGCGAGATCTCTTTCACCCGACTCGCCGGGCTGGGCTTTCGCGCCGTGACGGAGTACGTGGGCTACGCCGCGGATTTCTCTGATTTGTGAATCACGAACGCCAATGACACGTAACTGCACGGACTGCGCCAGACAATCACCCAGCACTGCCACCGAGGCTTATCTCGCATCTCGACGAGCGATCACGCAACGCCGGCGCCGAGCCGTAGCCGCGGGACCGGTGCCCGCCGGCGACGCGGTGCGTCGCCGAGTGGCGGGGGGCGTGGCGCAAGGTGACCGCCGGTGTCTAGCTGCCGCCAGGCCACCATTGCCGCGCCCCACCCCACCGGGCAGCGCGCTGCGCTGCCGGCGGGCACAGGTCCCGCGGCTACGGCTTGTCCCAGGCGCCACTGGTTGCCGAACGATCGCAATCGGATGAAGAGCTACTTCGACATCGCCGGCGACGGCGGCTCACACGTCGTCGATCAGGTCGCGGCCAAGCAGGCGCGCATCGGCGCGGCGCTGGCCGGCGTGCGTCATCGCCTGGCCATCGGCTCCGGCAAGGGAGGCGTAGGCAAGAGCACGCTCACCATGCAGCTCGCCGGCGCGTTGCGCGCCGGCGGGGCGACGGTGGCCATCCTCGATGCCGACCTCAACGGTCCGTGTCAGGCGCGCCTGGCAGCCCTGGCGGGCGTGCCGCTGCTGCCCGGGGAAGATGGCGCGATCATGCCGCGCAACGCGGCAGGGATCGGCGTGGTATCGATGGGCCTGGCGGTCCCCGAGCCACAGCCGCTCGAGTTCGACAGCGTGGCGCAGGGCGATTCCTACGTCTGGCGCGCCACGCGCGAGTTCGCCCTGTTCGGCGACCTGCTCGCAGGCGTGGCGTGGGGCGAGCTGGACTTCCTCCTCATCGACCTGCCACCCGGCGCCGAGCGCACCGTGCAGTACGCCGAGTTTCTCGGCGCCGACACCGCGATCGTCCTGGTGACCATCCCGTCGGAGCTGTCGCGCGGAGTCGTGGCGCGCTCGGTGGCCGCCCTGCGCGACACCCCCAACCACCTGCTCGGCTATATCGAGAACATGGACGGCTACGTGTGCGGCGGCTGCCACGCCGTGCGGCCACTGTTTCCGTCTGCCGGGACGATCGAGGTCGGCGTTCCCTGCCTCGGCCGGATCCCCTTCGATCCCGCGCTGGCCGCGGCGTCTGATCGCGGTGCGCTGTTGCGCGGTGACGACGCGAGCCCCACCGGGCGGGCGCTGCGCGAGCTCGCCGATCGCCTGCGCGCCGCCGTGGAGGTGCAATGAAGTTTCTCTGTGTGCTCTGCGACCAGCCGATGAAGCTGGTCGAGGTCGCGCCGCCCGATCGCGGTGCGCTCAGCGTGCTCTACGAATGCCCGGCCTGCGCCCATCGCATCGCCATGCTGACCAACCCCTTCGAGACCCAGCTCGTCCAGTCGCTCGGCGTGCAGATCGGCCCCGCGGGCCAGGCGAGCGAGTCGAAGTGCCCCTTCGCGGGCATGGTGGGGTCGGCGCCGAGCGCCGCGGCCGATCCGGGTCTCGTCTGGACCAGCCAGGCGCTCGAGCGCCTGGCCAAGATGCCCGAGTTCGTCCGCCCGATGGCGCGCGCCGGCATCGAGCGCTACGCGCGCGACCACGGCTTCGATGCGGTCGACGAGCGCGTGCTCGACGGCGCCAAAGCGTTTTTCGGGATGTGACGTGAGCGCACCGGCGTTCGAGCACCCGTACGTCATCTCCTGGAATCTGACGTACCGCTGCAACCTGGCCTGCGAGCACTGCTACCTGGACGCCGGCGGCCGGCCGGCGGTGCACACGGAGGCCTTTGCCGACCGCAGCGAGCTGTCGACCGATGGCTGCCTGCGCGTGATCGACGAGGTGGCGAGCTTCGCACCCGATTGTCTGCTCATCCTCACCGGCGGCGAGCCGCTGCTGCGCCGCGATATCCTCGACATCATCCGCCATGCCGCGGCCAAGTCGCTGTGGGTGGTGATCGGCACCAACGGCGTCAAGATCACCGAGAACCTGGCGGGAATCCTACAGCGCGAGGGGGCGCGCGGCCTGTCGCTCTCCCTCGATGCGCTCGACGCCGAGCGCCACGACGCCTTCCGGCGCGTGCGCGGCGCCTGGCACAACACGGTCGAGGGGGCGAAGATCCTGGCCCGCGTCGGGCTGCCGTTCATCGTCCAGACCACCGTGGCGCGGCACAACGTCGGCGAGCTCGCCGCGTTGGCCGACTTCGCCGCCGACGTCCTCGGCGCCACGGTGTGGAACCTCTACTTCCTCGTCCCCACCGGGCGTGGCGCGCACGTCTCCGACCTCGACGCCGCCGACTACGACCGCGTGCTCGCCGAGCTTTACGCCCTGCAGCGCAAGTTCGCCGGCCGCATGCTGGTCAACGCCAAGTGCGCGCCGCACTACGTGCGCGTGCTAGCCGACCAGGACCCGGCCTCGCCGTTCCTGAAGAGCTATGCCGGCGGCGCCGGGGGCTGCCCGGCCGGCACGCACTATCTCGGCATCCGGCCCAACGGCGACGTCACGCCGTGCCCCTACCTGCCGCTGTTCGGCGGCAATCTGGGGCAGGCGAGCCTGCGCGACATCTGGGACTCCTCCGACCTCTTCGTGCGCATCCGCCAGCGCACCACCCTCGGCGGCCGCTGCGGCCCCTGCGAGCTCAACCCCGCCTGCGGCGGCTGTCGCGCCCGCGCCTTCG
Source organism: uncultured Binatia bacterium (SeqCode) (assembly GCA_964475125.1). Lineage (GTDB taxonomy): Bacteria > Desulfobacterota > Binatia > HRBIN30 > CADEER01 > CAYYWP01. The sequence goes on along the minus strand of CAYYWP010000053.1, from coordinate 12,240 downwards.
GCATGGCCGGAGACGTCATGGCCGAGGATCCCCTCTGCACTCATGTGCCGGGCACCCTGCGCCTGCCGACGCCCGCCGTGGAATACGGCGCCGAGGTGGCCCCCGCCCTCGCCTGGGACGCCGCCGCCGAAGAGCGCATGAAACAGATCCCGGCCTTCGTGCGCGGCATGGTCAGCCGCCGCGTCGAAGCCTACTGCCGCGAGAACGGCCTGCCGCGCGTCACCGCCGAAGTGCTCGCCGAGATCCGCGCCAAGATGCCGACCCCCAAGCTCTTCGGCCGCAAGGGGACGTAGTTTCAAGTGTTCCGAGTTGCATGGGCCGGGAGGGGACGTAGTTTCAAGTGTTCCGAGTTGCATGCAACTCGGAACACTTGAAACTACGTCCCCTCCCGGCCCATGCAACTCGGAACACTTGAAACTACGTCCCCTTGCGGCCGAAGAGCTTGGGGGTCGGCATCTTGGCGCGGATCTCGGCGAGCACTTCGGCGGTGACGCGCGGCAGGCCGTTCTCGCGGCAGTAGGCTTCGACGCGGCGGCTGACCATGCCGCGCACGAAGGCCGGGATCTGTTTCATGCGCTCTTCGGCGGCGGCGTCCCAGGCGAGGGCGGGGGCCACCTCGGCGCCGTATTCCACGGCGGGCGTCGGCAGGCGCAGGGTGCCCGGCACATGAGTGCAGAGGGGATCCTCGGCCATGACGTCTCCGGCCATGCCGAAGGCGCGGGCGCGACAGCCGCCGCAGGCGGGGTTGAGCTCGCAGGGGCCGCAGCGGCCGCCGAGGGTGGTGCGCTGGCGGATGCGCACGAAGAGGTCGGAGGAGTCCCAGATGTCGCGCAGGCTCGCCTGCCCCAGATTGCCGCCGAACAGCGGCAGGTAGGGGCACGGCGTGACGTCGCCGTTGGGCCGGATGCCGAGATAGTGCGTGCCGGCCGGGCAGCCCCCGGCGCCGCCGGCATAGCTCTTCAGGAACGGCGAGGCCGGGTCCTGGTCGGCTAGCACGCGCACGTAGTGCGGCGCGCACTTGGCGTTGACCAGCATGCGGCCGGCGAACTTGCGCTGCAGGGCGTAAAGCTCGGCGAGCACGCGGTCGTAGTCGGCGGCGTCGAGGTCGGAGACGTGCGCGCCACGCCCGGTGGGGACGAGGAAGTAGAGGTTCCACACCGTGGCGCCGAGGACGTCGGCGGCGAAGTCGGCCAACGCGGCGAGCTCGCCGACGTTGTGCCGCGCCACGGTGGTCTGGACGATGAACGGCAGCCCGACGCGGGCCAGGATCTTCGCCCCCTCGACCGTGTTGTGCCAGGCGCCGCGCACGCGCCGGAAGGCGTCGTGGCGCTCGGCGTCGAGCGCATCGAGGGAGAGCGACAGGCCGCGCGCCCCCTCGCGCTGTAGGATTCCCGCCAGGTTCTCGGTGATCTTGACGCCGTTGGTGCCGATCACCACCCACAGCGACTTGGCCGCGGCATGGCGGATGATGTCGAGGATATCGCGGCGCAGCAGCGGCTCGCCGCCGGTGAGGATGAGCAGACAATCGGGTGCGAAGCTCGCCACCTCGTCGATCACGCGCAGGCAGCCATCGGTCGACAGCTCGCTGCGGTCGGCAAAGGCCTCCGTGTGCACCGCCGGCCGGCCGCCGGCGTCCAGGTAGCAGTGCTCGCAGGCCAGGTTGCAGCGGTACGTCAGATTCCAGGAGATGACGTACGGGTGCTCGAACGCCGGTGCGCTCACGTCACATCCCGAAAAACGCTTTGGCGCCGTCGAGCACGCGCTCGTCGACCGCATCGAAGCCGTGGTCGCGCGCGTAGCGCTCGATGCCGGCGCGCGCCATCGGGCGGACGAACTCGGGCATCTTGGCCAGGCGCTCGAGCGCCTGGCTGGTCCAGACGAGACCCGGATCGGCCGCGGCGCTCGGCGCCGACCCCACCATGCCCGCGAAGGGGCACTTCGACTCGCTCGCCTGGCCCGCGGGGCCGATCTGCACGCCGAGCGACTGGACGAGCTGGGTCTCGAAGGGGTTGGTCAGCATGGCGATGCGATGGGCGCAGGCCGGGCATTCGTAGAGCACGCTGAGCGCACCGCGATCGGGCGGCGCGACCTCGACCAGCTTCATCGGCTGGTCGCAGAGCACACAGAGAAACTTCATTGCACCTCCACGGCGGCGCGCAGGCGATCGGCGAGCTCGCGCAGCGCCCGCCCGGTGGGGCTCGCGTCGTCACCGCGCAACAGCGCACCGCGATCAGACGCCGCGGCCAGCGCGGGATCGAAGGGGATCCGGCCGAGGCAGGGAACGCCGACCTCGATCGTCCCGGCAGACGGAAACAGTGGCCGCACGGCGTGGCAGCCGCCGCACACGTAGCCGTCCATGTTCTCGATATAGCCGAGCAGGTGGTTGGGGGTGTCGCGCAGGGCGGCCACCGAGCGCGCCACGACTCCGCGCGACAGCTCCGACGGGATGGTCACCAGGACGATCGCGGTGTCGGCGCCGAGAAACTCGGCGTACTGCACGGTGCGCTCGGCGCCGGGTGGCAGGTCGATGAGGAGGAAGTCCAGCTCGCCCCACGCCACGCCTGCGAGCAGGTCGCCGAACAGGGCGAACTCGCGCGTGGCGCGCCAGACGTAGGAATCGCCCTGCGCCACGCTGTCGAACTCGAGCGGCTGTGGCTCGGGGACCGCCAGGCCCATCGATACCACGCCGATCCCTGCCGCGTTGCGCGGCATGATCGCGCCATCTTCCCCGGGCAGCAGCGGCACGCCCGCCAGGGCTGCCAGGCGCGCCTGACACGGACCGTTGAGGTCGGCATCGAGGATGGCCACCGTCGCCCCGCCGGCGCGCAACGCGCCGGCGAGCTGCATGGTGAGCGTGCTCTTGCCTACGCCTCCCTTGCCGGAGCCGATGGCCAGGCGATGACGCACGCCGGCCAGCGCCGCGCCGATGCGCGCCTGCTTGGCCGCGACCTGATCGACGACGTGTGAGCCGCCGTCGCCGGCGATGTCGAAGTAGCTCTTCATCCGATTGCGATCGTTCGGCAACCAGTGGCGCCTGGGACAAGCCGTAGCCGCGGGACCTGTGCCCGCCGGCAGCGCAGCGCGCTGCCCGGTGGGGTGGGGCGCGGCAATGGTGGCCTGGCGGCAGCTAGACACCGGCGGTCACCTTGCGCCACGCCCCCCGCCACTCGGCGACGCACCGCGTCGCCGGCGGGCACCGGTCCCGCGGCTACGGCTCGGCGCCGGCGTTGCGTGATCGCTCGTCGAGATGCGAGATAAGCCTCGGTGGCAGTGCTGGGTGATTGTCTGGCGCAGTCCGTGCAGTTACGTGTCATTGGCGTTCGTGATTCACAAATCAGAGAAATCCGCGGCGTAGCCCACGTACTCCGTCACGGCGCGAAAGCCCAGCCCGGCGAGTCGGGTGAAAGAGATCTCGCCTTCGCCGACCTTGGGAATGCGCCGCGGCCCGCCCGAGCGTTCATAAAGGGCGCCGATCGGCAGGTGCAAGAGCTCCGGATGGGCGCCCCCCAGGGCGACGAGTTCGGCGCCTTCTGGCGACACGCGGTACAGCAGGTACGCTTCGACGTGCGCATCGGAAGCGACCGCCAGCCCGGCGAGCTGCCCGGTGCGGTTCTTCAGCGTTTGCAGCGAGCGCTCCCACGCGCGCGGCGGGTTGCCGGCCAGGTCGATGGCAGTATCGAGCAGCTCTTCGAGGGTTGCCTCGCTAACCAGCGCATCGGCGAGGCCTGCCGAATCCGGCGCCGCGTCCATGACGAAGTCCGTGTAACGGGCCTCGGCCGAGAAGCCGCAGTGCTCGAAGAACGTCCGCGCCTCGGCCCAGGTCGCCGGGATCTCGACCAGCAGCCGCGGCGGTCCGAGGATCGCCACCTTGCGGCGCAGCGAGTCGAGCAGATGGCGGCCGTGGCCCTGGCGCTGGTGGCCGGGCCGGACGGCGATGCGGTAGACGAGATTCGCATCGTCGCGCTTGGCGCCGAGCAGCACGCCGATCGGTTCGTCGCCGGCCATCGCCACCATGCAGCTCGACGCCCACAGATTCAACTCGCGGACGGCGCGCTTGAGACCGTCCAGATCGAGGGCCTGGGCCGCGCCGAAATGCGGCACCCAGCAGGCGTTGTAAGCGGCCACCAGCAGCGGCAGGTCGTCGGTGCGGCAGAAACGATATCCGGCCACCGGGGGTTCCGATCAGGAGAAAAACCTCACCGCCGAGGCGCCGAGATCGCCCGCTACCTCTGCCCGAGCGCCTCCGCGTCTCGGCGTCTGCGCGGTGAACAGCTACTTCCCAGGATTCTGCCGGCGGGCTTCCATGACCGCCATCACGCCGACCTCGTTGAGCGCCAGCTCGCTGGCCGGAGCCGATCGCGGCCGCGTCGCGGCCTCCGATGCGCCCGCTCGCGCCGCCTGCGGATCCTGTTTGTAGCCCTGGATCATCTCCTCCATCTGGCGGCGGCCGTGCTCGATGCCCTCCTCGACCAGCGCCAGGTCGATCGTATGGACGCTGCGCTCGCGTGCCAGCTCCTCGATACGTTGCTGGGTGCGGTTGCGCATGAAGCCCGCCGGGACGCGCAGGATGCGCGCCGCGGCGTCGGTGGCCCAGGCGAAGTCGGAAAGCAGGGGGTTGTTCTTGTCGTCGCGGGCGATCAGCTTCTTGCCGTTCTCGGTTTCGACCTCCGTCACCACCTCGCCCGCCGGCATGACCAGCGGCGTGCCGGTTTCCTCCTCGACCATCGCCTTGGCGAACTCGAGGCCGACGGTATCGAGCCGGCGGATGCGGGCGGCCTTCTCGATGCGTGCCTTGGTCCGCCGCCGCTTGTAGGCGTCGCGGATCGTCCACAGCGCCAGCTTGGCATCGCGCGTCCACACCAGCTTGCGCCCATCATAGGTGGCTTCTGCACTGCCGCCGCCCTCGCTGGCGATGATCTGCTCGACCATCTCCGGCGAGATGACCTGGAAGGAGCCGCCGCCGCACACCGCGCAGACGACTGGATGCGCCTCGGCGGCGGTGACGCCGCAGCGCCGGCAGATCGACACGGTCTTGTCCTTGGTATGCTCGAGCACCAGGCTTTCGGCGAGCTTGGTGGTGGCCTTGGCGCCCTTCGGCATGTAGCGCTCCATGGCCTCGTCGAGCAGGTCGCTGGTGATCACGCTGTGGCCCTTTTCGACCGCCAGGCGGTAGATCGCCGTGCGGGCGATGCCGCGGACCAGCTCGGGGACGCGCTTCATGCGCTCCTCCGACTCCGGTGTCCAGCGAATCGATTCCTCGGCGCGCACGTCGAGCTCCGGAATCTCCACCCGCGTGGTGAGCAGGATGTCGCAGGGAGCGCTGCGGAAGAGGTTGGCGGTATTGCTGCCGAGATCCGTCTCGTCCTTGCCGCTGTGGATGCCGGTGCGGCCGACGACCAGCAGCCACGGCGAGGTCTTGCGGGCGTGGTTGAGGACCTTCTGGAACGCCTTGCCGTCGAGCAGGGTCTTCTGGATCTCGACGCCGACCGCGGCGGCCATCTTGGCGGCGACTTCGAGGTGCGAGAGGTAGATCTGCGCCAGCCCGGTGTCGATGACCTCCTCGTGCAGCTGGTTCTGCTCCTCGAAGCGGAAGACCTTGGCCGCCGATTCCGTCAACACGTTCACGATGCCGTTGAACACCGTGTAGTGCAGGTAGGGGTCGTAGACGGCGATCGCTTCGACCTTCTTGCCGAAGCGCTTGGCCAACTCGATCGCCGTCATCAGGGCGCCGAAGGATTGCGGGCTGCCGTCGATGCCGACCAGGATGGTGTCGCGCTCGACCGCGGGGTCGGCGTCGGGCAGCTGCTTGATGACCAGGACGTCCTGCCGTGCATGGCGCGCCACGCGCTCGCACACCGAGCCCACCTGGCTGTCGCGCACGCGGCCGAGCCCCAACACGCCGAGGACGACGAGGTCGTAGTCGCCAGCGGCGAGGTCCTTGACGATCTCGGTGGAATGCTTGCCGTCGATCATGCGCGGCTCGAACTCGAGGTGGGCGGCGGCGCATTGCTCGGCCATCGGGGTGAGGTAGCTGTCGGAGATGAGCTTCAGGCCCATGGTGATCAGGCTGTCGTGAATCTTGCGCTGGCGCTCGAGCTCGGTCTCCTCCAGGTATTCCGACGGCAGCGTGTACTCCATCTGCTTGAAGCGGTAGTCGTGCATCTGCGCGGCGTAGACGTGGCAGCCGATCAGCTTGGCGCCGAACGCCTGGCCGAGCTCCACTGCCCGTCGAATCGCCTGGTTGGAGAAATCGGAGTTGTCGACGGGAACGTAGATCGCGTTGTACATCAGGTCCTCCACTTTCATGGCGGCGACGAGTTTCGCCGCCGCCGCCGCGCCCAGCCGATGAAGGCGAGCTCCAGGCCGAGCGCGAGACCCGCCCAGCGGGCCATCTCGCCGACCGGCGAGGGGCCCTCGCCGGGCGAGAGGTAGATCGTCCACCAGGTGCTGAGGGCGCGCTTGTTGCCGCGTTCGCGGCTGATGCCGTCCCACACCGAGAGCGCGATGGGCAGAAAGCCGCCCTCCTCGAAGGTGATCGAGCCGCTGCTGCGCAGTCGGCGTTTGAAGATCACGGTCCACTGGCCCTTGTCATAGTGACTCCAGACCTGCAGGTCGCGCGGGCCGAGCGCTTCCAGGTCGTCGCTGCCCCGCCCGACGTAGAGCTCGGGGGTTTGTTTCGCCAGGTCGGCGAACCACAGGTTGACGGGGTGGTCCTTGTCGCCGAAGACGAAGTACGGCTTGCGGATGGTGGTCGGACGCTCGAGCGGGAACTGGATCGCCACCGCGTCGGAGAACTCGCTTTTCGCCGCCGGTGCCGCGGCGCCCCCCTCGTCCTCGCCCCAGAACTCCCCTTCGCCCGCTTCGCCGCCTGCCGCGGGTGCATCTTCCGGCGCGGCCTCCGCGTCACCCCAGATGCCCCCTTCGTCGCCGTCCGCTGCCGGCTTGGCCTCGCCCGTGTCACCGGCGTCCTCGCTCGGCGGCACCGGCAGGTTGGGGGCGTTCTCACCGCTGGTGTCGGCGTGCCGGTCGTTCCAGCGCAGCTCGATGGCGATGTCCGTATCATTGTATACCGCGCGCACGCCGACCCCGTTGAGCGGCGGATGGAAGGCGCGCCCCGGTTGCACGATCTGCCCGATGACCGGCAGGAAGGCCGGCAGCGCGGCGTCGAAGAGCTCCGCATCCTGGGCGGGATCGAGTGGGCGGGCGACTTTCTTGGCGACGACCACGGTGGCGTAATTGGGCGTATCGGCCGGCGACAGCGAGTAGACGTAATCGGCGAGATCCCAGCGCTGCTCCGCCGACAGCGCGTCGGCGAACGAGGGCATGGGCGTTCCGTTCATGCCGGTGGAGAAGGCGCGGAAGATGTCGTGCCGTTTCGGCCCGCCGCGGAAGGTCCAGCGCTGGGTGAGGTCGGCGGGTCGGATCGGGTGGCCCCAGTCGTCCGTGAGCGTCGGCGCCGAGATGCCATCGCCGCGCCCGAGCTCGCCGTGGCAGCGCGCGCAGCCGAGCTCGGCGTACAGCTGTTTGCCTTTCTCGATCGACTCCTCGCTCAAGGCCGGCGCTTCCGAGATGTCGATCGGCTCGGGCTGGCGATCGGGGTTGGCGAATTCGGGCGAGAAGGTCTTGAGATAGTAGGCGAGGTCGGTGAGCTGTTCATTGCTGAGTTGCGGCCAGGCCGGCATGCCCGTGTACGGCATGCCGGCGCGGATGATGTTGCGCAGGTCCTCGGTCGTCGGCAGGGCGCCGCTCGGCGTGGAGCGGATCTTGTACTTGCCGGCGGTGAAGTCACGTGGTCGGGGCAACAGAAACGGCGTGGCGATGCCGACGCCATCGCCGCGATCGCCGTGGCATTGGGAGCAATTGATCTCGTACAGCTGTTTCCCCGCCTCGCGCTGCGCGTCCGTGCCGAGGTCCGGGGCCGGGGCGGCGAGGGCGCGGGCCGCCAGCGAAAGGGCCACGGTGAGCCAGAGCGTCGTCCTGCGGGCCATCGTTCGATTCGCCGCCGTCAGTGCGCGGCGCCGTGCGCTTCCTCGCTCAGGGCGCGCGGTCGATAGCCGGTATGGTGATAGATGAACAGCAGGACGTTCCACATCTCCTCGTTGTTGAGGAAGCGCTCCCACTCCGGCATCGCCGAGTCGCCCGGCGCGCCTTCCTCCGGCATGCCCGGGCCGCCCTTGGCGATGCGCCAGAAGAAGAACGTCTCCTGAAACATCGGTAGCACGCCCGAGTCGAGGAACGTCGCCGGCACCGGGTTCAGCCCATAGGCGTACATGCCGTCGCCGCCGAGGGCGTCGCCGTGGCAGTAGAAGCAATTCTGGTAGTACACGCGGCGGCCGTCGGCGACATGCTGGCTGAAGGTTTTCGCATCGGCGTGCTCGAGGGCGCGGAAGGGATTCGAGCCCCGCACCATGTCGATCTTTTCCTCGTGCACGCTGATCTCCACCGGTGGTGCCGGGTGCACCGTGCGGGCGAAGAACGGCGGCTCGACCGGTTGCTGCAGCCCGCTGTAGACACTCCAGGCCGCCAGCGCCGGAATCAGCGCCGCGACGATGGCGAGGGGGACGGTGTAGCGGCGCTCGGTGACGAAGGCGAGGACGGGATCGACGACGGCGCTCAGGCGCTCGCGACTCGAGGTGGCGTACGCCGCGAGCGCGAGCGCGGTGATGCCCATGTACAGCTGCAGCGCCGAGTCGGGAATCGGCGTGACGAAGCCGTAGCGCAGCGCGACGTACATGCCGACCAGCCAGGCGATCAACCACGGCAGCACGCCGGCGCGCAGCAGGCACAGCGCCCCCATGACCGCGAGGATCGGCAGGACGACGGACAGCTTCACGACCAACCTCCGCTCATGACGCCGTACACTCGGGGAGTGGATCGTTCAGCGTGATCGTCGGCTCGCCCCCCAAGCTCTCGAGCCACGCGACGACCGCGTGGATCTCCTGATCCGACAGACCGATCGGCGGCTTGTTGATCTTCGGCATGCCGGGGGCGAACCCCGGCACGACGAAGCCGTCCGGATCGCACAGCGACAGGGCGAAGTACTCGCGCTGACCGAGGCCGGCGATGCGCGTCTTGGCGCGATCCGCCACCCCGGCGAGATCGGGGAAGCGCTGCGGCCCGGGCGGCGCGCCGACGGTGTGACACGTCAGGCACAGCCCCTTGTCCTGCGCCAGCTTCTCGCCGATCTTGGCCAGCTGCGCCGGCGTCATCTCGGCGCTGATCTCGATCTTCGGCGGCGGCTGCAGCTCTTTTTGCGGCACCAGTTGGCCGACGTAGGTGTAGAAGAGGGTCGCGCCGACGACCACGGCCACGACGTTGAGACCGACGGGCGACTTCATGAGGCAGCGGGGACCTTCTTGTGGCCGTGCGCGAGCTCGCCGTGCGCCGCCGCCTCGCCGCCCCAGTCCCGCTTGTCGTGCAAGCTGGCGAGCCAGAAGACGAAGGCGATGAGGGCAAAGAACAACAGCACGCAGACCGAGATCACTTGCGTGGCGTAGCCGAGCGTCGGCGTGAAGGCGTCGACCGAGGTGTCGGCCATGACGCCGTAGACGTGCCAGTGCTGGCGCAGACCCGAGCGCACGTAGCCCATCAGCCCCATCAACCAGGTGAAGGTGACGGCGATGAAGATCAGGCAGTATTGCGAGATCGCCGGGATGCGGCCCCAGTTTGTCTCGCCTGTCGCCACGGCCCCGCGCATGAGCGGGATGTCGATCGCCGTCATCGCGACCATGGCGATCAACACCGCCGACACCTGTGGCACGGAGAAGCTGATGCGCACCGCCGCCTCGACGAAATAGCCGTAGACGCCATAGAAGATGACGATGCCGGTGGCGGCAGCGAAGATGGCGAACTGCGCCAGGTTGCCGAACCGCGCCCAGCTCACCACCTGGCGCTTGCCGCTGCGCCGGTAGAACAGGAAGCTGACGTAGGTGCTGAGGATCAGGATGTTGACCGCGGTGTTCTTCGCCGACATCACGCCCAGATAGCCGAGAATCGGGTGCAAGGTGCCGCCCATGCCGCGGATCTCGCCGGCGGTGGCGATCAGGGAGCGCGGCGTCGCCCAGACGGCGAAGCAGACGGCGATGGTTGCCAACAGGTACTTGACGTAGCGCTGATACGCCTGGGTTCCGTCGATGCGCCCCATCCCGAGCCAGAGATAGAAGTTGGCGGCGAGAAAGAGATTGCCGATCAGGACGGCCTGAATGATGAACAGCCAGGAGAAGGCGCCGCCCATCATCATGATGCCGAGCGCCTGGTTGTAGGCGTAGATCTCGGTGGCCAGGTAGTAGCCCGCGAACGGCAGGGGCAAGAAGGCGCTGATGGCGACGAAGTTGCCGATGTAGCCCATCCAGTCGAAGTGCGCCCGCTCCTCGTCGCTGGTCGCGTGCAGGAACTTCCACGCCGCGTACGCCGCCGCGACCGAGCCGCCGAAGGCGATGTTGCCGATGAAACGGTGCACGTTGATCGGCATCCACGAGTAGTTGTCGAAGGCGGCGTAGAGGTCGATGAGGGCGCCCGAGGCCGATACGCCCTGCGGCGTCATCATGAACGACGCCCAGGCGTTGGCGATGCACATGATGGCGGTGCCGACGACGTTGATGCCGAGCCCGAGGCCGAGGTGCACGAGCGGGTGAAACTTCCCCCACCCGTAGTAGTAGCTGTAGAGGAACCCGGCCTCGCAGAAGAACAGCAGCGCGTAGGGGAGGAAGGTGGGGGAGAACACCGCCATCAGGTAGTTCATGAAGGCCGGGTAGAGCATGATGAGCAGGAAGGTCAGCAGCCCGCCGAAGCTGGCGGTGAAGGAGAACGAGGTCGACAGCAGCTTGGTGAACTCGTAGGCGAGGCGGTCGTAGCGCTTGTCGCCGGTCAGGTAGCCGATGAGCTCGATGATGAGGGCGAACATCGGCACCGCGAGCACGAAGGCGGCGAACATCAGGTGCAGCTCGGCCGCGATCCAGACGGCGACGCGGCTGGGGGCGAACGGGAAGGTGCGGTAGGCCGGCGGCTCGTATTTCTTCGCCTCGTTCGCGGCTTGCTCGGCCTGCTGGATCTCGGCCAAGCCGCGATCGCGCGGCACCGGCAGCGGTTCCGTCGCGGCGACCGGCGACCGATAGACGCGGTCGTTGAGCGCGGTCCACAGGCGTACGGCGGCGCCGAGCACGAGCACCGCCGCGATGACTGCCAACAGCACCCGGCGGTTCACTGCGCCGCCTCCAACTGCGCCGCGGCGTCCTGCAAGGTGCGGACGTAGGCGACGATCGCCAAGCGGTCGCTCGGCGAGATGGGGTAACGGTAGCCCGGCATCAGTCCGGTGCCATCGGTGATGGCCTGCAGCAACTTCTCATCGCTCAGCTCTCGCATGCGCTTCTCGAGCAGGTTGCGCGTCGGCACCTTGCCGCGCTCGGTGAGGATCCCGCGCCCCTCCCCCCGTTCGTCGTGGCAGGGCGTGCAGTAGATCCCGTAGCGCTCGCGCCCGCGCGCCAGTTGTCCCTTGCGCTCGTCCAGGGCGGTCAGGATGCTGCCGCGCAGCGTATCCTCCAAGTCTTCGATCCCTTCCGCCGGCGCGCCGCCGGCCGGTCCGACCGCCTCCGGTAGGTGGCCGCGCGCGATCGTCCCCGGCACGGGATCCCGCATCGCCTTGCCGTCGAAGAAGAAGTCGCTGGAGGCATAGGGCAGGGCCTTCGGTTGGTTGACCATGCTCGGATTGATTTGGATCGGCGGCCGCGATGAGCTGCACCCGCGCACGCAGCCGTGCAGGCTGGGGCTGGCGAGCGAGACGCCGAGCAGGGCGATGAGCAGTCGGGGCCGGTGGCTCATGCGCCTTGCAGCTCCGGATTCGGGTTGCGCAGCCGCAGGAGGTAGGTCGTGCGCGGGTGCGTGTTGAGCTCGGGCAGCAGGGTGTAGTTGCGCTCCGAGGCCTTCAGCTTCGCCACCGCACTCTCGGCGTCGCGCAGATCGCCGAACTGGATGGCCTGTGTCGGGCAGGTCTGCTGGCACGCGGTGCGCACGTCGCCGTCGGCGAGCGGGCGATCGGCGAGCCTGGCGTCGATCCGGGCCCGACTCACCCGCTGCACGCAGTAGGTGCATTTCTCCATCACCCCGCGCGCGCGTACGGTCACGTTGGGGTTCTGCGCCAGCTGCAGCGTGTCGGGCAGTTCCTTGGTGAAGTTGTAGAAGTTGAAGCGGCGCACCTTGTAGGGGCAGTTGTTCGAGCAGTAGCGGGTGCCGACGCAGCGGTTG
>CAYYWP010000052.1:0-23834 GCA_964475125.1 uncultured Binatia bacterium (SeqCode) | reverse complement strand
CAGCCGGTGAAGGCGCGCGCCACCTCCTCGACGTCGGTCTGCGTGTAGCCGCCGTCGACGCCCAGCGTGTGCAGCTCCATGAGCTCGCGCGGATAGTTCTCGTTCGGCGCCAGGCGCTGACTGGCGGCCTGGTCGAGGTAGAGCAGCATGGCCGGGCTCTTGGCGCTGGCGTCGAGCAGATCGCGGAAGCGGCCGAGGGCACGGGTGCGGAACTGCGCGTTCTCGGCCACCTCGTAGCTGACGGTCTGGTGCTTGTTGACGTCGGTGTTGAAATGGTTGTCCCAGAACCAGGTGAGCACCTCGAGCAACTGGCGCTGGCTGTAGATCGCGCGCACCAGCGCCTGCCGCTGCAGCTCGGCTTTGGTGGTCGGGGCGGCACCGAGCCGCGCCGCAAGGCCGGAGTCGTCGATCGCCGCCGGGTTGAGCTGCTGATCGATGAAGGCATCGACGCCGATGCTCTGGACCTGGCTGAGCAACGCCGGGGTACTGCCGAAGGTGATGCGGTTGAGCAGATGATGGGCGAGATAATCCACCCCGACCACCCGGTACTGCGCGCTGGCGGCGGCCTGATTGCCCTTGGCGTCGCGGGCGGTCACGGTCACCGTGGCGCTGGCGCCCTCGCTCACCTGTCCGCTCAGCACGGCGAAACTCCAGCTGCCGTTCTGTCCAACGCCGAGCGACTGGGTGACGGTGCGACCGAGCACGGCGTCGTCGACGGTGGCGACGAGCTGGACGACGCCGATGTCGTCAGTGGCGCTGCCGCTGACCAGGAAGCCCGAGCGCGGTACGCTGGCGCCGTTTTGCGGCGCGCCGATCGCCACCTGTGGCGGCGCGGCATCGGCCGTGGCGCGGAAGGTGGCGCTGGCGGTGGCCCGGTTCTGTGCCAGATCGACGGCGGTCACGGTGACGCTGACGAGCTGGCCGGGGGTGAGCAGCGCCCCGGCTGCGGCCGCGCTCCACTGCCGCAACGCGGCGTTGTAGGTCACCGCCAGCGCCGCCGTGCCCTTCACCGGGTCACTGAGCGTGGCCGTGACGCTCGCCACCGCGACGTTGTCGGCCGCCGTGCCGAGCAGGCTGAAGCCGGTGGCGTCGACGCTGGCGCCGTCCAGCGGGTTGAGAATGCCGAGCGTCGGGGCGGTGAAGTCGATCGGCTGCTCGACGTCGCGGTCGACCCGCATGACCAGCGGGCCTTCGCGGTCGACCAGGCCGCTGTAATAGCGCCGACCGTTGCCGAACGGATCGTCCGCCTTGATGACGTAGACCTTTTCAGCCGCCCGCGGTGGCGGCGGCAACCGCATGGCGATGGTCTGGCTGAGACTGGCGAGATCGAAGTGCACGGTGCCGGAGGCGTCGGTGTAGCCCTCGCTGCTCCAGACGCGCTCGCCGGTGTCCAGCTTTTGATAGGCGATGAGGCGGCGCGCGACCAGTGGCAGATCGGTGTCGGCATCGATCAACGTCACCGGCACGGTGCCGAGGCGGAAGAACACGTCGCCCGGTGACGCAACCACGTCGCTGGTCACGCTGCCGGCGTTGTACGGCCGCGCGTAGAGCACATAGCGGCGGCCGCTGCCCAGGCCGTCGAGGTCGAAGGCGACCACCCCGCCGGCATCGGCGGCGCGTTCGCGCACCCAGGTGGTCGTGCCATTGGCGAGCACCTCGCGCGCCGTCACCTTGATGCCCGGCAGCGGCGCGCCGCTCACCCCGTTCACCACCGCGACGCGCAGCGGGGCATTGCCGACGACGAACTCGACCACGCCCTCGGCGCTGAGGTCGGCGCTACTCTTCGCGCTGCCGTCGATCGGGCTCTTCGCCTGCAGGCGATAGATCCGGCCCTTGCCCAGGCCGGGCAGGTCGAAGCGGATCACGCCCGCCGCATCGGTGGTACCTGACGCCGCCCACCGCGACTCGCCAGTGGCCAGGACCTCGTAGGCCGCGACCTGGTACGCGGCCAGCGGTGCGCCGCTGGCGCCGCTCACGGCGTGTACCTCCAGGGTGCCGACGCGAAACACGTAGCGGCCCGGCTGCGAGATCGCGTCGCTGTACGACGGGCCGCCGTTGTAGACATGGGCGTAGAGGACGTAGACGCGCCCGCTGCCGAGGCCCTCGAGGTCGAACACCGCCTGGCCGCTGGCATCGGTGGTGCGCGAGGCGACCCAGCGCATCTCCCCGGTGGCCAGCTTCTCGTTGGCGGCCACGTTGACGCCGGCCAGCAGTGCGCCACTCAGGCCGTTCTGCAGGGTCACCGTCAGCGGCACGTTCCCGACCTTGAAGACGTGCCGGCCCAAGGTGGTGATCTCTTGGCTGCGCTTGGCACTGCCGTCGGCCGGGCTGCGGGCCTCGAAGACATAGGTCGTGCCGCGGCCGAGGCCGGGCAGGTCGAAGCGGATGATCCCCTGGCCATCGGCGGTCCCCTGCTTGACCCACGTCCATCCCCCGGCGTCGTTCTTCGCCAGCGCCGTCACCTTGGCGCCGACCAGCGGCGCACCGGTGGAACCATCCAACACCGTGAGCTCGACGGTGCCGACGCGGAAGTCGAACACCCCCGCCTCGCGGATGTCGTCGCTGGACACCGTGCCGCCGTTGTACGGCGTGGCGGTGAGCACGAAGACGGCGCCGCTGCCGAGCCCATCGAGGTCGAAGATCGCCCGTCCGGTCTCGTCCGTCGTCCGCTGCGCCACCCACTCGAGCCGCTCACCGGCGCGGCGATTGGCGGTCACCTTGAGGCCGACCACGGGGTCGCCGCTGAGGGCGTTGGTGACGCGCACGCGCAGCGGGGCGCGGCCGACGGCGAAGGTGATGCTGCCGTTGGCGGTCACGTCGTCGGAGCGCTTGCTGCTGGCGTCCCATGGACTCTTCGCCTCGAGTACGTATGTCTTGCCGCGGCCGAGCCCGGGTAGATCGAAGCGGATGACCCCTCGCGCATCGGTCTTGCCGCCTGCCACCCACTTCGTCTGCCCGTCGGCGAGCTTCTCGAGCGCGGCCACGTCGCTGGTCGCGAGTGGCGTCCCGTCGCTCCCGTTGACGACCGTGACGTGCAGCAGGCCGACGCGGAAGGTGTAATCGCCGGCGGCGGTCAGGTCGTCGCTCACCGCCTTGCCGATGCCGAACGGCCAGCACGACAGCAGGTACGTGCGTCCGCTGCCCAGACCGGTGAGGTCGAACGCGACTTTGCCGGCGGCATCCGTGGTGCGCCAGGCGACCTCGCGCACGCTGCCGTCGGCGAGGCGTTCGGAGGCCGCCACCGACAGTCCCGCCAGCGCCGCGCCGCTGATGCCGTCCACCACCGTGACGCGCAGCGGAGCATTGCCGACCACGAACGTCATCGCCCCCGGCTGGGTGATCTGGTTGCTGTACTTGGTCGACCCGTCGGTCGGACTCTTGGCGCGCAAGATGAACGTGCGTCCTCGACCGAGACCCGGTAAGTCGAAGCGAATGATTCCGGCAGCGTCGGTATTGCCGCCCTTGACGAACACCAGCTTGCCGTCCGCCAGGCGCTCGTAGGCGTCGACGCGGGTCGCTGCCAGCGGCTTGTTCGTCCCGCCGGCGACGACCAGCACTTTCAGCGCCCCGACCTTGAACAGGAACTCGCCGGCGGCGCGCAGATCCTCGCTGTCGCTGCTCATGCCGTTGTAGGGGCGCGCGCGCAGGACGTAGAGACGCCCGCTGCCGAGGCCTTCGAGGTCGAACGTCGCCCGTCCGACCGAGCTGGTGGTACGCTGCCGGCGCCAGGTCAGCGAGCCGTCGGCGAGGCGCTCGTAGGCGTCGATGATCTGCGAGGCCAGGGGGGCGTTGCTGATCGCATCGAGCAACGTGACGTAGAGCGGCGCGTTGCCGACCACGAAGGTGATGCCGCCGGCGTCGCGGATCTCGTTGCTGCGCTTGGTGCTGCCGTCCCATGGGCTGAGGGCTTCGAGCAAGAAGACGCGTCCGCTGCCGAGACCGATCGGATCGAAAATAATCAGGCCCTTGGCATCCGTGGTGCCGCCGGCGACGCTCTTCAGCGTCCCGTCGGTGAGCTTCTCCTTCAGGGTCACCTTGGTGGCGGTGAGAGGCGCATTGGTGCCGCCCGCCACCACGCTCACCGGCATGCGCCCGACCTCGAAACGAAACGGTCCCGGCGCGGTCACGTCGGGGCTGCGCACGCTGCCGCCGTTGTAAGGCGTCGCGAAGAAGGCGAAGCGCACCCCGAGGCTGACGCCGCTGAGTCGCACGGTCGCCTTGCCGAGGGCGTCGGTGGTGGCGGACGCCACCCACGTGAAGGTGTCGCCGTCGCGACGCTTGGCTTGAATCGGCAGCTGCGCCAGGGGCTGGCCGCTCAGCGCGTTCACCACCTGCACGGTGACCAGGTCCACCGTACTGGTCGGCGTCGGCGTCGCCGCCCCCTGCACCGGGAGCGCAGCGAGCAGAACAGTGATCAGCACCGCCCCCAGGCTGCGCGCCGCGCACAGCAGCTGCGAATGCCCTCCTCGACCGGCGCCACGCATGCGCTGCAGCATCACTCGCTCCGCCCTCTCGTATCTTGCCGCCACCCCCCGAAGGGGGAACGGATCACCCGATTGTGTTGCGCCGCAGTACAGCAAGACCCACGCCGCCGCGGCCGTGTCGCAGGCGCTGGGGCACGAGTCGCCAGGTGACGTGCGGGCTGAAACGGTCGGCGTCGAGCCGATGTCACGGGGCGACGACACATCGCCTACGGGCGCGATGCGTCACCGGGTAGAGCGACGCGTTCCGCTCACCCGGAGTGGAAGGGTGAGCGGAACGCGTGATCAACCGGCAGTTACGGGGCGGCGGTGGCGGTCTCCGTCGGCATCGGTTGCGACGTTTCGGTCTCCGTAGCCGTCGCCGTCGATATCGCCGTTGCCGTCTCCGTCGCGGTCGCCGTCGCGGTCGCCGTCTCCGTCGCGGTCGCGGTCGCCGTCGGTTGTGGGGTCGCCGTCCCGGTCGCCGGTACCGTCTCCGTCGCCGTCGGCGGTGGGGTGTCGGTGGCGACCGGTGTTGCGGTCGCCGCCGGCGGTGGGGTTGCAGTCGGTATCGGCGTCGGCGCGGGCAGGAGTTGCCCCAAGGCCGAAACGAACACCGAGCCATTGCCACCGGGGGCTCCGGTGGTCGGATCGGAGTCGACCCTGACCGTGACGGCCAGGTTCGACCCCTCGGTGGGCGTGCCTTCGCGGTCGTCGGCGACGACGAAGGTGAAGAGATTGAGGCCCGGCACCAGCGCGCCGAAGGTCTCGCTGTCGGGTAGCGTGATCACGTCGGGGACGCCGAGGACCTCGGCCCCTTCCCCGTCGACTTCGATGCGGATCTGCGTTCCGCCGACGAGCGAGTTGAAGTCGCGATCGCCGACGAACAGGGTAAACTCCTGTGCCCCCCCGGCGGGACTGACGAACGTCTGGGGCTGGAGCTCGACCTGGGTTCCAGCCGAGAAGGTAACCGGAATCGACGCCGACAGCAGGGCGTTGGCATCCCAGACCCCCGGCGATTGCGCCGCATCCCACGCCTGGTTGCCGTTGACGTCGACGAAGCGCTCATCGGCGTGGGCGTCGTAGCGGCCGTTGAGGTTGGCGTCGTCGAAGAGCTCGCTCGGATCGTAGCGGCCGTTTTGGTTGGCATCGGTGAACGCCTCGGGTGCGTCATAACGGCCGTTGAAATCGGCATCGATGAACGGCTCCGGCGCGTCGGTGAAGGGCTCACCCGCATCGCGCGCGCCGTTGCCGTTGGCATCGACGAACGACTCTTCGCCGCGCGTCGTCGCCAACACGGTGACGATGCCGTCGGGCGGCACACCGCCCTCGCTGATCAGCGTCGTCGAGGCGCGGCCGGCCTGATCGGTCTGCACCTGGTTGAAGACGCTGGCGCCGTTGGTGGTGAAATTGACCACCGTGCCCGGCGTCACGGCGTTGCCGAAGTGATCGTTGAGGAAGGCGGTGATCTCGTCCTCGATACCGAAGGTGACGCGGCCGGCGATGTTCAGGAACTCGGCCGCCAGGCTGAAGCGGTCGGCGTTGGGCACGCCGCCGACGACGTTCACCGGCGTGAACTGGTTGACGATCTCGTTGAGGCCGTCGTCGTTGACGTCGACGGTCGCCGTGATCTGCACCGCCGTGGCCTGGGTGCCGGCGAGCACGGTGGCTGTGGCGATGCCGTTGGCGTCGGTGATCGCCTCCGGCGTGATCGTCACGCCACCGACCGCGTTGACGAAGAAGCGCACGAGGATGCCCTCGAGCGGGTTGTTGAGGCGATCGCGGACGGCAAACGAGACCACCGATTGATCGAGCCGGCCCGACGCCGTGACGCCGATGGTGGCCGGGTTGGCGCCTTCGAGGGTGATGGCCTGCGGTTCGCCGGCCGACGGATTCGGCCCGCTCGAGTCGACCGTCAAGGTCTCGATGAGCCCCGCCGTCCGCGGCCGGCCGCCGCCGAAGACTGTCACGTCGACCTCGGTGCCGTCGGGTGTTCCGGCTGGGATGGTCAGGGTCGCCGTGGCGACCCCATTGACGTCCGTCAACGCCGAGGTGAGGAACTGCGGTGGCGTGCTGCGGAAGATTCCCAGCTCGGTCTCGAAGTTGATCTTCACGTTGGGCACCGGGTTGCCGTTGCGGTCGCGGGTCACGGCGGTGATCAGCGACGAACCGGGTTGGGTCTCGGTGACCACCACCGTCGTCGGATTGGCGACGCTCAGCAGGTCGTCGACCAGCCCGGGCAGGGTGATGGTGCGCAAGCCGGTGATCGAGCCCGCTTCCACCTGCACCTGCACCTCGGTGCCCCGCATGTCGAGCGGGAAGGTCAGACAGGTGATGGCGTTGCCAGGCTGCGGCACGACCGGGATGCCGGTCTGCGTGACGTACGCCGACACGTCGCACGGTGGCGGCGCGTTGGTGAGGGGGAAACCGACGATGCCGACGCGACGCGACTGGGTGTCCTCTGGGCTGAACGGCACGATCGTGTACGACACCGGCGTGCCGTCCTCGACGGTGTTGCCGGCGCCATCGGTCACGATCGCCGTCAGCGTGGTGAGTCGCGTCCCGTCGTTGTTGTCGATCGAGGCGTTGTTGACGGACAGCGAGAGGCGGCCCGGCAATCCGGCCGTCACGGTCACCAGGATGCCATCGGAAATGATGCAGCGTTCGCCTGGCGTGCGCGGATCGGTGCACGGTTGAGTGAACTCCGCACCGAGCGCGGAGGGAATCTCGACCCGCACCGACACCGTGCCGAGGCCGCTGCCGGAACGCAGTTGGATCTGGGCGTTGCCGGCGCGATCGGTGAAGGTGATGAAGCGGTTGCGCGGATCGATGATGCAGGTCTGCCCGGGCGGGCAGTCGTTGTTGTTGTTGCACTGACGCGCGCGATCCTCAGAGCAGTAGCCGCCCGTCAGATTGAGGGGCAGCAGCACGGCGCCGGCCGCCGACGACTGTGGCGAGAGCGAAAAACGCACCTCGGCGCCCTCCAGGCGCGCGCCCTGGTTCTCGAACACGGAGGCGACGATCGTGCTCAGCTCGCGCACCCCGGCGCCGCGCACGCGGACGCGGTTGGGGCTGGCGCTCAGCGTGACGCTGGCGGCCTCGCCAGCCGTGACGACCCCGCGATCGCCGGCGATGCACTCCTCGCGCCCCGGCACGATGAACAGGTTGACCTGCCCCTCGACACCGCCGACGCGGGCGCTGATCGTGTAGGGCAGAACGTTGCCGCTGTCGTCGACCAGGACTGGCGAGCCGGGCGGTATTTGCAGCGTCGTGACGGCCGTGCCGCCCTGGCCGCTGACTTCGCGCGTCGTGGCGACGAGCGGAATCACCTCGCCCACCGGGGTGACGAACAGCACGTTGACGCCATCGACCGGGCTGTTGTCGGCATCGAGGACGACGGCGCGCAAGGTCAGGCTGCCGCCGTTGTCGGTGCCGCAGGTGGCGTCGCTGATCTGCGCCAGCACGGTGGCGATGCGCCGCGTCGCCGTGCCCGGCAGCACGGTGAAGGTGACACGGCCTTCGACGCCGCCGGCGCGCGCCGTCACGGCGATCTGCCCCGGTGCGGCGACGCCCGCCGGGATGACGATCTGGACCCGGGCGACGCCATCGGATTCGCTCCCGTCGGGCAAGACCATGTGGCGGGTGATCGTGGCAATCGGGCGCAAGAAGCCGACCTTGGGGAGGAAATCGAAGATCAGGCTGACGTTGTTGACCGGCCGATTGTTCTGGTCGAAGACGATGGCGTAGACGTTCACCGTGCCGCCGTTCTGCGAGCTCACCGTGAACGGATCGGTCTCCATGTAGATCGTGGTCACGTCCTCCGGGACGTCCATCGGCGTGGCGGTCGGCGTCGCCCCACCCGGCGTCGTTCCCGACGTCGGCGTGACGGTGTTGGGCGGTGCGCCCTGCACCGACATGCGCACCGACACCGACAGGCCGCCGGCCTCAGCACGCAGGGTGGCACTGGCGCCAAAGAGGCCTTCCACCTCGCCGATCAGTTGGCCCTGGCCGTTCGTCTGCCCCGTCTCGGGATCGGTACGGAGCGCGCTCGTGCCACTGACGGTCACTGGAACGCCGACGCTCGGGCGGCCCGAGGCGCTGCGCAGGGTGACGATATAGCGCGTGGCGTTGCTCGGCCCGGTCAGGATGACCAGGCGATCGACGCCGATGCAGAGCCGGTCGGTCGAATCGCAGATCTGGTTCGGCAGCGGCGTCGGTCCGCTCCCCCCCCCACCGCCGCCACCGCCACCGCCGCCACCACCGCCACCGCAGGCCGCCACGAGCACGGCCACCGACGCCATCAGCACCTTGCGCACACACCATCGGAACATCCTGAATCCCTCCTACGGGTACCCTGCCGCACCCCGTCGCGGGCGCTCGCGGCAGATGTGTCTCAATTCCCGTCGCCGCCGCCCGAGGCCTGGCAGTTGTTGGCGTCGAAGAAGCCTGCCACCAGACCGGCGCGGACGGTGAAGCGCTCGCCGCTCGCGTCGCTGCCCGAGAAGGTCACGTCGGTCTGGTAGGTCACCGGCAGCACGGTGCCGGGAATGATCTGACCGGTATTGAGATCGAGAGTCGGACAGGTGGCATCACCGCGGATCAGTTCCTTGGTGACGAAATCGAACAGCAGAATCTCGACCGGCGTCTCGACGTGGAGACAGGTCGCATCCGGGTTGCATTGATTGTCGGAGCCGCACTCGGTGGTGGGCGAGTCGCTGCACGTGCCGCCGGGGAGCAGCAGGGCGACGTTGCCGGTGCGATCGGGAATCCCGGAGCCCGGGAGCGACACCGTGTAGCGGTCGAGCAGAATGTCGGAGGTGCCGTTGTTGATGAAGATCGCGTTGGCGCGCGTCTGGGTGAATTGCTCGAACTCGATGTCGATGAGATCGCCGCCGATGAAACAGATGCTCTGACACACATCGACGTCGGCATCCGTCGACCCCACCGCGTCCTGCTGCTCGATGCCCTCGCCGCTGAAGCCGAGAAAGCTCATCGTCAGCTGATCCGTCCCCTGGCCATCGAACCCGGCGCTCCCGCAACCCGACGCCGCCAGGGCGCTGGCCAGAAAAAGGGCGCACGTCACCGTAGACAACCACTGCATGGCATCCTCCACAGCATCTGTGCGACGCGCGTGGCGTCGCGCGATGCGTCTCTGTTGATTCCCGCTCACGCCGCTTTGGCGTGGACGAGCACCTCCTGGCCGCTGACCATCTCGAAGCGCACACGGCCAATGTCTTCGATCACCACGAACTTCACCTTGCCGCCCGACACCTTCTTGTCGGCGCCGATGGCCAGCGCCAGGTTCGGACCGATCAGCTCGCCTGGCAGCTCGGTCGGCAGCCCGGCGCGGCCGAGCAGCGCGACGATGCGCTCGGCGACGCCGGGGGCGCAGATCGCGCGCGCCGCCGACAGCCGGGCGGCGAACGCCATGCCGATGGCCACCGCTTCGCCGTGCAGAAAGCGGCGATAGTCGGTCAGTACCTCGAGCGCGTGGGCGAGGGTGTGGCCGAAGTTGAGCACGGCGCGATACCCGCTCTCGCGCTCGTCCTGGCTCACTACCGCCGCCTTGATGGCGCAATTTTGACGCACCACGTCGATGCACAGCGCTTCATCCAGCCCCAGGAGGTCCTCGAGCCGGCGTTCGAGCAGCTCAAAGAGTTGCGGGCCGAGGATGGCCCCGTGCTTGATCACCTCGGCCATGCCGGCCTGCACTTCGCGGCGCGGCAGTGTGCGCAGGGTATGGACGTCGATCCACACCAGGCGCGGCTGGTGGAATGCGCCGAGCAGGTTCTTGCCGCCGGCATGGTTCACCGCCGTCTTGCCGCCGACGCTCGAATCGACCTGGGCCAGGAGCGTCGTCGGAACCTGCACCAACGGCACGCCGCGCAGAAAGGTCGCGGCGGCGAAGCCGGCGAGGTCGCCGATCACGCCGCCGCCGAGCGCGACGATGGCGCAGCCGCGGTCGAGGCGGGCGTCGACGAGGCGGTCGTAGAGAAACGTCAACCAGGCGAGGTTCTTGTGTTCCTCGCCGTCCGGCACCTCGAGCACCGTCACCGTAAAGCCCGCAGCGCCGAGCGCACGCTCGACCGTGGCGCGGTAGTGGCGGGCGACGGTGGGGTTGGTGACGACGGCGAGCTGCGCACCGAGACCGAGCTCGTGCAAGCGCCTCCCGAGGCGCGGCAGCGTGCCCGCCCCGATGGCGATCGGATACGAGCGCTCGCCGAGGTCGACCATGACGGTAGCGGTCGCGCTCACCGGATCTCCTCGTGGCGCTGACGGGCTCGCAACATCTCGATCAGCGCCTCGGCCAGCTCCGCGGGCGAGCGATCGGAGGTGTCGACCGTCAGATCGGCCTGTGCATACGCCGCGGCGCGTTCGGCGAGCAGCGCCGCGATACGCGCTTCGCGGTCGTCTGCCTCGAGCAGCGGTCGCGTCGGACCGGCGGCGCGGGTGCGGCTCATGATCACCGCCGGGCGCGCTGTCAAGCAGACGAGCGGTGCGGCGGCGCGCAACAGCGCCAGGTTGGCGGCATCGACGATCGCCCCGCCACCCGTGGCGATCACGGCCTTGGGCACGGCCAGGGCGGCGTGGATGGCGCGGCGCTCGGCGGCGCGGAAGGCCGCCTCGCCGGCCTCGGCGAAGATCGCCGCCACCGAACGGCCGGCCTCGGCCTCCACCAGCCGGTCGGTATCGACGAACGGCACGCCGAGGCGCGCGGCGAGGCACTCGCCGACGCTCGTCTTCCCCGTCCCCATGAAGCCGGTGAGAATCACGCTGGTCATCCGTCGGTCAGGGCTCACCCATTGGGTGGCTTGTCGCGGTTCTCCCACAGCTCCTGCGCGCTGGGCAGCCCGGCGTTCCCGGCCGACGTCTTCAGCACGCGCGGGGTGAGGAACACGAGCAGATCCTCGCGGCGCTTGTCCTTCGAATCGCTCTTGAACATCCAGCCCAGCCCCGGCAGATTCTGGAACCAGGGCACGCCGGTCTGGTTGTCGAGGCTGGTGTCGCGGTAGATGCCGCCGAGGACCACCGTCTGCCCGTCGCGCACCAGGACGTGCGAGGTGGCCTGGCGCGTGATTTCCGTCGGGATGTTGTCGACGGTGCGGGTGAAGTCGGCCTGGCTCGACTTGGCGAACATGTCGAGCAGCACGAAGCCGTCGGACGACACCTGCGGGGTCACCTCGAGGGTGATGCCGGTTTCGATCTTCTCCGTCGCCGTCGAGGCGCTGCCAGCCGCCCCGCCGGCGCCGGTGTTGATCACCGTGCCGGTCGACGGCAGGCGCACGCGCAAGATGGTCAGACTCTGGATGGTGGCGGCGACGTTGTTGAGCGTCACCACGCGCGGGCGCGAGATGATCCGCCCCTGGCCCTTCTGCTCGAGCGCCGTCAGGCGCACGTCGAGCTTGTACGCGCCGTTCAAGGAGCCCAGGGCGAGGTCGAGCGCCGCCCCGGAGCCCGGCGCGACTGCGTTGGCGGGAAAATCGACCAAGAACGGCACTCCGCCGCTGCCGGCGCCGAGGCCGGATCCGCCGAACAAGATGGTGCCGGGGAAGTTCTTGCCAGTGCTGGTGCCGGTCTGCGGCCCGATGTTGCTCTGATACCCCCACTGCACGCCGAGGTCGCGGGCGAAGTTGGTCGTCGCCTCGACGATGTTGGACTCGATCAGCACCTGCGGGATCTGCACGTCGAGGCGCTTGACCAGGTCGCGCGCGTTGCGGATGCCGCGCTCGATGTCGCGCACGATCAGCGTATTGGTGAACTCGTCCACCATGACGCTGCCGCGGTAAGAGAGCACGCCCTCCTCTTCCTCGAGATTGCCACCCGTCCCGCCGCCGCCTTGACCCTGTCGCTGGCCGCGCCGCGCTTCCTCCTCGGCGCCGCTGACCAGATCGGCGAGCTTCTTCGCCTTGGCGTAGTTGACCTGAATGTACGCCACCTGCAGGGGTTCGACAGTCTGCGCGGCGCGCTGGGCGCGATGCAGCTCCTCGCGCTCCTCGCGCAGGCGCTTGACGGTCGAGATGCGCAGCACGTTGCCCTCGTGCACGCTCTCCAGGTTCTGCGTCTGCAGGACGATGTCGAGCGCCTGGTCCCAGGGCACGTCGTTCAGCCGCAGGGTGATCGCTCCGGCGACGTCGTCGGTGGCGACGATGTTGAGGCCGCTGACGTCTGCCAGCAGGCGGATGACGTTGTGTACGTCGGCATCCTTGAGGTCGAGTGAGATGGGCTGGCCGTAGTACAGCTTCTTCGGTCGCGGCTGACTCGACGCCTCGGTGCTGACCTGGACGGCCGGCTGCGCCTCGGCGCTACGCGGCGCCGGCGCGGCGGGCGCCGGGCTCGCCGGGCGTTGAATCGGCTGGGCCACAGCCACCGGAGCGGGCGCGGCACCGGGGACGGCGCGTTGGGTGAAGACGATCGACTCGCGGACCGGCGCGGCGGCACCGCTCGGCTCGCCGATGAAGGCGACGATGGTGTCCTGCAGATCGTCGACCGTGTAGGCGGGCGCCGCGTCGCCCTTGAGTTGGAGCGTGAGCCGGATCTTGCCCTTGTCGGCTCCGACCTGCACCTGCTCGATGAGAGGGTTGTCGACCGCGTAGCGCTCGGCGACGATGTTCTCGTCGGCCGGCCCCGTGATTTCGATCATCAGGCGGGTCGGATGGTCGAGCAGCACATGCGAGAGCGCCTGCGGCGGCTGGTTGAGCTTGGCGAAGACGCCTTGCTGTCCGTTGTCGTCGATGATCTTGAGCTCGCGAATCAACAACACCCCCGAGCGGTCGGCCGGCGGCGTCGCCACGCTGACGGTCGTGACTTCTTCCTTCGACTCGACCGCCGCGCGCTGGCGCGGCGCGCCGTCATCGAGGGCCTTCGGCGGAGCGGAACAAGCGGCCAGTGCCATCGCTGCCCACACCAGCGCTCGCCGACCCCGCACAGCCGTTCGCTTGGCGACACCCATCATGGTCTCCCCTGGTTCACGCCTTCCGGCGCATCATCTTTCGGCATTTCGATCACGACCTGATGCAGCTGCTGGCGGCCGTAGTAGTCCAGTGCTAACTCCTCGACCACGACGCGGCGCGGCTCGATCGACTTCACGATCCCGTGCCGGCGCCCGATCGGCGTGCCGGGCGTAACGATGAAGCCCATGCCGCTGTTGTCTTGCAGCATGGCGCGGGGCGGCAGCAGATCGACGACCACACCGGCCAGGCGCAGCTGCGACAATTCGTAGCGCTGCAGCGGCGAGACGATCTCCTCTTCGCGCGTCTCCGGGCGCAAATCGAGCGTGAACGGCCGGAACGGATCGCGGCCGAGCGCAGCGGCCGGAGCCGCGACCTCGGCGCCGGGCTCCGCCTCGGGCGAACCGTCGAGGCGGCGGTCGTCAGCCGTCGGTCCATCGCCGTCAGGAGCCGGGGACACCGTCTCGGGCGGCGCGCTCGGGCGGTCCGCCGGCGCCGGCGCGACGCCACCGAAGACCGGGTCGACGGCCGCGCGGCCGACCTGACGGGCGCGGCGCGCCGCCTCGGCCTCCGCGCCGGCGCTGTTCGCGACCGCCGCCGCCGGATCGTCGAGCGGTTGCGCCGACGCACCGCGCAGGCCGAGGAGCGCGCTGCCGAAGGCGACCGCGAGCGCGAAGCGCATCACTTCTTGCCCTCCTTCTGTTCGCGTTCCTTGGCGATGCGTTGCCGTTCTGCCTCATCGAGAAAGCGGAACGTCGTCGCCGCACACGAGGTCTGCAGGCGCACGGGATCGTTCTCGATCAGCGCCGGGGCCTTGATGCCGATGTCGCCGACGTTGACGATCCGCGTCAGGTCGGAGACGCGCTGGAAGAACGCCTCGACCTGCCAGTAACTCCCGCGCACCAGGATCTCCACCGGCACCTCGGCGTAGAACTCCTGGTAGGCCTCCGGTTTCTGCCGGAACTGCTGGATCTCCAGACCGGATTCCCGCGCTGCCGCGGAAATGGCGCTGAGGAGATCGGGGATCTCTTTGGTGTCCGGCAGCTGCGCCACCGCTTCCTTGAGGGCGGCGTTCAGATCGGCCACCGCTTGGCGCGCCTGCGGTAGATTGGCCACCAAGGCCACCTTGCGGTCGCGGTCCTGGCGCAAGGCCGCGAGATTGCCCTGCTTCTCCTGGATCTCCTCGTTGCGCGGCAAGTACAGCATGTAGGCGTAGGCGAAGAAGAGCAGGAACACGCCGCCGACCAGCAGCAGCACGCGCTGGCGGACGGGCATCTCCATGATGCGATCGAAGAGTTCGTTCATGATCTACGACTCACGCGCCGCGGGCGCGGCCGGGGGCGGCGGCGCGCCCTGGCCTGGGACCGGCGGGGCCGCTGGCGCCTCGGGCGGTTTGCCGTCGCGCCCGAAGTAATCGATCGAGGCCTTGACGATGAAACGCGTGAACGCCGGCGGCGCTTCCCCCGCGCCGGTCCTGGGCGCTTCTTGCCGCGATGTCTCGACCAGATCGACACCGTGGTAGTAGGGCGAGTCCTGCAACTGCCGCATGAAGCGGGCGATGGTCTCGTTGTCGAGCGCCATGCCGGTGAAGGTCGCCGCGCCGGACAGCTCGGTGAAATCGATCAGCCACAGGTTGTCGGGGGTCGCCACGCTGAGATCGGCCAGCACGTGTGCCGGGCCGATGCGCTTGTGGTTGAGCGCCTGGATGACGCGCAGCTTGGCCTCGACCTCCTTCTTCAGCACGTCGAGGTCGCGCACCTCGCGCACCTGCGCGTTGAGCTGCTGGATCTCGCCGTTGACCTGCTCGATATCGGCGTTGAGGGTCGACAGGGTCCAGCTCTGTCGCACGAAGGGCACGACCATGATGAGCAGCGTGATCGCCGCGCCCAACGCGACCACCGACAGCTGCTGGCGGCGCCCGAGCGCGCGCTGAGTATCCTTGAGCGGCAGGAGGTTGATGCGGATCATCTGTCCCCCGCTCGGCGGATCGACATCCCCAGCGCCACGGCGAACTCCGGGGCGCGCCGGCGCAGGCCGCCGGCATCGAGCGTCGGAGCGAGCGCCGCGCGGCTGAACGGGTCCATGACCTCGACGGGTGCGCCGAGGCGCTCGGCGAGCCGCTCGACGAGCTCCGCCGTCTGCGCCGCGCCACCGCTCAGGTAGAGGCGGTCGACGCGTTCATCCATGGCCGCGGTCCAGAAGAAACTGAGCGCGTAGTGGATCTCTTCGATCAACGCATCGACCGCCGGGCCGAGCACGCCGAGCAGCTGCTCGGCATCGACCGCGCCGCTGGCTTTGCCCGTCTTCAGCCGCTCGGCCTCCTCGGCCGGTATGCCGAGGTCGCGCGTCAGCGCTTCGGTGATGTCACGCCCGCCGACGGGTACGTCGCCGGTGAACACCGAGCGGCCCCCCTTGACGATGTTGATCGAGGAATACCGGGCGCCGATGTTGACCAGGGCCACGACCTGCTCGGCCGCGGCGTCGTAGTTGAGCTCGTACACGTTGTCGAGAGCGAAGTAGTCGACATCGACGACCACGGGCAGCAGGCCGGCGGCGCGCACCGTCTCGACGTAGCTGCTGACGATGTCTTTCTTGGCCGCGGCCAGCAGCACTTCCATTTCCTTCGCCTCGGGTCGCGCCTCGATCACCTGGTAATCGAGGTTGACGTTGTCCAAGTCCTCGGGAATGAAGTTGCCCGCCTCCAGCATGATCGTGTTCTCGATCTCCTGGGCGTTCTGGGCCGGGAGCGTGACCCGCTTGATCATCACCGCGGGCCCCGGCACGGCGGTGATCGCCTTGCGCGCCTGCACGCCTTTCGCGGCCAGCAGCGTCCGGATGCTCTCCCCGATCCGATCCGGTTCGCTCACCATGTGGCTTTGAATGGCGGCCGGCGGCGTCGGGATCGAGCCCCAGTTGAGGAGCTGAAGCCGCTCCGGGGTGGTGCGAACCTCGAGAAACTTGATCGAGCTCGAGCCGATATCGATGGCGACGTAGCTCTCCTCGCGCCGGAACGGATTGAGGTCGCCCAGCGACACCGTGGAGACGCGCCTCAGATGGGCTCGCCAGTCACCCAGTGACAACATGCCTCGTCCTCACCATGCCGATCGACCTGCACCGCATGCGACTTCGCACATTTACCTCCGCAGCGACAATGACTGCTTGGAGACAATCCACGGATAGAGAATCAGGCCCCCGCTTCGTCTGTCGACCCGCATCGGACCCCCCGTCCAGCGAAAAGCGGGCCAAGGAGTTCTCACCCTCTAATCGGGGGTGTCGGACAGAAGACGCAGCGTCCGACAACACAATTGTCTTTCTATTGACACCGGAGCGTCGAAAAAGATGTGGTTTTCCCGGTCAGGTGCCTTAGCTGTGGCACTATCCCAATCAACCACCCTGCTGGGCGACCGGCGGTCTGTGAGGCCGAGCGCCCGCCTGGAGGGGTTCGCCGGTGCTTAGAGGCCAGTGCCGGCCGTCTGAACGGGCCGGTCCGGCTTGAGCCCCTGGCAAACCAGGTAGAGCTCGGAGGACTGCTTGCGGCTGGCCTCTGGCTTGGTCAGTTTGACGCGCTCGAAGGCGCGGCGCGCGGCGGCGACCAGGGCGTTCGCCTCGTCACTGGAGAACAGCTTGAGCAGCAGGCTTCCTCCCGGCACCAGGAGCCGTTGGGCGATGTCGAAGGCGACGTGGGCGAGCTCGCTGGCGCGCGCCACATCGCGGTCGCGCACCCCGCTCAGCCTCGGGGCGAGGTCGGAGAGGACGACGTCGACCCGGCCGCGGCAGCGCTCTCGCACCGCCTGCTCGACGGCGCGTTCGCGCACGTCGCCGACGACCGTGCTGACATGGCTGGGGCCGATCGGATCGATCGGCTGCACATCGACTCCGACCACGCGGCCCTCGGGGCCGGTCAGCTCCCCGGCGACTTGCAGCCAGCCGCCCGGCCAGGCACCCAAGTCGACGACGTGAGCGCCGCGTCCGATCAGTTGGTAGCGCTGCGACATTTGGCGCAGCTTATATGCGGCCCGCGAGCGGTAGCCCGCCGCCTTGGCGCGGGCGTAGTATGGATCCTTGCGCTCGTATGCCATGTGCCGCCCCTGACATAGGAAGTCCCGGCCCGCCGGTCCACTGCCCACCTCGACCGCGATCCGGCAGAAGGACCTGGATCGGTCTGTCCGTCGCGCTCGTCCTCGCCAGCGCGTCTCAACCGGCGCGCGCCGTGGACCCGTTGGTGACGATGCGGGCTTTCTGCCTGGCCGACGGACGCGGCGCGCGCCTGTCCGCCAGTGCCTGGCCGTCCGTCGCGCCGTTGGTCGGCTGGGCCCTCGAACCGGCGTGGGACCACATCAACCTGATCCACGGCTATGAGATGGGCACGCCTCGAACTCGCGACGGCGTGGTCGAGGTGGAGGTCCGCTACAGCGTCGTCGGCACGGTCGACAGCCGCGGCTCCGAGTCGGCGTCGCGAGTAGAATCGCAGACCTTTACGCTCGAGCCCGACGGCGCGGGGGGCTGGCGCCTGCGCCCGCCGGCGCCGCCGCCCTATGTGTTCGATAGCGAAGCGGACGGCGCCACCCTGGCGGCCCTGCTGGCGCCGCAGGATTCGCCCTATCTCAGTAACTCGGCCTTCGTCTGGCAGCTGCTCCGCAACGCCGGGTGGGAGACCCCCTACACGCCCACGGGCGCGCTCGCGCAAGCGCCCGGCTTCAGCGCCCCGCCCACCGCCAACGTCGGGGACCTGGTGCTCTACTACCGCGCCGGCACGCCCTATCACGTCGGCATGGTCGAATCACCCGACACCGTGGTCTCGGCCACCCTCAACGGCGGCATTCGCCGCACCGCCTTCGACGC
The DNA here is from genome assembly GCA_964475125.1 of uncultured Binatia bacterium (SeqCode). Lineage (GTDB taxonomy): Bacteria > Desulfobacterota > Binatia > HRBIN30 > CADEER01 > CAYYWP01. Next base: position 5,584 of record CAYYWP010000052.1, on the reverse strand, counting down.
CTTCGCCGGCGACATCCGGTACTTGCGACCGCTCGCCGGCACGCCGGCGCCGGCGGCGACGCCGCCGACGGCGGTGGCGACGGCAGTGGCATCTCCGTAGGTTGTTAGTTGTTAGATTGTTAGTTGTTAGGTTAACGAGAAATTCTTACCTAACAACTAACAACTTAACAACGTAACAACCTTAGGAAGTCCTGCCTCAGAACTCCACCACCACATCCGGATCGCCGTCCAGCTTGACCGAGTCGATGAAGCGGATCACCTGCTCGGCGGACGACATCAGCACCGAGTTGGTGCGGCAGCCGTGGCCGAAGAAGCGCACGCCGCGCAGCAGGTTGCCGTCGGTGACGCCGGAGGCGACGAACAGCAGGTCGGGCCCGGGGGCGAGGTCGCGCTCGGTATAGATGCGGTGGATGTCGGTGATGCCCATCGCCCGCATGCGCTCCTCCTGCCCCGGTTTGGTGGGGACGAGGCGGGCTTGCATGTGGCCGTTCAGACAGCGCAGCGCCGCCGCGGTCAGCACCCCCTCGGGGGCCCCGCCCGTGCCCATGACGGCGTGCACGTTGGTGCGGCGTACCGCGGCGCTGATGCCGGCCGAGAGGTCGCCGTCGCCGATCAGCCGGATGCGTGCCCCGGCGCGGCGGATGTCCTCGATCAGCTGCTCATGGCGCGGCCGCTCGAGGACGATGACGACGAGGTCGCTGACCTCACGGTCGAGCCGCGCCGCGATCGCTTGCAGGTTCTCCTTGACGGACGCATCGAGGTGGATGGCGCCCTTGGCGGCCGGGCCGACGACGATCTTCTCCATGTAGCAGTCGGGGGCGTGCAGCAGGCCGCCGCGGTTGGACGCCGCCAGCACCGCGATCGCGTTCGGCGCGCCGGTGGCGCACAGGTTGGTGCCCTCGAGGGGATCGACGGCGATGTCGACCTCGGCATCCGCCTCGCTCCAGCGCCCGACGCGCTCGCCGATGTACAGCATCGGCGCCTCGTCGCGCTCGCCTTCGCCGATCACCACCGTACCGCGCATCGGCACGACGTCCATCGCCTTGCGCATCGCTTCGACCGCCGCCGCATCGGAGCGCTTGCGGTCGCCTTGGCCCATCGTCCGGGCACAGGCCACGGCGGCGTCCTCGGCGACGCTGAGGAACTCGCGTACCAGCATCTCGTGCAGGCCCATCGGCGACCTCCTTCCCTTCTTGCCCGGTTGGCTAGCGAAGGCGCCCCGCGAGCGCAATGGCGCGGCGGCGAGGCCGCTGCCGCGCTGAGTTGGCTCCCCGCTCCTTCGAGCGCTGCCTTTCGGGCCATCTGCCTGGTACAAACGACCGCGTGGCCGAGACGGCGGACTACCACCTGTCGGCAGAGCAGCGGGACGGAACGGCGACGATCGCGATTCGCGGCCGGGTGGCGGTCGGCAACGCACAGCGTCTGCTCGCCGACATCAGCGCCGCGCTGCCGCCGCAGGCGCGGGCCGTCGACCTCGACCTGTCCGGGGTCGAGTACTTCGACAGCGGCGGTGGCGCCGTCCTGATCCAGCTGCGCCAGCGCCTGGCGGCACGGGGCGCCAGCTTGCGCATCGCCCGCTCGACGCCCGGCATCGACGGCTACCTCGGCCTGATCGACGCCGAGGCCCTGCTGCGTCCCCCCCCGCCCCCGCCTGCGCCCCCCTCCGTCCTGATGCGGGCCGGGGTCTGGGGTCTGGCGGCCGTCGCCAGCGCGCGCGCGCTGGCGAGCTTCACCGGTGAGATCCTGATCGGCCTCGGCGATGCGGTGGTGAACCCGCGCCGGGTGCGCTGGCGAGAGACCTGGCACTACATGCAGCGCTGCGGCTACGAGGCCCTGCCCATCGTCTCGCTGATCAGCTTCCTGATGGGCCTGATCACCGCCTTCCAGGCCGCGGTGCAGTTGCGCCAGTTCGGCGCCGACATCTATGTGGCCAATCTGGTCGCGCTGTCGATCACGCGCGAGCTCGGCCCGCTCATGACCGCGATCATCGCCGCCGGCCGCTCCGGCGCCGCCTTCGCCGCCGAGATCGGCACCATGAAGGTCTCCGAAGAGGTCGATGCGCTCGCCGCCATGGGGCTCGATCGCACCCGCTTTCTGGTCACGCCGAAGGTGTTGGCGCTGCTGATCATGCTCCCGTGTCTGACGCTGTACGCCGACGTGGTCGGCATTCTCGGCGGCTTGTTCGTCGCCGTCTTTCAGCTCGACATCCCGAGCGTGGTCTACTTTCGCCAGGTGAAGTGGTACATGGTGATGTGGGATATCAACCAGGGATTGGTCAAAGCGCTGGTGTTCGCCTTTCTGATCGCCGGCATCGGCTGCCTGCGCGGCTTCGAAGCGCGCGAAGGGGCGGAGAGCGTCGGTCGCAGCACCACCTCGGCGATCGTCACCGGCATCTTCGCCATCATCTGCGCCGATGCCGTGTTCACGGTGCTGTTCAATGTCTGGTGAGCGCGCCGCCGCGCCACCCGTGATCCAGGTCGAGCACCTGGTGGCGCGCTACGGCGAGCAGACGATCCTCGACGATATCAGTTGCGAGGTCCGGCGCGGCGAAGTGTTCGTCATCGTCGGGGGCTCGGGGTGCGGCAAGACGACGCTGCTGCGGCACATGATCGGCCTGTTGCGCCCGGCCAGTGGCCGCGTCCTCATCGACGGCGAGGACATCACCACCGCCGACGAGGAGCGCCTGCGCCACATCCAGCAGAAGCTCGGCGTCACCTTCCAGGGCGGGGCGCTGTTCGGCTCGCTGAGCCTGGGGGAGAATATCGCCCTGCCGCTGGAGGAGTACACGGCGCTGCCGCCGGAGACCATCGCGCTGTTGGTGCGCATGAAGTTGGCGATGGTGCGGCTCGACGGCTTCCAGGACTTCATGATCTCCGAGCTTTCGGGCGGGATGAAGAAACGCGCCGCGCTGGCGCGCGCCCTGGCGCTCGATCCGGCGATCCTCTTCTTCGACGAGCCCTCGGCCGGGCTCGACCCGATCACCTCGGTCGAGCTCGACGAGCTGATCGTGCAGGTCAATCAGAGCCTCGGCACCACCGTCGTCGCCGTCTCGCACGAGCTGGCCAGTATCTTCACCATCGCCGACCGCTGCATCATGCTCGATGCGGTCAGCAAGCGCATCATCGCCGAGGGGCCACCGCAGGCGTTGCGCGACCAGAGCCAGGATCGGCGCGTGCACGCCTTCTTCAACCGCGAGCCCGGCCACCGGGCGCGCGATCCGAGGGCACCCGCGTGACGGCGGAAGCGCGCAAGCTCCAGGTCGGCGTCTTCGTCATCGTGGCGGTGCTCATCGGCCTGGCGGCCGCCATCTGGCTCGGCGCCAGCCGCTACCTCGCCGACGAAACGGCGGCCGTGACCTACTTCTCGGAATCGGTCCAGGGCCTCGATCCGGGCGCGGCGGTGAAGTATCGCGGCGTACCGGCCGGCCGCGTCGAGCGCATCGACATCGCCCCCGATGGCGATCTGATCGAAGTGGTGATGAACATCAAGGCGCGCTACAGCGCGTTGCTCTTTCGCGACCCGACCCTGCGCGCGCAACTGCAGTTGTCGGGCATCACCGGACTGCGCTACATCGAGATCGATCGCCGCGCCGGCGAGGCGTTGCAGAGCGCGCCATCGCTGTCGTTCGCGCCGCCGTTTCCGCTCATCCCCTCCACCCCCTCGCAGTTCAAGGCCATCCAGGAGGCACTGGAGGACATTTATCGACACGTCATGTCCGTCGACCTCGCCGGCATCTCCGGCGATGTGCGCGCCACGCTGCAGGCCACCGATCAGTTGCTGCGCGACGAGCGGGTGCAGAAGATCATTAACAACCTGGCCAACGTCACCGATTCGGCGTCTCGGGTCACCCTCAACATCGAGAAGGCCACCGAAGGCGTGCACCTGGCGCCCGTCGTCGCGGAGTTGAAAGGCACGACGGGCGAAGCCAAGGCGCTGCTCCACGAGCTGCGCGAGGGCTCGACCGGACAGGCGTTGCGCGGGGCGTTGCGCGAGATCGACGGCCTGGCCCGCACCACGCAGTCGTTCCTCCTCGACACCCAGACGCTGGTCGAGCGCCTCAAACGCACCGCCGACGACGTGCAGCAGCTCACCGATGCCCTCGGCCAGCAGCCGTCTCTCTTGCTCTTTTCCGAACCGCCGCCGCCGCGCCCGGCGCCCGAGGACTGAGCCCGTGCGCCGCCTCGCCACCCTCGCCTTCGCCACGCTAGCGGGCTGCGGTTTCGCCGCGTCCCGCGCCGCGCCGCCCGTGCAGACCTATCAATTGAGCTACCCGGCGCCGGCGCCGGCCTCCGCTGCGGCACCGGTGACCGTGCGCGTCGCGCCCTTCGGGGTGGCCGCCGCGTACGATCGCGTCAACTTCCTCTACCGCCGCGGCACCTACGAGATCGGCGTCGACAGTTACCATCGCTGGGTCACCACTCCTGGCAGCATGGTCAGCGACCTGCTGGCGCGCGACCTCGCCGCCGCCACCCTGGCGCGCGCGGTGCTCCAGGTCCCCTCCGCGCTGCCGAGCGACTACGAGCTGAACGGCCAGGTCGAGGTGTTCGAGGAGACCGACCGCGGCGGCTGCAGCGCCCATCTGCGCTTGCGCGTCTTCCTCGTCCGCATCCCGCCCAGCGGCCCGCGCACCGTCGTCGCTGACGACATCTTCGACGCCGAGGAACCCTGTCGCGCCGGTGACCCCGCCTCGGTCGCCGCCGCCATGAGCCGCGCCGTCGAGCGCGCCTCGGAAATGGTTCGGGCGCAGATCGCCACCGCCACGGCCGCAGAGTAGGTTGTTCGTTGTTAGGTTGTTAAGTTGTTAGTCTAGGTCGTCTAACAACGAACAACCTAACAACGAACAACCTCTCGTTATCCTTCCCGCAGCCCGTACTCCTTCATCTTCTTCTGCAGCATGACGCGCGACAGGCCGAGGGCGCGAGCGGTCCGGGAGACGTTGCGCGCGTTCGCCGCCAGCATGCGGCGGATGTAATCCGCCTCCCACGCGGCGCGCGCGGCGCGCAGCGGCGCGGCGGTTTCGACGGCGAGCGGCGGCGCGGCCGGCGCGGCCGCGGGTGGGCTGGCCGCCGGGCGGCCATCGCCGTTGCGCAGCTTGGCGGGGAAATGCACCGCGCTGATGGGCTCCCCCGGCCGCGCCAGGGCGAGGGCGCGCTCCAGCACGTTCTCCAGCTCGCGCACGTTGCCGGGCCAGTCGTAGCGCTGCAGCGCATCGACGGCGGCCGGCTCGATCGGCCGCACGGTGGAGCGGTGGCGCTCGGCGGTCTGGCGCAGCAAGCGCTCGATCAGCAGCGGAATGTCGTCGCGCCGCGCCCGCAGCGGCGGCAACTGAATGGGAAAGACGGCGAGGCGATAATACAGATCCTGGCGAAAGCCCTGTTTGGCCACTTCGTTGCCGAGGTCGCGGTTGGTCGCCGAGATCACGCGCACGTCCACCTTGCGCGGTCGCGTCTCTCCCACCGGAACCACTTCACCCTCTTGCACGACGCGCAGCAGCTTGGCCTGCATGCTGAGCGGCATCTCGCCGATCTCATCCAGGAAGATCGTGCCTCCGCTGGCGGCCTCGAACTTGCCGGCCCTCCCGGTG
>CAYYWP010000051.1:0-23871 GCA_964475125.1 uncultured Binatia bacterium (SeqCode) | reverse complement strand
TCTGGGAGGGCCACAAGGCCGGACGCCAGATCGGCTACTGCCACCTCGAGAAGCTGCACAACCTCGAGGCCCTGCCCGCCGACGGCTTCATCATCGCCTGCTTCCCGTGCAAGATCCGCGGCGCCTCCGCCGGCTGGACGCGCGCCGTCGCCATCGTCGACTCGGCGGCGAACGGCGCGAGGTAGGAATTGCCAGAGGATTTTCGGGCTGCCGGCCTGGCGCGTGGGGTCACTGAGCGTCCATCGCGAGCGTACACTCGTGGGAAACAGCGCCGTGCCAGAACCGAGCCACGCGAGTGGTCGTATCGCTGATTGACAGCCAGGAGCACCGCGGCTGATAGTCGCACCGCATGCCGCGCCGGCCCGCCTTCGTCGTCTCCGGTCTTGCGCTCGTGGCCCTGGTCGCCGCGGCACAGGCGAAGAGCGACGCGCGGGTGGGAGAGTTTCTCGACGGCGTGCTCGGCACGGTGAAGAAGCTGAGCTAGCCGAAGCGCGCGGCGTCGCGACAGGAGTCGGCGGAGCTGTGGGACAGCTTTCTCACCCACGTCGCCAAGCAGGCGGCGAGTGAGACGCCTGACCCGGAGCTGCGCAACGGGTTTTTCACCGCGCTCATCGAAGGGCGCTTCGACGTCGTCTCGGTGCTTTCGGCGGTGGCCGGCGAGAAGGTCGACCCGCTGCGCCAGCTCTTCCAGTCGAGCTGGCCGCGGCTGGCGCCCCTCTTCGAGCAGCTGTCCGACTCGCTACCGCCCGAGGCTGGGCAGAGCTGGCGTTCGCTGCTCGACGCCGGCAACGCCCTGCGCGAGCTCGGCAAGGCCGGTGGCCAGCTCACCGATCAGCTGACCGCGCTCGGACTGACGCCGGAGACGCTGCGCGAGATGGCCGCTCTGGTTGGCGTCAAGGATCCGCTGGCGTACGACACGGCGTTGGATCCGCGCTTGCGAGAGGTGTTCGGCTTCGGCGCGCCGCTGGCCAGCCCGTTGGTCTCGTCGTCGGCGCCGGCGGTGCTCGATTGGCTGGTGCCCGCGGCGCACGCGACCGAGGCGGCGGGGGACGCCGACATCGCCGCGCTCGCCAAGCGCCTGAACGGCTGGGTGCCGACGGTCGCGGACGTGAAAGAGTATCTCCCGCTGATGCGCTCGCTGCTGCAGCAGACGGCGGCGAAGGCGCTCGCCGCCAAACCGCTCGAGCCGCAGTTCCACACGCTCTACGAGGACCTCGTCCTCGCCACGGCCTGGCAGGAAAGCTGCTGGCGTCAGTTCATTCGCAACCGCAAGGGAGCCATCACGCCGATTCAATCCGGCGTCGGCTCGGTCGGGCTGATGCAGATCAACCAGAAGGTGTGGCGCGGTTTCTACGATCTCCCCGGTCTGAACCGCGACGTCGCGTACAACGCCGCCGCCGGCGCCGAGATCCTGCGCCACTATCTGCGCGACTACGCGGTGAAGAAGGGCGAGCACACCGCCACCGGCGAGTCCGACAACCTCGCCCGCGCCACCTACGCCGTTTACAACGGCGGGCCGGGCCATCTGCGGCGCTACCGCGACCCGAAAGAGCGCGCCGACCTCCAGGCGATCGACGCGGCTTTCTGGACCAAGTACCAGGCCGTCAAAGGGGGCGACGAGTTGGGCGTCGTGCGCTGCTACACCGACGCCAAGAGCGCGCGCTGAGTCCCGCTCGCCATCGGGGTCCAGGGCCAGTCTACTCCCTGTCCGCTTTCCCTGTAGCGGGCAGTCAAGGGGCTGGACTATGCTGAGGCAAGGTGAATCGACGAAAGGGAGGCGATCTCAGATGAAGACGGTTATCGCTCTCATGGCGATCGTATTGTTGTCGTGCCCCGGCATGGGCCTGGCCGGCGAGGGCAGTGGAGACCTCGGCGCTGCCGCGGCGGCCAAGGTCAAAGGTTCCAAGAGCAACAGCTCGGAGCGCGCCGGCAGCTCAGCGGAGGGCGCCGGGGGAAGTGTCGAGGCAGCGACCACGGTGAAGAGTGGCAAGAGCAACAGCAGCGAGCGCGCCGGCGCGGCAGGTGCGGGTGGGGGCGCCGGGGGAGGCGCGGATGCGGCGACGACGGTGAAAGGCTCCAAGAGCAACACCAGCGAGTGAGCCGCTCGCGCCTGTCATACAAGTGCTCCGCCGCTCTCCTGAGCCTGTCGAAGCATAAGCCCGTCGAAGCATGAGCGCGGCCTTTTCAACCGGCTGCCAGGCTCTGATCTCGTCTTTCTCGGACCCCAATCCGAAAAAACCTTTCACCACGAAGTCCACGAAGGCCGCGCGGATCACGGCTCACGGCGGCGGTGCTTCGATCCTGTTCCCCCCCACAACGAGGAGCTTCTCTTCCTTCTCGCGCCGCCGCGAGATCCCTTGCCATTCGAGTGCTTCGTGGCCTTCGTGGTTGCAAGGAATTTCGGATTAGGGCTGGGGTTCTGAGTCAGAAGTGGGCCGGCGCGTTACCGCGCGCCTCGTCACTGCACCGACTTCAGCACCTTGCCGGACTTGCTGTCGATGTGGATGATCCAGAACGCCTCGACGTCTTCCTGGCTGATCATCGCCACCACTCCGACCTGCGGAGCGAAAAAATAGTACGCCACGTCCTTGGTGTGCGCGGGCCCGATCTTCCCGTCGAATCTCGAGCGCGCCAGGATCGCCTGGTAGGTCCCGGCCGGTACGGTCACCTGGTAGGTGCCGACGTAGGTGTACTCGGCGGTGAGCGTTCCCGAGTAGTCCTGCGAGGTCGGGTCGTCGAGATAGTTGACCGACACCGATTGCGACAGCGAGCGGGTTTCGCCCGGTTGCATGCCGTTGAGCAAGAACGGATTGGCGGGGTTCGCCAAGACGACGACGCCCTCGCCGGAATCGCTCACCGCCGGCATGATGAGGTCGCCGGTCGACGTCTGTCGGATGAAGCCGGCCTGCGAGGGCGACAGGGCCATGCGCCAGGCCGGGTTGCCCGCCGGCTGCTTTCCCTTCGCGACCGCCAGGGTCTGGAGCGTGCCGGCGCTTTTTCCCGCCGTGACCAGGTAGGTCAGCGTGCGCTCCTGCAGGGGGAAGTAGATGGTGGCGTCCGTCACCGTCTGGCTCGGCAGTGCCTGGCCGACGACGCCGGGGCCGAGCAGGCGGGTGATCTCGCTTTGATCTTCCGCCGGCAGCGGCAGCACGGCGCCGTCCGCGGCTGCGGCCGGGCGGGGGGCGAGACTCGCGATCGCGACGCAGCAGAGGATCGCGGCGACAGGGATCGGTGTGTGCGTCATGGTGGGCCTCCTGATTGGCACAGGCCAGCACACCACAATCGCGCCGGGGCGAGGATTTCAACCGGGCGGCGGGTATTTTCCCGCGTTTCTTGGCTTTTTCCTGACATTTTGGCAGGAGCTGGTCAGGCTGACGACGCATGCAGTGGGCGGGCAGACGAGGGAGGTCATCGATGAAGCGAGGAGCGGGAGTCGTTCTCACCGCAATGACGGCCTTTTCGCTCAGCTCGTGCTCGACCATGCAGCAGACCTATCAAGAGAACCCCAAGGCGGTCTTGGGGAGCTTGCTGGGGGCCGGTGCCGGCGCGGGCATCGCGGCGGCCGCCGGTGGTAGCCCGGCGTGGATCGTCGGCAGTGCGCTCATGGGCGGACTGGCCGGGGGCTACATCGGCCATCGGCTCGACGATCGGGACAAGCAGATGGCGACCCAGGCCGCGACGCAAGCCTTCAACGACAATCGCAATGGTCAGGAGTCGGTGTGGAACAACCCGAGCTCGGGCAACTCCGGCTCGGTCACGCCGACGCGCACCTTCCAGCAGAATGGGCAGTACTGTCGCGAGTACAAGCAGACCATCACGGTCGGTGGCCAGCCGCAGACGGCGTATGGGACGGCATGTCGGCAAGCCGACGGGACGTGGTCGATCCAAAGCACCTGACCCCGGCACCAGGGCCCGAAAGGAAGGCAACGATCATGCGCTTTCTCCCACTGCTGGCGCTCGCCGGGGCGATGCTCACGGCTGCCACCGCCCGCGCGGCGGAACCGTCGAGCTACGATCCGCGCGCCGCCTTCGCCGAGAGCGACACCGGGCGCGACGGCAGCATCGACCGCGGGGAGTTCTACAACCGCATCAACGAAGTCTTCTACCGCGCCGACGCGAACAAGGACGGGTACCTGGTCAGCGAGGAGATCGCGCGGCTGACATTTCCCGACGACATGAAGACCGCCGACAGTAACCACGATGCGCGCATCAGCGTGCACGAGTTCATCCGGGTGCGCGATCTCGATTTCGAATCGGCGGATCGCAACAAGGACGGCGTTCTGACGGTCGACGAGGTCGTCGGCGCCTACGAGGTGAAGGGGCAGCGATGACGGCGCGGCCGACCGTTCTCTGGCGCCTGGTGTGGGCGGGGACACTGGTCGCGCTCGGCGGCTGTCCGTCCGCCTACCAGCGCACCTACGAGCAGACGACCCAGAAGATGGAGGCGCAGCAGCGCGCCGACCAGCAGCAGCAGGCGGCCATGCATGCCCAGGCGCAGCGTTATGCGGCGGTGGTCTATTTCGCCGTCGGCAACGCCGTGGTGGATGACGCCGGGCAGCGCGAGCTGCGCTGGTTCGTGCAGCAGATGCAGCCCTACCCGCAGGCCAGCTTCAACGTGCAGGGGTTCACCGATTCGACCGGCACCGAAGCCAACAACCAGGCGCTCGGGCAGCAGCGCGCCGACAACGTCGCCGCCTATCTCGCCGCCCAGGGTATCGCCATGTCGCGCATGGCGGTCACCGGCTTCGGCCAGGCCTACGCCGCCGACAGCAACACCACGGCACAGGGCCGCCGCAACAACCGGCGCGTGGAGGTGACCGTGCGCTGAGCGGCACGGCATGTGGCGATCAGGCGGCGACCGGATGCGCGGGTGGGGTCGCGGCGCAGCAGGATTGACGGCCGTCGGCTCGCGGCTTGTGTTCGAGGCGCGCGCCGAGTCAGAATCTCGGCAAGCAAACGAGGAGGCGCGGGATGAAGCTCTGGCGTTTGATGGCGGGTTTGGCATTGGCGGCGACGGCCGCCGGGTGTGCGAGTCAGCAACAGCAGCTCACCACACGGCAACCGGGTGCCATCGACGCGGCGCTGCAGCGCGCGCGCTTCGATCTCAACTGTCCATCGGCCACCGCGACCGTGCTGTCGCAAGACTACATCCAACCCGCCGTCCAGGGGCCCTGGGTGGCCGGAATGACGCGCCTCGAGTACACCATCGGCGTCCAGGGCTGTGACCAGAAAGCGACCTACATCGTCATGTGTCAGGAGGGGACGCAGACCTGTTTTGCCAATCGCGGCGAGCACCTCTTCGGCGCCGGCGAAGGGCTCCTGCGCCGCTGAGCCGCGCCGATGGGCGCGCGCCCCAACCGACCCACAGGAGGAGTCAATTATGCACGGGAAGCTGATTGCCGGGATCGCCATGATGGCGATCGTGCTGGCCGTATCGCCGCTGGCCTTCGCGGACGACCCAAAGGCGTCGGACAGCGGCACGGTGGTGGTCGTCGTCGAAGAGGTCGCCACGATCAAGGGAACGGATGGCAAGACCTATCAGATCAAGGTCGCCGACATCATGGCCGAAGACCTGAAGACCGGTGATATCGTCGAGTACGAGATCGTCGAAGGCAAGCCCGTCAAGGCGAAGAAGAAAGCGAAGTAGCGCGGATCGGCCGCGGGGGCGCGCGGCGTGCGCCCCTGCGGTTCGTCACGGGGGCCGGTTGGTTGCGCGGCGCCCGCCTGCCGGGCCGCGCGATGATCGACCGCGCGGCTCATGAGCATGCCGACGGAGTGATTAGCGAGCGGCGGCGTCGGCCTGCGCCCGGATCGCGACCGCGATGTCGCCGCTCAGCGTCGCCAGGGCGCGACTGTGGGCGGCGGCGAGCGCCTCGGAATCGCTTCCTTGCACGGCCTCGCGTGCCATGGTGCGGCCGGCGAGCGTATCGCGGCCAGGCCCAGTCGGGCGCACCGCCCACACCGCGTCGACGACGACTGCCTGGCCCGGCGTCGACTGGAAGCGCTGCACGTCGATTGTCACCCGATAGGCCGCCTCGAAGTTCGCCATCGGCGCGGTGGCCACGTCCGGCGTGCCGAGCAGGGCGGTGAGGTTGCCGGCGACGGCGCGCGCGATGCCGTCGTTCAAGGGGGCCGCCCAGCGATTGAACTCGTCGAGCTCGACCCGGTTGGGCGCCACCTGGAGCACGAACTGCGGCCGATCGACGGCGGCGGGGATGGACACCGGTCCGACCATGACGGCGTAGTGCGCCGCCGGCGCCGCAGTCGGGGATGCCGTCGACGTGAGGGTGAAGAAGCGCGCCGGCGTCGACGCGCTGCAACCGACTGCCGCCGCGGCGAGGAGTGCGATCGTGAAACGCCGTGCGAGAGGTGGCCCCATTACTGTTCCTCCTCGCTCTTGCCGCGAATGAGCGCTTCTGGATGCCGCTCCAGATAGTCGGCGAGCACGCGCAGTGCCCGCGCCGCTCGGCTCACCTCCGCCAGCGTGTTGCCGAGCTCGGCACCTAGGACCGAGTTCGGAGCGATCAGTCCGCCGGCATTATCGACCAGTGTGTCGGCCTTGCCGAGCGTGCCGCGCAAGCTGACGAGCGTCTGATCCAGCTCGGCGATTGCCTTGCGCACGTCATCGCCGAGGGCCTTGAACGGCACTTGGTCGAGCTTCTTGATGATGCTGGCGACGCTGGCCTCGAGGGCCTCGATCTGGCCTGGCACCGTCGGTAGGCGCACCGGGTCTTGCGCCCAGTCTACCGTGGCCGGCACCGCGTCGGGGAAGAAGTCGAGCGCCACGTACAATGCTCCGGTCAACAAGTTGCCGCTGCGCAGTTGCGCTCGCACGCCGTGCGCTACCAAACTGTCGATCAGCTGTTTGCGCAAGGTGTCCAGGTCGGTGCCCGGGGCGAGGTCGACGATCTTCACGCCCAGCCGCTGCGCATCGAGGTAGACGGTGACCGGAGCGGAGAACTCGAAGGTCTTCGCATCGACCTGTGCGTTGACGGCGACGACCTCGCCGATGGGAATGCCGCGGAACTCCACCGGCGCGCCAGGGGTGAGCCCGCGCACCGAGTCGGAGAACGCGAGGACGTACGTGCGTGGGTCGTAGGCAGGCTGCTTGAGCGCCGCCGCCCGGTCGTCGAACAAGGTAAAGGTGGCGTTTGCCTCGGCGGGCGACAGCGCCGGGCCAGCGGCGGGTGTTTCGAAGGCGATGCCGCCGATCAGGATGGACAGAAGCGACTGCGTTTGCACAGTGAGCCCGCCGGCCGAGAGCGACACGTCGATGCCGCTGGCGTGCCAGAAGCGCGTATTCGGCGTTACGTACTGGTCGTACGGCGCGTTGACGAACACCTTGAGGCTCAGCGCCTTGCCATCCTGGTCGAGCGCGTACGACGCCACCTCGCCGACCTGCAGGCGGCGGAAAAAGATCGGCGTGCCGGCGTCGAGTGAACCCAGATCGGGGGTCTTCAGGGTGAAAAAGCGCCCGGGCATGTCGCCGGTCACGATCGGTGGCGTCTCGAGGGCGACGAAATCGCGCCGGCTCTTTTGCGATTCGCCGATCTCCATGCCGATGTAGGCCCCAGAGATCAGGGTGCCCAGCCCGGTCACGGTGGCGCCGGAGATGCGCGGGCTGACGACCCAGAACTGCGTGTCGTCGACCAGGAAGTCCTCCGTCTTGGGTGCCATCTCGGCGGTCGCGATGACCTGGCGGTGGTCGGCGGAGAGGCGAATGGTCTTCAGGGTGCCGACGATGACGCCGTTGTAATGGATCTGCGTCTTGCCGGCTTCCAGGCCCTCCGCCGACTTGAAGACGATCGTGATGGTGGGCCCCTCGCTCAGGATCCTGGTCGCCGCGACCCATACGCCGGCGATCGCCGCGACGATGGGGACGACCCACACCAGGGAGAGCCGGGTGCGTTTTCGGGTCACCGTGCGCGATTGCGGAACGTCCGGCAGTGGTCCGTTAGGCATGGCATACCTCGCTCGCGCTGGTGGCATCCCAGATCAGCCGCGGATCGAACGACTCGACCGCGAGCATCGTCAGGACCACGACGGCGGCAAAGAAGAACAGCCCGGGTCCCGGCTCCACCGCCATGAGCGGCTGGAGCTGTACGAGCGCCGCGGTGAAGGTATCGACGAAGACATCGACCATCGACCAGCGGCCGATGAACTCGACGGTGTGATACAGGCGGGCGCGCTGCTCGTCGCTCGCGACCGAGCGCCGTTGCACGGTGTAGAGCAGGTAGGCCAGAGCGGCGATCTTGCCGAGCGGGATGATGACGCTGGCCACCAGGACGATGAGAGACAGCGGCCAGCCGGTCGGCGACCAGAGCAGCACGACGCCCTGCAAGATGGTGTCGGACTCGCTCCCCGCCGCGGTGGTCGTCGTCAGCACCGGGAGCACGTTCGCCGGGACGTAGCAGACCGCCGCGGCGATCAGGTAGGCCCAGGTGCGCTGCAGGCTATCGGGTTTGCGGAAGTGGAGCACCTCGTCGCAGCGCGGGCAGCGGCCCGCGCTGGCGCCGCTCGGCGGGCGCGAGAGCAGGCCGCAGACGCCGCAGCCTTGCAGCCCCTGCTGCAGCGCGGTGATCGAGGCCGCGCTCACGACGTCGCCTCGCTCATCCGCTCGTCAACAGGGCGCGTTACGCCTTCGGCCGCCCATTCGACTCTGTTCCAGACCGAACGGGCGTCGAAGCAGGCCTGCATGGCGGCGAGGAGAAACACCAGCGCCCCGAGCGCGAACAGGGCGAGCCCCGGGACCACGCTCGCCAGCTCGGCGATCTTGACCAGCGCCACCAGGACGCCGAGCAGCATGACCTCGATCATGCTCCAGGTGGCGATGCGCGGGTGATGGCGCAGGAGCGTCGCCACCCATCGCTTTGGGCGGGTACGGCGAGCGCCGAGCGCGATCGCAAACAGGAAACCGATCTGCAGCGCCGGTGCGACGACGACGGTAAACAGCACCAGCGCGGCGACGGGCTCCTGCCCGTTCTCCCACAGGTGTTGGGCGCCGCCGAGCACGGTCGTGGACGCCTCGCGACCCACCGCGGAGAGGCCGAGCATCGGCACCGAGTTGGCGATCGCGTAGCACACCGCCGCCGCCACCGTCAGCGCCAGCGTCCGGTTGAGGGGATCTGCGCGCCGGCGCCACAGCTCCTCGTCGCAACGCACACAGCGCGCCGAGGCGCCCGGCGGAATCTCCGGCAGGTGCTGGACGGCGTCGCAGTACGGACAGGCGATCACGGAGGTGTCGGCGAGCGGCTGGTTGTGCACGGAGGGGCTCCGAGGCATTCATATCGTCAGAGGTGAAACTACGCTATCGATCCGCCCGCGCGGTTGGCATGGGTTTCACACGCTCTCGAACAATGGGGTCTTCTTCCGCCGTGTGCCCGATCAGTGTTCGTCGGTGTTCAGCTGTGGCGCGGATTCCGGTTCTTTGGTGCGCATTCTTCCTGCTCGCGCAATCGGCCGGGCCGGCGTGTGGAGAGGATGTGCCGTCTGCCGGCGTGCCGCCCGGTGACCCGGAGAAGGTGTCGACGACCGAGATCAGCAAGCGACTCACCAATCCCGTCAGCCTCACCTGGTCGCTGAAGCTCAAGAACAAGATCACGTTCCGGGATGTCACGGGCCATGGAGACCAGGCGCAGTACGAGTTGGAGTTTCAGCCGGTGCTGCCGGTGCTCCTGACCCCGGCGCTCAAGCTCATCACCCGCCCGGAGTTCAGGCTCGTCGACAGCAAGCCGTACGCCGGCCAGCAGGGGAATCTCCGCCGCACCACCGGCGTCGGCGACACGATTCTCGACCTGCTGCTCTCTCCTGTCTCGGACCCATGGCTGATCGGCGTGGGGCCGACCTTCGTCTTCCCCACCGCCAATCTCGACCAGACCGGTCAAGGCAAGTGGCAGGCCGGGCCCGACGGCGTGCTGGGCTACAAGTCGAAGCGGTGGATCGCCGGGGTCATCGCGCAGCAGTGGTGGTCGTTCGCCGGCGCGCCAAGCCGCGAGTCGGTCAGCCAGCTCGATCTGCAGTACATCGCCCAGTACTACTTCGCCCACGGCTGGAGCCTGGGTACCTCGCCGACCATCGAGTTCGATTGGCGCGCCACGCCCGGCAATCAGGTGACCTTTCCCATCGGTCTCGAAGTCGCCAAGGTGGTCAGGCTGGGCGGTGAAGTGCCGGTCAAGTTCGCGCTGCAGGGCGAATACATCCCGATCCATCCCGACTCGAACGGCCAGCGCTTCATCATCGAGTTCACCATCACGCCGGTGATCCCGGCGCTGCTGAACGGTCCGCTGTTCGGCGGTTCGTAAGTGTGACCGCCACCGCCTCTGCGGCGGAGAGGTGTGAGCGGGATGAAGGTGAAGCTCGTCAGGCAGGTGCGGGCCGGTTCAGAATCGCTTGATGATGGTCATGTTGACGAAGTTGACGTGGTTGGTCGAGTAGTCGCCGACCAGCGTGCCGGCCAGGTTGGTGCTGCGGTTGATCGGGGCTGCGCCGAGGGACAAGAACTCGTACGCCATCCCGACCGTCGTCGAATCGCTCCAATCGTACTGCAGGCCGAGCCCGATGCGATACTGCTCGTCGACCGGCAGCGCCGGCGACCGGGTCGCATCGGTTACGGCCGAGGTGTCGTAGGCGAAGCCCGCCGACAGCAGCAGCGGATCGCTGAAGCGCAGCTGGGTCCCGACCGCGGTGTGAAAGGTATCGTGGTAGTTCTGGTCGACGGTCAGGCTTGTCGTGCTGACCGTCAGCTCGGGTTTGCCGAAGGCATTCCAGTTCTGCCAGCCGAAGTTGCTCATGATGGCGAAGCCGGGTCGCAGCACGTGGTAGGCGCTGAGCATGATCTCCTGCGGGATCGTCAGGCTCATGTCTACCGGCCGCCCGAGCAGGCCGCGGGTCGTGAGCAGCTCCTTCAGGACCGGTCCGAGGTTGCTGGCCGAGGCGATGTTGTCGAACCCCAGATCGACCGGTGAGCGGTAGGCCAGCCCGACGCGGGTCGTTTCGCTCGGCTCGAGGAGCACGCCGGCGTTGCCGCCGAATCCCACGCTGGCGTCGCGCACGGTGAGGCGCCCGTCGCCGACGCGATCGAGGAAATTGTTGATCGCCACCTTTTGCACCAGCTTGGCGTACTGGATCGAGAAGCCGGCTCCCACCGACAGCCACGGCAGCAGGCGATAGGCGATCGCCGGGTTGAAGTTCAGCGTCAGCAGATCGGCGCGTTGCGCGTAATAGCGGCCGGTCCAGTCGTTGTCGTAGTCGACCGAACCGCCGGCATAGCTGTTGGCACTGAAACCGAGCTTGAGGTCGTCCTGCAGGCTGTACACGCCGTAGAACCCGCCGGTCGGTGCCGATCCGCCCCAGGAGGGCAGCGGCGAGAAGCCGCCGGCATTGCCGCCGGCGCCGCCCGAGACGTCGCTCGGCGGGCGCTGCGGGTCGAAGAACATCTGGACTTGGTAGAGTTGCAAGCCGCCGAGGAAGTGGAAGCCCTGTAACCGCGTCATCCCGGCCGGATTGCCGAAGGCGATCGAGGCATCGTTCGCGGTGGCGGCGCGCCCCGCCGCAGCGCTGCCCAGATCCGGGCTGCCGATCTCGTAGAGGCCGACGCCACCGGCCCATACGGCCGTGGCGGTCAGCGAGGCGGTGGCGATGAAGGCGACGAAGAGGAGTGCGAGTGGTGTCCGTGTCGCGGTCATGCGGGTTCGTACCATGCTCGAGCCCGAGGGGCTAATCGAGGCGGTCTCACGGGTCAGCAGGCGTCACGCGCGAGCCGGCCAGGTCGACGACCACCCCGGTCCCCGGGTGCTGCTCGAACCGGTCGAGCGCAAAGGTGGCGATCGGATCGGCAATTCCTTTGACCTGGGCCAGGGGCATGGCGCGGAGGAGAAAGCGCTGATCGCAGGCCTCGCGCACGGCGTCGGTGACCAGCACATCGACCTGATGCGTTCGGGTCAGCTCCTCGACGCGTGCCGCCATGTTGACGGTGCGGCCGATGACGCCGTACTCCTTCACATCGGCCGTTCCGAGCACCCCGGCGACGACCGGGCCGCGGTGGATGCCGATGCCGAAGGCCAGTGCCGGCAGCCCGTGCCGGCGCGACGCCTCATTGTACTCAGCCAACGCCTGCCGCATGGCCAGCGCGGCGTGCAGCGCGTCGTTGGTTTGCCATGGGTTGGGCTCGAGGGCGCCGAACAGTGCGAGGAGCCCATCGCCGATGAACTTGGCGAGGTGACCGCGGTGCGCCGCAATGGCGCGACCCATGCGTTCGAAGTACCCATTGAGCATCGCCACCAACTGGCTGGGCTCCAGGCCTTCGGCGATGGCCGTGAAGCCCTTCAGGTCGGCAAACAGCACCGTCACCTGCTTGGTCTCGGGGTGCATCGAGATGCCGTCGGCGATGATGTCCTCGACGACCTCGGCCGGCGCGAAGCGCTCGAAGGCGTGCTGCAGGGCATGGAGCTCGCCGGTCGCCCTGGCGAGTCGCTGCTCGAGCCCGGCCGCCCGCGCGCGCCAGCGCACGACGACGATGGCGAGGCCCAGCACGCCGAGCAGTGCGACGGCGGTCAACACGCGTCGAGGAGGATCGACAAGCGACACACGCCGTTGGCGAGCGCGGCGATCCCGACCGCTTCGATGACTTCGGGTGGGGTGAGTCGCTCCGCCAGCTCGCGGGTGCGGCGCTGGATGATGGCGTTCTGGTAGCGCACGGTCTCGCGCGCGAACGGAACCAGCAGCGCGTCGCGGGCGTCGAGCATCGGCCCGCCCAAATTGGCGAGGACCGGCGCCAGGCTCGCCGCGTCGAGCCCTTCGCTCGCTAGGCCGGCGCGGGCCTCGGCTTCGGCGTGCGTGCAGCCGAGGGCGCGGCCGATCACCGCCAGCATGAGCAGCTTCGTCCGCCGCGGCAGCACCGGAGACGCCATCGCCTGGTCGATCACGCCGCGCAGCACACGCGCGGCCGGGGCTCCGTCGAGCGCGGCGATCATGGCGCTGCAGGGTCCGTCGTTTGGTTGCGGGAGCCGCTCGGCTTTGGCCCGGCGCTCGCGCAGGGCGAGTGCCACGACCGGCCGCACCAGCCGCAGCAGCGGATGATCGACCCAGCGCAGCACCGGCTCGGAAGGCAAGGCGAGCAAGGTCGCGAGGCGATTGGAGCTGACGTCGACCATCACCAGGTAGGCGATCTCGGCGATCGCCGGTGTGCTGAAGCCCGCGTCCCGAAGCCCGGCGATGTCGGACGGTCCGGGTCGCGGATTCGCTTTCGACACCTTGCGCGCGAACTCGAGCGCGTGCTGCTCGCCCGGGCTGAGGTCGGCGAGCTGGACGTCGCGTTCGAGACGCTCGATGAACTGGTCGCCGTAGCCGAGAATCTTCAGCGCCGTGCGGGTCATGCCGTAGCAATAGCGGCACGACTGGTCCTGGCTGACGACGAACGCCGTCAAGCTCCGCAGGTGTGGCGGTACATGAGCCAGCGGCGCGTGGTTGAGCACGGCGAAGGCGCGCGGCACCCACGGAACGTCGGCGAGCAAGCCGACCCAGCGCGGCAGGATGCCCATGTGCCGGCGGACCTCGGCGGCGAGCTGGCGAGGAACGGGGCGCGGCTCGAGCCAGCACTCGCTCCATTCGATGCGCGCCGCCGCCTCAGCGATGGACATCGCCTCTGCTCTGGCGGCTCGGTCCGCCGGAGTCAATGCGTGGCCCGCCCGGCGACAGGAGCGGCCCGCCGCCGCGGCGATGTTCGGTCAGGCCGCGACGAGAGTGAATTCCTGCCACTCCGTGGGCGCGCGCGAGAAGACGGCGGACCAGTCGGCGTCGGAGGTGGCGGGCTCGATGTAGCGGCCGGAGAACTTGAAGCCCGCCGGGCTGTGGTCGAACGGGTAGGGCGAGAGCTCGTACACGCCGGGCCGCAGTGGGCGCAGCTCGATGGTCACGTCCTGGCGCGCATTCATCGGCACGTGGTCGAAAGACGTCGGCCCGCGCGCCGCTTCGTGCGCGCAGTTGAAGTACAGCGCCAGCGTGTCGAAGAACTGCAGCTGCTTGTAGTTCTGGAACAGATGCGGCTCCTCGATCCAGGCGGCGCTCTCGGCAGCGGCGGCGAGCGTCGCCTTGAGCCGCTCCTGGCGTCGCAGCTCGCCGTCCAGCATGCGGTCGGCGAGGCTGCGCTCGTGCGCCGGGATGGTGTCGATCAGCACCTTGTCGGACAGGCCGTAGCGGCCGTTGTACAGCCCCCAGCTGTGCATGCTCGACAGCAGGCCGCAGTAGGGGTGGCGCTGCTCATTGAACTCCGGCGAGCCGGCGCTCGTGCGGGTGATGTCCTCGGCCGGCGTGTCGACCAGGTTGTAGGGCAGCCCGGTCCGCGCATCGGTCTTGGGTGCGGCGTCGAAGCCCGCCCATCCGTTGTCGTGGTTGGCGACCAGGTAGAGCATGAGCTCGCGCGGCTCGACCGGCTCGAAGCGCTGGTTGCCGAAGACGCGCGCGAACTGACCGGCGAGCGCCGTGTGCTCGTCCATCCGGATCGCCAACCGCGGGGCGCCTTCGGCTGCCGTCTGGATCATCATGACAGGAATCCCTATAGAGGGCGCCTATGCTGGCGGTCAATATTCCCCAGGTCGTGGCCGAGCTGACGGCCGTCTTCGAACGCTACGAGCGCGCCCTGCTCGACAACGACTTCGAGACTCTCGACGCCCTGTTCTGGGAGAGCGAGCACACGCTGCGCTACGGCGTGCGCGAGCTGCTTTACGGCCATGCCGAGATCGCGCGGTTCCGCCGCGCTCGCGGTCCGGTCGACCAGCGCCGCGCGTTGCGCAACACCCGCATCACCACCTTCGGGCATGACTTCGGCGTCGCCACCACCGAGTTCATCCCCTTCGGCACGCAAACCGTCGGCCGGCAAAGCCAGACCTGGGTGCGCATGCCGCACGGCTGGCAGATCGTCAGCGCCCACGTCTCACTGATGGGGATCGCCGAAGGGTCGCCGAAGGGGACGAAGGTCGCCGAAGGGGACGTAGGGCCGGGTGGGCCGGGGGACGCCCGGCCCACCCGGCCCTACGTCCCCTCCCTACCGTTATGCGCAGCCGCCGAGGGTGCTGGCGACGGCGGCGACTAGTTCGTTGACGCGCACCGTGCCGTCGCCGTCGAGATCGGCGGCGCGACAGCTCGCGACTGGTGCGCTGCCGAGCGCGATGTTGACGGCCGAGATCAGCTCGGCGATGGTGACCAGGCGGTTGCCGTCGCAGTCGCCGGCGCAGCGGCCCGTCTCGGTCGGCCGTTCGCTGGCCGTGGTGGTGGGGGACGCCGTCTGCGTCGGGGTGGAATCTCGATCCGGCGTGCCGGTAGCGAAATCGACCGGCGTCGCGCTCGCGGTGGGGCTGAGCGAGGCGGTGACTGTCGCACCGGTGGGAATCGTGGCCGTCGGTGGCGCGGAGTCCGTCGGGCTCGCCGTGGCGGGGGATGTAGCGCTGTGCGTCGGTGTCGCGGTTTGGCTGACGGTCCCGGTCGGCGTGCCGCTCGGCGGGGCGCTTTGCGTGGAAGTCGCCGTTCGGGTCGCCGTCACGCTGAGCGTCGCCGTGGCCGTGGCGCTGGGAGTGGCCGTCGTGCTCGCCGTCGCCGTGGCCGTGGCTGGCGGTGTGATCGTCGCGCTGAGCGTGGCTGTGGGGCTGAGCGTAATCGTTGCGGTCGGCGTCGGGCTGAGGGTGGCGGTACGCGTGAAGCTCGGCGTCGGTGTGCCGGTCGGCGTCTGCGTCGGCTCGGCGGCGGCGAGATAGGTTTGGCCGAGCATCGCGGTGTTGAAGAGGGCGAACCACAGCGTGCCGCCGGCGCCGGCGGTGATGCCGGTCGGATTCGCATCGGCGATCGGCAGATTGAACTTGGTGACCACGCCTTTCATGTTCACGCGGCCGAGGCGATTGGCGCCGCTCTCGGTGAACCACATCGCGCCGTCCGGCCCGGCGGTGATGAACTGGGGGAACGAGGTGAAGATCGGCGTGCCGAGCTCGGTGACGACGCCGGCGGTGGTGATGCGGGCGACGCGGCCGGTGTTGTACTGGACGAACCAGAGGTTGCCATCCGGCCCCGCGGCGATTCCCCACGGCACGCTGCCATCGGTGGGAATCGGGAACTCCGTGCGCGTCCCGGCCGGGGTGATGCGACCGATGCGGTTGGCGCCGCGCATGGTGAACCACAAGTTGCCGTCGGGGCCAGCAGCGATTCCCTGCGGTCCGCTGAAAAGCGAAAGGGTCGGGAACTCGGTGATGGTGCCGTTCGGGTTGATCCGGCCGACGCGGCTGCCGTCGAACTCGGTGAACCAGAAGTTGCCGTCCGGGCCCAGGACGATGTCCTGCGGGCTGCTGGCGGCCGTCGGAATGGGGAACTCCTTCACATCCCCAGCCGCGGTGACGCGAATGATCGTGTTGCTCTCCTGCCCGGTGAACCAGCCGTCGCCGTTGGCGGCGACGGCTGCGCCGGTTGGCGTGTGCCCGCTGCCGAGCTCGAACAGCACTCGGTTGCCGTCGGAATCGATGCGCCCGACCCGATTGCCGCCCGCGTCGGCGAACCAGATGATGTCGTTGGCCCCGCGCCGCATGCCCATGGCGGCGCCGCCCTCCAGGTCGGTGAATTCCATGGCCAGACTCGGCAGGCGGCCGATCTTGTTGGCTTCCGGCTGGGTGAACCAGAGCGCACCGTCGGCGCCGGCAACGATGTCGAGGGGACGGTCCTGGGTCGAGAAGCTGGCGATAGGCTCGATCGTGCCGGCGAGGTTGACGCGCGAGATCCTGCCGGACGGGGACGCGCCAAGGGCCTCCGTGAACCAGACATTATCCTCCGGGCCGAGGCTCAGGAGAACTGGATTCGTCTCGAAGAGCGCGTCGAACGAGCTCTGCATGCCGTCCGTGCTGATGCGGCCGATGGCCCCGGTTGGGCTCCCTGTGAACCACAATTGATCGTCCGGCCCGAGCGTGATGTCGAAGGAGATGCGGTCGGTCGGAAACGTCTGATGCATGCCGCTGGTCGAGATGCGCCCGACCACTTCGTCGCCGCTGAACCACAGGTTGTTGTCCGGGCCGCGCGTGATGCCGAACAGAGGGGGCCCGACGGGGAACTCGCTGATCGTCCCACTCGGCGTGATGCGGCCGATCTTGCCCGCCTGCTCGGTGAACCAGAGGTTGCCGTCCGGGCCGGCGGTGATGAACGTCGGCATGGCCATGGCGGTCGGCAGTGGGAACTCGGTGATGACCCCCGCCGGCGTGATGCGGCCGATGGCGTTGCCGGTCCCCTCCGTGAACCAGAGGTTACCGTCTGGGCCCAAGGTGATGAGGAGCGGTCCGTTCGGCGGCGTAGGGATGGGGTACTCGGTGATCATTCCGTCGGCGGTGAGACGCCCGATGCGCTCGCCATCGGTCTCCGTGAACCAGAGATTTCCGAACGGTCCGACGGTGATCCCGGTTGGCCTGCTGCCGGGCGTCGGCAAGGGAAACCCGGTGTACTCCCGCATGCCGATCGAGCCGCCCGCCGCGCGCCCCGCCGCAACGGCCGACAGAGCACCGATCAACAGGAGCTGCACGCACAGCCCGCGATAGGACCGGCGAACATCGCCTCGGAAGAGCCCGACGCGGGGCAGGAGCTGCATGATCGTTCAGGCAGCGTATCCCGGCGGCAGCGGTTTGCACAGCACCTTCGACGACGATCGCTCGCTTGACGAGGACTGAGGTCGGCGGGGAGTTCGACCGACCGCATCCCTATGCCAGCGGGCTCAAGGCGCCCTAGCAATCGGTTGGAACAACGTGTTCCGCCCACCCTTCGACGGGCTCAGGGTGAGCGGAACACGTTGCGGCGCAAGCACTTCCCGCTCTCCTGAGCCTGACGAAGGATGAGCCCGTCGAAGGATAAGCGCGGTCTTTTTCAACAGACTGCTGGCGAGAACGGATCGACGGGATGACTCACCGGCGGGGCTGGAGAAGCACGGGGGTGATCTGTTTGTTCGTGATGCTGGCCATGCCGCAGTTGGTGCGCGCTCAGGCGGTGCCGGTGAGCGAGGAGCCTCGGGTCGACACTCCCACGACCAAGGCCCGATTTCTTCCGGCGCTAGCGGCGAACGCCGTCGCCGCGGCCCCGCATCGCGACGGCGCCTCAAGATCTGGCAACGGCGGGTTCGAACAGCCCGACGTCGAGCCGACCGCGACGCCGCCGGTCACCGCTCCAACCGACGCTGCGACCTCGACGCCAACCTGCACGCCGCACTCCGCACCTCCGCCATTCTGTGACCCGGGTGAGTCGTATGTGTGTAGCGACCAGCAATGCCGGCTCGGCTGTGTCTGTGTCCCCGATACGCCAACGCCATCGCCGACCCGCACGCCGACCACTACCTGTCCCCCGGTTTTTCCGCCGCAGAACTGTACGGCGCAGGAGAATGTCACCTGCCAGGAGTACCGCTGCGGTTTCGACTGCGGCTGTGCCTGCCCCGGCGATTGCAACCGCGACGATCGCATTAGCCTCGCCGAGCTGGTTGCCGCGGTGCGAATCGCCCTGGGTCACGCACCGGCAACCGACTGCCTGGCCGCCATCTGTGACTGCTACCCCGGCACGGCGTGTGCCGAGGGGGTGCGGATCGCGTGTCTGGTTCGCGCCGTGAGAAGCGCTCTCGCAGGATGCTCAATCGCGACGGCCACACCGATCCCCGCGCTGCGCTACCGCCTCCTGGCGGGCAGCACGATCGAATACCGGCCGGTTTCGCCCGAGAGGCCACATCCGCAGCCGGTGTCAGGCACCCTCGACTTTGTGAGGTCCGACTCCGGATCGCCCAATACGCTCTTCGAGTACACGCTCTCCGGCGTTGAGCTTGACGGCGGCGCGGAGTTTTCAGTCAGCACGGGAACACCAACGGCATTGGGATGCGCTGGAGAGCGTGGGTTCGGCTGTTTGAGCGCCACGACTATCTATCCGGGTGCGTACTTTGTCGCCCGCCTCTCGATCAACGGAGAAGAGGCCTGGCTGGATGGCGGCGCACTGCGCGACTCGGAAAGCAGGCCACCTCGGTTTCAGGATCATCCGCTGCAGCTGTGTGGCGTCGCCGGGACTCGTTCCGTCAACTGCGATGCGATTTTCGACGGCCTTGACGCCGGCTACGTCCTCCGGCTGTTCGCCGTCCCGGAGTGACCCCCAGAAGGCGAGACTCACCACAGAGCGCGCGCGAGGGCCCGGTTTGCAGCAGCCTCCAGCGGCGCGCCGATCCAGGACAGCTGTTTACCGCCGAGACGCCAAGTTGTGCACATCCGTTATCTACAATATTCTCCCACCACTCCGCGCCACGAGCGGGCGCCGCGATACCGGAGGGTGACATGGCGATGATGAAGCTGGTCGGGGCGAAGGTGAAGCGGGTCGAGGATCCGCGCTTCCTGCGCGGCCGGGCCAATTACGTCGACGACCTGCACCTGCCGGGCACCTTGCACGTCGCCTTCGTGCGCAGCCCCCATGCCCACGCGCGCATTCGCGCCATCGACAGTTCCGCCGCCCGGGCGCGCGGCGCCGAGGTGTTCACCGGCGCCGACATCACCGGTGCGGTGAAGCCGATAGGCCTGCCGCTGCGCAAAGAGTGCATCCCACTCAAGGTGTACAACCCGTGTGTCTGGCCGTGCCTGGCCACCGGTAAGGTGCGCTACGTCGGCGAACCGGTC
The DNA here is from genome assembly GCA_964475125.1 of uncultured Binatia bacterium (SeqCode). Classification (GTDB taxonomy): domain Bacteria; phylum Desulfobacterota; class Binatia; order HRBIN30; family CADEER01; genus CAYYWP01. The sequence goes on along the minus strand of CAYYWP010000051.1, from coordinate 4,219 downwards.
GCCGCGCTGGTCGCCGCGTCTCGTTATCTGGCCGAGGATCTGGCCGAGCTGGTGCAGGTGGACTACGAGCCGTTACCGACGGTGCTCGATCCGGAAGCGGCGCTGCGCCCGGGTGCGCCGCTAATCCACGAGGAGCTCGGCGACAACCTGGCCATGCAGGTCGACGGCAGCGTCGGCGACGTCGACGGGGCGTTTCGCCGCGCCGCCGTCGTGCTGCGCGAGCGCTTCACCACCAACCGGCACTGCGCCCTGCCGCTGGAGGGGCGGGTGGTGCTCGCCGCGCTCGGTCCTGACGGGATCCTCACGCTCTGGACGTCCTCGCAGACGCCGCACATCGTGCGCAGCCGCGTGGCCCACTTCATCGACTTCCCCGAACAGCGCCTGCGGGTGCTCTCGCCCGATGTCGGCGGCGGCTTCGGCCTCAAGTGCCACGTTTTTCCGGAAGAAGCGCTGATCAGCTACATCGCCACCCGCCTCGGCGCGCCGATCAAATGGACCGAGGATCGACAGGAGAACCTGATCGGGTCTTTCCACGCCAAGGACGACATCATCGACACCGAGATGGGCTTCGCCGCCGACGGGACGATCCTCGGCATGCGCTGCAACGTCCTGGGTGACATCGGCGCCTACGGCGCCGATCCCTGGCCGTCGCCCTTCGAGGCGCTGCAAGTCGCCATGTCGGCCCCGGGCCCTTACAAGATCAGGGACTACGCTTGGGACGTGCGCGCGGCGTCGACCAACAAGATGACGCTCAGCGTCTATCGCGGGGTCGGCGCGCCGGCCGGCACGCTGATCATCGAACACCTGATGGATCGAGCCGCGCAACGCCTCGGCATCGATCCGGCCGAGATCCGGCGGCGCAACATGATCCGGCCGGAGGAATTTCCCTACACCGCCGTCACCGGCGCCGCGTACGACAGCGGCAGCTCGACCGATGCGCTGGAGAAGGCGCTCGAGACGATCGACTACAACGGATTCGCACGACGCCGGGCCGAAGCGCAAGCGCGCGGCAAGCGGCGCGGCATCGGCATCTCGACGTACATCGAGGCGACGACGTTCGGCACCGCCTGGTGGAACGAGCTCGGCATTTCCCACTCTTCCTACGAGTCGGCCGAGGTGCGCATGGAGCCCAACGGCGGCGTCACGGTCAGCGTCGGCACGCACTCGCACGGCCAGGGGCACGCCACCACCTTCGCCCAGCTGGCCGCCGACGAGCTCGGCATCGAGGTGAAAGACGTCAGCTTGGTCCAGGGTGACACGCAGGCCACGCCGTACGGCTGGGGCACCTGGGGCAGCCGCGGCATCGTCGCCGGCGGCGGCGCGGTGGTCGGCGCGGCGCGCAAGGTGCGCGAGAAGATGCTGCGCGTCGCCGCGCACTTGCTGGAGGTGAGCGCCGACGACCTCGAGCTCGAGCGCGGCCGGGTTCAGGTCAAGGGCATCCCGTCGAAGTCGGTGACCGTGAAGGCGATCGCCCAGGCGGCCGTGTTCTCCGCCTGGCAGCTGCCCAAGGGCGAGGAGCCCGGCCTGGAGGCGACGCATTACTGGGATCCGCCGGTGCCGTACGCCAATGCCACCCACATCGCCGAGGTGGAGGTCGACCCCGAGACCGGGCATGTCGATATCTGCCGCTACGTCGTGGCGGAGGACTGCGGCACGGTGATCAACCCGACCATCGTCGCCGCCCAGGTGGTCGGCGGCGTGGCGCAAGGCATCGGCTGCGCGCTCTTCGAGCACCTGCCGTACAGCGACGCCGGCCAGCCGCTCGCCACCTCGCTGATGGATTACCTGGTGCCGAGCGCGGCCGACATTCCGGACATCGACGTGCGGCACCTCGAGACTCCCTCGCCGCTCACCCCCACGGGCATGAAGGGCATGGGCGAGGGCGGTACCATCGGCTCGCCGGCGGCGATCGTCAACGCCGTCGCCAGCGCCCTCGACGCCACGATCACCACCATGCCGCTCACCCCCGAGCGCGTCTGGCAGCTCGCCAACACCAAGGCGGCGTAGCGGCGAGCAGGGATAGGTTGAAGCGACTCGCGACGGAGGGACGAGCGACCTATGGCTCCCAAGAAGTTTCATCTCGGATGGTTCATGAACTTCACGGCGGATTGGTGGAACCACCCCTTCGCCAGCGGCGGCATGCCGTGGTCGGGCGAATTCTTCGTCGACATGGCGCAGATGCTGGAGCGCGCCTGCTTCGACTACATCATGGTCGAAGACAAGCTGTCGGTCTCCGAGGCCTACGGCGGCTCGGCGGAGGTCTACGCCAAGGTGGCGCACGGCACGGTCCCCAAGCACGACCCGGCGCCGCTGGCGGCGGTGATGGGCTACGAGACCTCGCGGCTCGGCATCGTCATCACCATGTCGACGCTGGGCTACCCGCCGTTTCTGCTGGCCCGGCTCTCGGCCACGCTCGACCACATTTGCAAGGGCCGCTTCGGCTGGAACATCGTCACCAGCGCCGAGAACGCGGCGGCGCAGAACTTCGGGCTGAACAAGATCCCCGAGCACGACCTGCGCTACGAGATGGCCGACGAGTACATGGCGTTGGTCAACCAGCTCTTCGGGTCGTGGGAGGCGGATGCGATCGTGATGGATCGCGCCACGCACACCTACGCCGACTACAAGAAGATTCATCCGATCAACTTCGAGGGCAAGTGGTTCAAGTGCCGCGGGCCGCTGAACACCTGCCGCTCGCCGCAGGGGCGGCCCGCCTACGTCCAGGCCGGTGGCTCGCCGAAGGGGCGGGACTTCGCCGCCAAGCACGCCGACTCGATCATCACCTTCGCCGACGGCATCGAGGCGATGAAAGAATACCGCGACGACATCCGCCAGCGGGCCAAACGGCACGGCCGCAATCCGGACGACATCAAGGTGCTGTACCTGGTCGTGCCGACGCTCGCCGAGACGAAGGAGGAAGCGTACGCGAAGCGTGATCGGATCGTCCATTCGCAGCACTATCTCGAGCAGACGCTGGGGCTCGTGTCGGCGATCACGGACATCGACCTCGGCAGTTACGATTTGGACAAACCGCTGCCGCACCTGACCACGCAGGGCGAGCAGGCCAGTCTCGACAAGTTCCAGCAGTGGGGGAGCGGCAAGACACTGCGCCAGTTGGTGGAGGAGTCGCCGGAATTCGGCGCCTCGACGCCGCTGATCGGGACCCCGGAGAGCGTCGCCGACGACATGGGGCGGATCATGGAAGAGATCGGCGGCGACGGCTTCCTCATCAACTCCTACAACCAGGCCGTGAGCCGGCGCTACGTGCTCGAGGTGACCGAGGGGCTGGTCCCGGCGTTGCAGCGCCGCGGCCTGGTGCGGACCGAGTACAAGTACTCGACGCTGCGCGAGACACTCAGAGAGTTCTGATAGGGAAGAGCGGACGTTGGGCCGGGGGGGACGTTGCCTTCCGGCCCACTCGGCCCAACGTCCCCGTTTGCAACGTTCCCGGTGCCTGGCTCGTTACCGGCCCGCACCGCCCCCATCCCGTATTCAACGCGCAGAATGGTCAAAATTCACCCACTCGATCTGCAGAAGAGGCAAAAGAGTTTTACCCCACCATGACATCTATAAGTGGTTTTCTGGTTGTCCGCTCGGGGGATCCGAGCTGTAGTAGTTCCACATATCGCGGCGTGGACCGGCTCCCGCCAAATTCGAGTGATGACCCGAACGAGACGATGGCGATCGATGAGTATGTTTTTGGCAGTTACAAGGATGAGGCCACAAACCTTATAGGTTCGCTAGAAGATGCTCACAGACTTCTCGGGTTGTTTTCCTCTAGCTCGTACGAATATGAGATCATATACTGTTGTTACGGGCCTGAGGAAGCTAGGACGATTGCCGCGGAGGGTATTGATACCGAAGAGCGCGGATACGATGTGGCGCTGCTTCAAGGCGATGGCTGGTCCATCGTTGATGACTTTGCCCAAGGAGCCTGGGCGTGTTCTTTTCGGAAGGGTCTGAACGAATTCGGCTTGTTCGTGCGACGAGAGGACGCGGAGGCGTACTTGAGGAAGTACCGTAGCCACCGTGAGGCGGACAGCGACATGGATTTCGTTGTGACTTTCGTGACGCGCGTCACCGTGCGGTCAGGTTCTGCGATTAAGGATCGCGGACGTCGACAGCTCCAGTTGGCAAAGTAGATCTCCATCGTCATCGCCCGTTTCGGAGGAGGAGACGAGGGGACGTAGGGCCGAGTGGGCCCGGGGGCAACGACCCC
>CAYYWP010000050.1:0-24254 GCA_964475125.1 uncultured Binatia bacterium (SeqCode) | reverse complement strand
CGGCTTAGGACCGCTCGAACAGGCACTTTTCACCCACTCGAAATGCAGAAGACCCCTTTCAAGATTTTGCGCCCGCAGCCTGTGCGACCTCTGTAGTCGGCTCAACGGTGCCATGCCGTCATCGCGCCACCGGGCGACTGCGATATTCCGGCGCGATGCCCCGCGGCCGGCGGCTCGACGCGCCGGGCGCTGGAGCGGGGCCGCAAACGCTGGTACAGGTCGCCCGCGCGCTGAACGTGTCCCCGCCGACAGTTCTACACGGCTGGCGTGCGGGGCCCCGCTTGCTGGCGGCCGTCGGCGGCGACGCGACCCGGCTCCCCTCGTTGAACTGACCCGCAGCCGCCTTCTGCGATCGCGAATCCGCACGAGTTGAATGACTTGAAACTACGTCCCCATCGTCGTCAGCTTGGTGAGGCGCCGTCGATCTGGCCGTGTAACGGGCCCTGGTGCCAGCAGATCATGCTCCAGCGTCCGCCGCTGCGTACCCAGGTTTGCGTGAAGCCCATGAAGCGCTGGCGAAAGCCCGCATCCTTCGGCTTGCCGCGCAGCGTGGCGAAACCCGAGACGAGCCCGGTGTCGCCGCGGATCTGAAAGCGCAGCTCGCGCGGCACCCACTGGAACGACTCCCAGTTGGGCAGGTGAAAGGCGATGTGATCGACGAAATCCGCCTTACTGAAGCGCCAGGGAATGTCTTCGTCGAAGATCACCATGTCCTCATCCATCGCCGCGTAGAGGCTGGTCAGGTCGCCCCGGCTCAGCGCTTCGCGCCAGGCCGTGAAGGCCGCTTCGAGTTCCTGTGCTGCCATGTCGTTCCTCCCTCGCTCGAGTAATCAATGGTTGCCGGCGGTCTGCTCGGCCCAGCCGGTCTCGTGTGCGGCAAAAAATTGCGTCGTGACGCGCAGGCTCTGAAACAGCCAGCGCCCGTCGCGCTCGACGTACTGCTCGTCGTACGCCGACAACAACCAGCGCGCTTCCAGCGCACCCGCCTCGTTCTTCATCGTGCAGGGCATGATCAGCCGCCATTGGCCCGTGGCGTGGCTGCCGCTTACCGTGATGATGGGGTTGAGCACCAGATGCGCGGCGAATACCAACCCGCCCGACACGCCGCGAAAGAAGGTGCGGATGGCCTCGCGACCCTCGTAGCGACCGAACTCCTTGCCGCCGTCCCAGACGCCATCCTCGACGAACAGGCTCGCCAGGCCATCGGGATCGTACTGCGCGTCGCAGTAGGCGCAGTAGCGCGCTTTGAGCTGCTTGATGTCCTCGATTGCGGTGAGCCGCGCGATCTGTTCCTCCAGCGTGCGGTGTTCCATGTTCACCTCCTGTTGAGGGCGAGCGTGCGGACTATACACCAGTGGAAAGAAATTCGTCGCCGGCGCCGCAACCGGTTGCCGATGGGCTCGGTAGTCGAGACCACCAGCTGTTCGAAAGGCGGCGCGCGGCGACCGGTTGGCGAGGTAGCCCGTGATCGACTAGGCTCGCTGCGGCGGCGGCTCGCGCCGGACGATACGTTGGTCTTCGGGTTTTGTCTGGAGAGGGAAGGAGCAAGCCGATGAAGAACATAGGCCGTTCGATTCCAGGGCTGACCAACCGGACACTGGTGAGCGGGCACGGCAGCTTCGTGGGCGATCTGCAGCTACCGGGCATGTGCGCCTTGGCGGTGCTGCGCAGCCCGTACGCGCACGCGCGCGTCGTCGCGATCGATACGACGCGCGCCGCGGCGCTGCCCGGCGTGCTGGCGGTCGTGACCGGGGCCGACGCGCGCCGCGAGACGGATCCGATCCCGTCGGTAGTCGATGCGGCGAACTACGGCGGCAAGGCGGTGGCGGTGTACGCCTTGGCGGTCGAGCGCGCCCGCTACGTCGGCGAGCCGGTCGCCGCCGTGGTGGCCGAGGAGCGCTACACCGCGCACTGCGCCCTCGAGCTGATCGAGGTCACCTGGGAGGAGCTGCCCGCTGCCACCGATGCGCAAGCCGCCCTGGAGCCGGGCGCACCGCTGGTCGAGCCCGCCTGGGGCGACAACGTCATGATCCACCGCGAGTTCGTGCGCGGCGACGCGGCTCGCGCACTGGCCGAGGCGGACGGCGTGATCCGCGGGGCGGTGAAGGCGCATCGTTACGTCGCCGCGCCGATGGAGCCGCGCGCGTACGCCGCGAGCTACGACGAGTACGGGAACCAGCTCACGATCTGGTCGTCGACGCAGAACCCGCACCCGCTGCGCGTCTGCCTCTCCGGCGCCCTGCGCATGCCCGAGGCCAATCTGCGGGTCGTGCAACCGAACGTCGGCGGCGGCTTCGGCGAGAAGACGCCGACGTTCCAAGAAGAGGTGCTGGTGCCGTGGCTGGCGTACAAGCTCGGCCGGCCGGTGAAGTACGTCGAGGAGCGCACCGAGCACTTTCTCGCCGGCGGGCACGCGCGCGAGGAGCGGCTCGAGTTCGAGGCCGGTTATCGCCGCGACGGTCGGGTCACGGCGCTCACCGTGCGCCTGATCGCCGATGTCGGTGCGCCGGCGGCGTTCTGCGGCTGGGCGATGTCGTACGTCAGCGCCTACTGCCTGCCGACCGCGTACAAGATCGACGACTGCCGCATCGAGCTGTTCACGGTGGCCACCAACAAGTGTCCGTGGAACGGTTACCGCGCCTTCGGCAAGGAGGCGGCGTCGTTCTTGATGGACCGCATCATGGACCGCGTCGCCGACGCCACCGGCCTGGCGCGGTGGGACGTGCGGCTGAAGAACTTCCTGCAGCCGGAGGAGTTTCCCTACCCGCAGGTGTCGGGGGCGATTCTCGACAGCGGCGACTACCCGAAAGCCATGCGCAGCCTGCTCGACATGATCGACGTGCCGGCCTTCCGCCGCGAACAGGAGGCGGCGCGCCGCCAGGGGCGATATCTCGGACTCGGCATCGGCTTCGAGCTCACGCCCGAGGGCTGCTCGCTGCCGCACTCGACGATGTGCTCCGGCTACGACGGCGCGACCGTGCGCGTGGCGCCGTCCGGACAGATCACCGTGCTCACCGGCGTCACCTCGCCGGGCTCGGGCAACGAGACCGGCATCGCGCAGATCGTCGCCGATACCCTCGGCGCGACGATGGAGCATATCCGCGTTCTCCAGGGCGACACCGAGACCTGTCCGTACGGGCTCGGCAACTACAGCTCGCGCAGCCTCATGATCGGCGGCTCGGCGGCGCAGATGGCGGCGGCGGAGCTGCGCGACAAGATGTTTCACGTCGCCGGCAAGGCGCTCGAGGTGACCGCCGCCGACCTCGATGCCGAGGACGGGCGGATCTTCGTCAAAGGCGCGCCGACGCGGGCGATCGCGTTCAAAGAGGTCGCCAGCCTCGTCTACCGGCACGCCTTCGGCCGCGAGGCTTCCGAGGTGGAGCCGGGACTGGAGTCGACGCGCTACTTCCGCATCGGCAACGTGCATCACCGTCCCGAGGTCGACGGGCGACTCAGCCCGTATCCGACCTGGCCGTACGGCGTGGCGGCGGCAGTGGTGGAGGTCGATCCGGAGACCGGGGTGGTGAAAGTCCTGCGCTACACGATCGTCCACGACAGCGGCCCGATCATCAATCCGATGATCGCCAACGGCAATCTGCTCGGCGGCGTCGCCCAGGGGCTCGGCGCGGCGCTGTACGAGAACATGGTGTACGACGAGGCCGGGCAGCTGAAGACGGCGACGTTCATGGACTACACGATCCCCACCGCCCTCGAGATGCCGCCCTGCACGATCGGCCACCAGTCGACGCCGTCGCCGTTCACGCCGCTCGGCGTGAAGGGCGTCGGCGAGTCCGGCGTGACGGCTCCCCTCGGAGCCGTGCCGAGCGCCATCGAGGATGCGCTCTCGCACCTCAAGCTCGAGCTCATGGAGACGCCGCTGACGCCCGACCGGGTCTGGCGCGCCATCCGCGAGGCGTCGGCCGCCGCGTAACGCACGAAGCAGCGCGGCTGCGCCGCGCGCCTATGGCTTATGGCCTATCGCTTATCGTCTGAAGCCTGAGCTACCGCGTCACCCGGGGTGCTGGGTGTGCGGCTGAGCGCGTTGACCGGCGGAAACGACCGATGCTACGGAGCGTCTAGGAATTCACCAGGATCCGACCCCCGGCATCAGCGAGGAGGTGCCATGACGTTCGCGATCCGTAACGCCCGCCTGCGCGGCGGCCAGGAGGCCGTCGCCATCACGATCGAGAACGAGACGATCGCCGCGGTCGGTCCCAGCCCGCCGCCGAGCCCGCAGGATTTCGACGCCGAGGGCCGCCTCGTCCTGCCCGCCTTCGTCGATCCCCACATCCACCTCGACAAGACGCTGCTCGGCGAGCAGATGCAGCCCAGTGCCACCTGGTCGATCGAGGAAGGCATCGAGATCACCAACGTCTTCAAGCGCAACTACCGCGCCGAGGAGATCCGCGATCGGGCGCTGCGCGTGATGCGCGAGGCGGTGCGCAACGGCACGCTGGCGCAGCGCGTCTTCGCCGACGTCGGCACGATCGGCGGCCTGGTACCGCTCGAGGGGGTGTTCCTCGCCAAGCAGGCCGTGCAGGGGCTGCTCGACGTGCAGATCAACGCCTTTCCCCAGGAGGGCATCCTCTCCGACCCGGGTGCGGCCGAGCTGCTCGACGAGGCGCTGCGCCGCGGCGCCGACGTGGTCGGCGGCATGCCGGCGTGGGAGTACACCGAGGCCGACTCGCGCCGGCACATCGACATCTGTTTCGAGCTCGCCGAGCGCTACGACCGGCCGATCCACATGATCGTCGACCCGAACGAAGACCCGACCTCCCGCTGCCTCGAGTACCTGGCGGCGGAGACGCTGCGGCGGCCGCGTTGGAAGGGCCGTGTGGCGGTCAGCTGGGACGCGCTGGCGACGTACAACGACGCCTACGCGGCCAAGATCATCGCCATGCTCAAGGCCGCCGACCTGACCATCGTCAACAACTCGCACGTCAACCTCATGTTCTCCGGCCGCGGCGACAAGCAGCCGATCCGCCGCGGCGGCACGCGCTGGAAGGAGCTGCTCAAGGCGGGCGTGAACGTCGCGGCCGGACAGGACGACGTCAACGATCCCTACTATCCGTTCGGCAAGCCCGATCAGCTCGAAGTCGCCTTCATGCTCTGTCACATGGCCCACCTCGCCGCGCCGGCCGAGATGGAAGCGGCGATCGACATGGTGACGGTCAACGCGGCGCGCGCGCTCGGGCTCGCGAACTACGGCCTTGCGCCCGGTTGTCGCGCCGACCTCGTGGTGGTCGAGGCGCCGAGCGTCCACGAAGCCCTGCGCACGCGCGCCGACCGCCGCGCCGTCTTCCGCGCCGGCAGGCTCGTCGCCGAATCACGTGGCCGCGCCGAGCTGGTGTGAGCGCGGCGCGGCTGCGCCGCGCGCGCATGGCGTATGGCGTATGGTCTATGGCCTGCAGGACAGCCACTCTCCGCTCGTCCTGAGCTCGTCGAAGGACGAGCGCGGCTCTCTCGATCGGATGTCAGGGCATGCCGTTCAGACGATAAGCCATACGCCATACGATATGCGCGCGGCGCAGCCGCGCCGAGTTGCGGCACAGCCACTCTGCGCTCATCCTGAGCTCGCCGAAGGATGAGCGCGGCTCTCTCGACCGGATGTCAGGGCGCGTCGTTCTGGCGATGAGCCATACGCCATAAGCGATATGCGCGCGGCGCGAAGCGCCGCGCTCACAGCTCCGCGACCGACAGATCACCGGCGTCGAAGAAGGCGATGATGCGGCACGGGCACGCTTCCCCGCCTTCGAACTTCCACGGGAAGGCGCCGATGATGCAGCGCCGGTTCAGCACCTTCTCGATGTCGCCGCCGACGTTCTCGGCGTGGATGCAACCCTCGGGGAAGGCGAGGTAGTGCATGGGGAAGAGGTCTTCCTTCACCAGGCGGCCGCTGCGCCGGTGGCGGTACTCGTACTCGCCGAAGAACTCGCCGACCGGCTTGCCGACGTGTTCCTCGAAGCGCTTGGTGAGGTCGGGGCGCATATAGCGGATGGTGGTGTTCATCGGGTGGTCGCCGGAGCCGGCGTCGACGCCCCACCAGGAGATCTTCAGGTCGAGCATCCACTGCGCCAGCTCCTGCGTGCCGCCCGGGTGCATGCAGAAATAGCGCGTCAGATCCTGCTGCGGCTTGCCTTCGTAATAGCGGTGGTAGCCGGTGTGGATGATGATGATGTCGCCGGTCTTCACCTCGACGTTGCGGGTCAGATGCTCGGGCTTGATGATGTCCCAGTCGCCGCAGACGTCCGAGACGTCGATGATGACCCCTTCGTGCACCAGCTTGGTGAGCGGCAGCGAGGCCATGTCGCCGGCGCCGTCTGCCATGTGCATGGGGCCGTCCAGGTGCGTGCCGACGTGCAGCGAGGTTTCGACCCGCTGCGAGACGACGCGGTTGGTCTGCAAGGTCTGCGTGTAATAGATCTTCGAGCCCGGATAGCCGACCCATCCGGGGGTGTGCATGTTCCACGGGTGAGAGAGATCGACCAGCTTCATCACGTCCTCCTGACGACGCGCTCAGGCGCCGGACCCGCCTCCGCTCGGTGGACGGTGAGCCCAGGACGAGGAAGGCAATCGATGTAGTTCCGCATGCGCGCGAGGTCGTCGCGTTTATGAACCCGTTGCCCGGATGTGTCGGCTCGCATTCACCAAGCCTCGCAACGCCGCTTTCACTGCCTCGGAGCTGCCGACGTGGTTCCATAGCGCCGGCTCGAGGAAAACGGCGTACTTGTAGCCAGTCCGCAGCTTGGCGTAGCGGTGAGGCTGTATCGCGCGGGTGAAATCAACCGCCGCGGTTTGCGATGCACGACGCCGTTTCACTCGCGTGGTGCCTTTAGAATCTTCTCGCTTCATAGGCTCTCGCCGTAGACGACCGTCGGCATTCGTTCGAGCATACAGTGCAGGAAAGGCGGTTCGCAACGCGCAGTCCGAGCTCGGTGGGCGATACGCGATACGCCAAGGGTATGGCAACGCTTGACACTGGCGAGCGCGCTGTATGAAAGCTCCGGCCCGGGGGGACGTGCACATGAAGGCGAGCGGCAGCCGGCTTCGTGACCAGGGCGCATGGGGCGCATGGACGATCGGTGCGACGCCGCTTGCCGGGTCACCGGGCCGCCGGGCGCTGCAGTGACGATGCAGACGTCCCCGGTGCAGCGCGTCGCCCGCCTGCAAGAGCGCGACGTCTTCGATCCGCGGCCGAGCGCGCCGCGCCACGGCGGCACCGACGTGGCGATGGACGACCACGGCGTGCGGCGCATCCCGGCCGACTGGCGCTGGAGTTACCTGGGGGCGACGTTCACGACCTTCGGCGTGACGACGGCGATGATCTTTCCGCTCTCCGGCGCGCTGTACGCGCAGGCGTTCGGGGCGCCGGCGGCGATCATCGGCGCGGCCGTCACCGCGCTGTGCACGATCGCGGCGGTCTATTACGCCGTCCGCCACGCCATGAACGAAGGCATCAGCGCCGATCTGCTGAGCCGCAGCAGCTTCGGCTACGTCGGCTCGGCCTTCAATACCTTGGTGTACGGCGCCATCTGCGCCTTCTACTTCGCCGTCGAAGGCTCGGTCATGGCGCATGCCCTGCACGAGGCGCTCCCCGCGCTCTCGTATACGGTATGGGCGGTCCTCACCAGTGCCAGCTTCGTCCTGCTGGGCATCTTCGGCATGGTGCTGCTGACCAAGGTGCAGTGGGGCACGCTGGTGCTGTACTTTTTCGGCCTCGCCGTCGCCTTCTGGGCGCTGGTGCGCGGGTGGGACGAGCGCGTGACGCTGGCGGCGATGGCGGGTTGGTGGCGCCTCGACCCGAGCGGCGCCGGCGAGCTGGATGCCTGGAGTGCGCTGGAAGCGATCGGGGCCTACCTCGGCACCCTTGGCGTCGGCAACGCCATCTTCATGATGGACGTGGCCCGCTTCATGCGGCGCGAGGATCTGCGCGTCGGCAGCACCGTGTTCGTCCTCGTCAACACCGTGCTGCCGGTCTTCGGCATGTACGTGGTCGGCATCACGATGTACGCGGCGAGCGGACAGCCCGACCCCGGGGTGACGCTGGTCCGCTTGATCGGCCCGCTGGGGCTCGTCGTCACCCTGGTCACGCAGCTGCGTATCAATCTCATCAACGTCTACAGCGGCACGCTCTGCCTGGCGAACTTCTCTTCGCGCGTGCTCGGCTTCGTTCCCGGCCGCCAATTCTGGGTGATTCCCTTCCTCGCCCTCAGCACGGCGGTGATCGTCAGCCCGTTTCGCGAACACTTCGAACACTTGACGACGTACATCAGCGTCTTCCTCTGCGCCTGCGTCGGCTCGCTGATCGGCGAGCGGGTGGTGGTGCGCCGGCGCTACGCGCTGCCGGCCTGGTCGGAGGTTCGCCGCGCCTATCTGCCCGATTTCAACCCGGTCGGCCTGCTGGCGATGTGGGTTCCGACCGCGGTGGCGATGGTGATGGCCACCGGCGTCTTCGGACGGCAGGCGCGCGCCCTGGCCGCGCCGGTGGCGCTGCTCACCCCGCCGCTGGTCGCCGGTGTGGTGGCCGCCGCCTTACGCCCCGAGCAACTCCTGCGGGCCTACGTCGGGCGCGACATCGTCGTGCCCCCGGCCGACGCCGAGATGCTGACCTGTACGGTCTGCCGCAAGAGCTTCCACCGCTCCGATTTCGCCCACTGCCCGTTCCACGGCGGCGAGTGGATCTGTTCGTACTGCTGCATGGGCGAGCGCCGCTGCGACACGCTGTGCCGCCGCGACGACCGCGGCGAGCTGGCGGTGCCGGTGCTCGAGCCGGCGGGCAGTGGACCGGCGCCGAGGTGAGGTTTCTGCACCGCTGGCCGCAGGCCGCGGCGGCCACGACGAGCGGCGATGGCCGCACCCGAGTCGGACTGACCTTGACTGGACAAGAGAAATTCAACACAGAGGCGTGGAGGTCGCAGAGAACGCGGAGCACGAGGGTCTGAAGAGTGACCTCCAGAGCTAATCGGCGATGACAATGAGTCCGCTCGAACTGATGCCCACTGCCTCGGTGCCCTCTGCGTACTCTGTGGTCTCTGCGTTGAGGTTGTTGTTGGATCGAGGCTGACATGACGATGAAGCTCTACGACCTCGCCGGAGCGGAAGACGACCGGCGCTTCAGCCCCTTTTGCTGGCGCGCCCGCCTCGCGCTGGCTCACAAGGGCCTCGCTTGCGAGGCCATCCCGTGGCGCTTCACCGACAAGGAGGTGATCGCCTTTTCGGGCCAGGACAAGGTCCCGGTGCTGGTGGATGGCGAGCGCGTGGTGTCCGACTCCTGGGCGATCGCCGTCTATCTGGAAGACACCTATGCGGACCGCCCGGCCCTCTTCGGGTCGGCGGCGGCGCGCGGTGCGGCGCTGTTCATCAAGCATTGGACCGAGCAGGTGGCGCACCCGCTGCTCGCCCGTCTGGTGGTGGTCGACATCGCCCGTCACCTGCACGCCAAAGACGTGGCGTACTTTCGCGACTCGCGCCAGCGGCGCTTCGGCATGAGTCTCGAGGAGTTCTGCCGCGATCGCGAGCACGTGCTCCCTGCGTTCCGCAAGGCGCTCGATCCGCTGCGCGAAACGGTGCGCAGCCAGCCCTTCGTCGCCGGGCCGGCCGCGGCTTTCGCCGACTACGTCGCCTTCGCCATGTTCCAGTGGGCGCGCTGCATCTCGAATCTCAAGCTCCTCGAGCCCGATGATCCGGTCTACGCCTGGCGCGAGCGCATGCTCGACCTGTTCGGCGGCCTGGCGCGCAACGCGCTCGGCTATCCGGTGTGAGCGGGCCGGCGGCGCGCGATGGCGTTCGCCGGCGACGCCTCACCCGTGCTCGGGTTCGGCGCGCGGCGCCGCCATCGGGGTTGCCTCGGCGGCCGGTGCCGCGCCGCCCATGAACAGCCAGTAGCTGGCGAAGGCGACCGCGAAGCCGACCAACCATGAGTAATCGAAGAGGATGCGCAGCTCCGGGATGGCGAGTCCGAGCAGCGCGACCCCGATGCCGAGCAACAGGGCCGCCACCGCTCGCCAGTTGACGCCGCGGTGGTACTCGTAGGCGCCGCCGCGCAGGTAGAGGTCGTCGACCAGCAGGACCTTGTGGCGGATGACGAAGTAGTCGCAGATCATGATGCCGGCCACCGGGCCGAGCACCGCCGAGTAGCCGCCGAGCCACCCGAAGATGTAGGTGCGATGGTCGGCGAGCAGCTTCCACGGCATCATCGCGATGCCGATCAGGCAGGTGATCACGCCACCGGCGGTGAAGGTGATGCGCCGCGGCCAGAGGTTGGAGAAGTCATTCGCCGGGGAGACGATGTTGGCGCCGATGTTGATGTTGAGGGTCGCCAGCATCAGGGCGAGGAGCGAGACGATGATCGAGGCCGTCGAATCGAAGCGGGTGACCAATTCGATCGGGTCCCACACGGCCGCGCCGTAGATGACGACGGTGGCCGACGCCACGGCGATGCCGACGAAGGCATAGGCGGTCATGGTGATCGGCAGGGCAATCGCCTGGCCGAGCAGCTGCGCGCGCTGCGATCGCCCGAAGCGAGTGAAGTCGGGAATGTTGAGCGACAGGGTCGCCCACAGGCCGATGACACCGTTCAACCCCGGGATGAGGAAAGCGACGAACTCCGCCGTGGTGGCGAAGCGCGTCGGCGCTTGCAGCATCGGGCCGAGGCCGCCTGCCTTGCCCCACGCCCAGCTCAGGGCCAGGACGCCGACCAGGAGCAGGACGGGCGCGCTGACCGCCTGCAGCAGCCGCACATGCTCCATGCCGCGCAAGATGACCGCGACGTTGAGGCACCAGAAGGCGAAGAAGCAGATGCCAACCGCATAGGGCACGTCGCGCCACGCCGGCCACAGGGTGGCCAGCAGGCTGCTGATCGCCTCGCCGCCCATCCAGGTCTGGATGCCGAACCACCCGCAGGCGACGAAGGCGCGCGCCAGGGCCGGGATGTTGGCCCCGAGGACGCCGAAGGAGGCGCGGGCGAGAATGGGAAAGGGAATGCCATAGCGTGTGCCGGGATGGCCGTTGAGCAGCATGGGCACCAGGACGACACAGGTGCCCAGGAACACCGTCAACAGGGCCTGCCGCCAGTTCATGCCGCCCTGAATGAGGCCGGTGGCGAGGATGTAGGTCGCCAGGTTGATCGACATGGAGATCCACAGGGCGGCGAAGTTGTAGGTTCCCCAGGTGCGCTGCGCCGGCGGGGTCGGCGCGAGGTCTTTGTTCCACAGCGGGCTCGCCGTCACATTCGCTGTCGCCGGTGGTCGTTCCGTGCTCACGGTGTCCGTCCTTTCGACTTCATCCAACGCGAATTCACCACGACGGGCGCGAAGACTTGGCGTCCATCGCGGTGCGAAGATTCCGCGGTGGTGCTACGTCGCGGCCTGCCAGTGTCGCTCGCAGGCGACCGTCCAGGTCGCCAGCACGCGTCCGCGTTTGAGCACGTAGCGCGGCGGCTCTTGCAGGCGGAGGACGTCCTGCGCGTTGCCGGCGCGCCAGATGTTCAGGTCGGCGTGCGCGCCGGGCGCGATGCCGTAGTCCGGCAGGCGCAGCGCCCGGCCGGCGTTGGTGGTGACCATGGCCAGCACCTGTTCGAGCTCGGGCGGATGGGTGAGGTGCGCGGCGTGAGCGACGAACAACGCCACCTCGAGCTGGCTGCAGCGGCCGAAGGGGTAGTAGGGGTCCTTCACGTCGTCCTGGCCCGAGGCGACGTTCACGCCGGCGCGCAACAGCTCGCGTACCCGGGTGATGCCGCGCGGCACGGGCTCGCGATCGGCGCGGCCGGCGAGCACCAGGCTGATGTGCGGATTGCTGACGATGGTGATGTCCGCCTCCTTGACCAGCGCGATGACCTTGCCGGCGTGGACGTCGTTGTAGCGCGCCAGGGCGCCGCAGTGGCTGGCGGCGACGCGGCCCTGCCAGCCGGTCTCGATGGTGCGCACGGCGAGGTATTCGAGGCTGCGCGAGGTCGCGTCGTCGGTGTCGTCGACCAGCATGTGGACGTCGGCGTCGTAGCGCCGGGCGAGCTCCAGCACGACGTCGACGTGCCTGCGCATGGCGGCGTCGGTGCGCTCGTACCACGGCAACCCGCCGGCGATGTCCGCCCCCGCCCGCATGGCCTCGTCGAGCAGCTGCTCGGTGCCCGGATCGCGGTCGATGCCCTCTTGCGGGAAGGCGACGACCTGGATGTCGGCGATGCCCCGCCAGCGCTCGCGCAGCGCCAGCAGGCCGTGCAGCGGCGTCAGGCCGCCGATCGTGCCGACGTCGGCGAAGACGCGCAGCACGGTGGTGCCGTGCATGATGGCCGCTTCCACGCAGGCGCTGGCGCGGTTCAGGAGGTCCGCCACCGTGTAGGTGCGCTTGAAGTCCCAGGTAATCTCGATTGCCTCCTGCAGGGTTTGCGAGAGGTTGGGGCGCATCGTTTCGCCGAGCAGCGCCTTGTCGAGGTGGACGTGCGGGTTGACGAAGGTCGGCGTGACCAGCCCGCCGGCCGCGTCGATCTCTCGTTCGCCCCGAGCCGCGAGCGTGGGTTCGACGGCCGTGATGCGCCCGTGCTCGATGCCGATGTCGTGCGCGCCGCTGCGGCCGCTGAGAGCGGTGTTGCGAATGATGGTCTCCATGGGCGCGCGTCTATAGCAGCCGCCGCATGGCGGCGAAAAGGAGGCACCGGCCGAACTGGGGGCGAGAGACGCAGGCAGCCCCCCTTTGCAGTCCACCACTGAGCATTCGGTGTGAGCCGTAGCCGCCGGACCTGTGCCCGCGGCTACGGCTCGTCGCAGGCACTGGTCGGCTCCGCCCATCGGTGCCCGCGCTCGCGGACGATGGCGACGGCGGCCAGGGCTATTCCGACGACCATGGCCAAGCCCAGCCAGGGGCCGCGGTACTCGCCGGCGAAATCGACGGCCCAGCCGAACAGGGGCGGGATGGCGACCACGCCGAGTGACGAGGTGGCGAGCCCAAGGCCGATAGCCGTGACGGCATGCGCCGGCCCGGCGAGCTCGGCGATCAGCGCGTGTTGAACACCGTTCCAGCCGATGCCGAAGAAACCGAAGGTGAGGGCGAGCACCGACAGCCAGAGTAGAGACGAGCCGGGTTGTGTGGTGGCCAGGCCGAAGGTGCACACCATCGAGCCGCAGCCGGCGACGAGCAGCACGATGCGCCGCCGGCCGCCGAATACGCGATCCGATAGGACGCCGAAGACCAGGCGGGCCACCATGCCGGCGATCTGGGCCTGGCCGAGCAGGGCGGAGGCGACGGGCACATCGATGCCCAGGCCGTGCAGGTAGAGAACGAGGTAGCCCATCCACACGGTCTGGACGCCGGCGAAGACCAGTGAGGCAATCGCCACGCACCAGATGTCGCGATCGCCCAAGACGGTGCGCCACGGCGCTGCCGCGGTACCGTGTGCCGGTTCGGGCGTCGGAGGATCGCGATAGACGAGGCCCGTCAACACGGTTGCGGCGACGACGCCGGCAGCCGACAGCGCCAGGGCCGCGCGCCACCCGATCGCGAGCGCGAACGATGGCAGGAGCAGGGCGCCGAGCGCGCCGCCCAGCGGCAGGCCGACTTGCTTGACCCCGACCACCGTGGCGCGTCGCGCCGGCGGAAACCAACGGATCACGGCGGTGGTGGTGGCGGGGTTGAGCAGTCCGAAGCCGACGCCGGCGAGCCCGACCATGGCGATCAAGGCGGTGTAGGAGTCGGCGAAGCTGGCGCCGACGAGTCCGACCGCGACCAGTATCTGACCGAGCAGAATCGCCGCGCCCAGGCCGAAGCGGTCGGCGAGTGGGCCGGCGGCCAGCGACATGACGACCGGTGCGGCGTGGAAGGCGGAGAGGAACGATCCCGCCTGCGGCAGCGTGAGGTCGAGCGCGTCTTGGATCACCGGCGCGATCGCCGGCATGCCGAGCGGGCCGAAAGTGGCCAGCGTCTGCACGACCAGGACGAGCGCCAGAATGACGGGAGGAGATATTCGGGACTGCGGCGCGAACCTCGACCAGGGCATGCCGGCGGCAGACCTACGGCGGCGCCGCGCGTCGGTCAACGAGACCGACGCCGGGCGCCGTCCGCCGCCGCCTCAGCAGTCGACGACGTAATCGCTGAGCCCGCGCCGCGCCGGTGCGACGACGCTCACGGCCGTGGCCCCCGCGGGCCCGCCCACGGCCTCGTGCGGCAGGTTGGGCGGGATCACCAGCAACTGCTGCGCCCGCAGACGGATGGTGCGCTCGCCGAGGGTGAAGTCGAGCTCGCCGTCGAGGACGAGGGTGAGCTGTTCCTGGTCGTGGTGGTGGACCGGAAATCGCCCGCCGGGGGCGAACACGTAGCGCGTCATCGTCATGCGCGCCGCCCCGACGGTCTGCCGGCGTACACCGGGATAGACTTCTTCCCACGCCGTCTGGCCGAGGTCGGTCGGTTGTGGACTGCCAGTATCGCTCATGCACGCCTCCTATCGGTGACTCCGAGGATCGCCCCGCTGCATCGGTAATGACACGTTGGGGCGGTGGAGCGCGCCGCTCCGCGGCGCATGGCGGTGCGGAGCGGCGCGCTCCAAGACGCCGGCACTACCGATGGTAGTGGTACAGGCCACGAGTAGCCGTTGAAAAGCGCGGTCCGCCCACCCTTCGACGGGCTCAGGGTGAGCGGACCGCGCCAGCAGGTTCCGCTCATGCTGAGCCCGTCGAAGCATGAGCGCGGCCTTTTTCAACCAGCTGCGAGTGCAGGCCCATCATCTGCAGCACGCCACGGAACAAGGCGCTCGCCGGGTTGGCGAGCTCTTCGATCACGGCGAGGTGATTGAAGCCCGGCATCGGGATCTCGACGCACCCGAGTCCGCGCCACCGTTCGGCGATCAATCGCGTCTGGCGTTGGAACTCGTCGCTCTCGAGGCCGCCGCAGGAGAGAAAGAGCGGGACGCGAAGGCGCGGCTGCAGTCGCGCCGGGCTGCACTGCGCGACCAGCGCGTCGGTCAGGCGGATGTCGTCGTTCATCGACGTCGGTTGCAGCGGTGCCAGCTCGTAGAGCCCGCTGACGGCGAGCGCGCCTTTGACGAAGTTCGGCGGCAGGTCGGGCGCTGCGCTCGCCCAGTCGGTGGCCAGCATCATCGCGGTGAGGTGTGCGCCGGCCGAGTGTCCGGAGAGATAGAAGCGCTCCGGATCGGCGCCGAGGTGCGCCGCGTTGCGCCACAGCCAGGCGGTGCACCGTTGCGTCTGGCGCACGATGTCCGCCACCGTCACGCGCGGGCAGAGGCTGTAGTTACTGACGGCCACGGTCACCCCGGTCGGGGCGAGGGCGTCGGCGACGAAGGAAAAGTCACTCTTGTCGAGCCCCCGCCAGTAGCCGCCGTGGACGAACAGCAGCAGGCCGCGGCTCGCCCCGCGGGCGGGAAAGAGATCGAGCGTTTCGTCGCCATCCGGACCGTAGGAAATGTCGAGCTGGCAGGGCAGCGTGGCGCGGGTGCGCCGAGAGCGCTCGGTATAGCGGGCGAATATCTCCGGGTGCTCCGCGATGGCGGCGCGGATGTTGTACTGCCGCTCCAGGTAGGCCGGATCGTCTAGAGGTATCGCCATGGGGTCGCTCCTACAGCGGGCCTCGAAGGCACGTTGTGAGGCACGCGGCTACAGCTTGTCGCAGACCTTCGTTGCTCGCTCGTCGTCGGGCGGTTCTCTTCGTCCCCGCGACTGCGGACCAGGAATCTCGACCGATGCCGTTGACCGGCTCGATCGCGCTCGGATACGGTCCTTGCCCGGCACACAGAACGGAGACCTATCATGAAGTTCGGATTGACTCATGCGCCATACTCGACCGCCGAGCGCAAGGCCGAGGACGTCTTTCGCGCCCAGGTCGAACAGGTTCGCCTGGCGGAGGCCTGCGGTTTCGACTCGGCCTTCGTCAGCGAGCACCACTTCCTCGACAACGAGATGTTCCCATCGCCTTTGGTCGCACTCGGATTTCTCGCCGCCGCCACGTCCAAAATCCAGCTCGGCACCGGCGTGCTGCTGCTGCCGCTGCACGAACCCGTGCGGGTCGCCGAAGACGCCGCGGTGTTGGATCGGATCTCCGGCGGGCGCCTGATCTTCGGCATCGGCCAAGGCTATCGCCCGGAGGAGTTCTCCGGCTACGGGCGGCGGCTGCAGGATCGCCCGGGGCTGATGCGCGAGGCGGCGCTGCTGGTGCGCCGCTTGTGGACCGAGAAGGACGTGACCTTCCACGGCAAGCACTTTCACCTCGACGGCGTGAATCTGACGCCGAAGCCGATGCAGCGCCCGGCGCCGCCGATCTGGGTGGCGGCCAAGAAGCGCCCGGCCATCGAGCTGGCGGCCGAGATCGGCGACGGCTGGTATCCCGACCCGATCACGCCGCTGCCGATCATCGCCCGCAACAAGCAGCATTGGCTGGCCGCGCTGAAGGCCCACGGCAAGGACCCCGCCAAGCAAGAGCTGGCGTACTACCGCGAGTTCTTCGTCGGCGAAGACGACGACGCGGCCTGGCGCCTGGGGTCGCCGGGACTGCTCGGCGAGTACAGTTTCTACCTGTCGGTGAACCACCTGGTCGACGACGAGGGGCGCCCGATCCCGTCGGGCCGCAAGGATCTGCTGGAAAGCCTCGTGCGCGACCGCTGCACGGTGGGCGATCCGGCGCGCTGCATCGAGCACCTGCAGCGCATTCGCGACCTGCTCGGGGTCACCCACATGGTCCTCAAGATGAGCCACGTCGAGGTCCCGCACGAGCACGTGATGAGCAGCATCAAGCTTGCCGCCGAGCGTGTCCTCCCGCACGCTTGACGGCCCGCTCCGCTCGGTTGGCCAAGCTTGCGCTGACCAGGATTCCCAGACCCGAAAGATCCTTCGCCTCGCCTGCCGCCCTCCGGGTACCCCGCCTGTTTGAATCGGGGGCCGCGGTGCCGTTGCGGCCCCGCGGTGCTTCTCGTGGATCGCGGCCTGCGGATCGAGACGCGGCCGCGCTTGCGGCGGCACGGAATCGGGCGCTATGAGGTGCCATGTCGCGGGCGGGGGGGACAGGAAGCCCGGCGCGCACCGGCTTGATCTGCCGGCGCTCTCGCCCGCCGCCGCTCGCCTTTCGATAGCGGGCTCGCTGTGACCCGCGAAACCATTCTGGGTCGAGCATCCAGGCTACTTGTCCGAGGCACGCGCGCGTGGCGCCCCAACCAAAGAAAGGAACGGAGATGTCGCATTTCATGAGCTCGTACCAATCGCAGACGTACGCCCTGTTGCGCATCGTCGCCGGGTTTCTCTTCTTGTGGCACGGGATGTCGAAGTTCTTCGGTATCCCGGTGCCGGCGCCGGAAGGGGCACCTGCCTTCGTGATCTGGGGCGCCGGGACGATTGAGCTGATCGGCGGCGCCTTGGTGATGGTCGGCCTGGTCACTCGCTGGGCCGCCTTCATCTGCTCCGGTCTCATGGCCGTCGCGTACTTCATGGCGCACTGGCCGCAGGGCTTCCTGCCGCTACAAAATCAAGGCGAGCTCGCGGCCCTTTATTGTTTCGTCTTCTTTTACATCTCGGCTGCCGGCCCTGGCATTTGGAGCATCGACGGCGCGTCCAAGGCGTAGGCCAGGCCTTTCACTCCACAACCCTCTCCCGCCGCTGGTCCGGGAGAGGGCGTGCCCCGCAGGCTGTGAGCTCCGAAGGCCGTTGGTCTAGCAGTCGGTTGAAAAGGACCGCGCTCATCCTTCGACGGGCTCATCCTTCGTCAGGCCCAGGCGAGCGGGGAGTGCTTGTGCCGCAATGCGTTCCGCTCACCCTTCGACTGAGCTCAGGACATGCCCTGAGCCCGTCGAAGGGCCAGCGGAACGTTTTTCAACGGGCTGCTGGCCGAAAAGCCGATCTGGCCCGTTCTGCAGCCAGC
This sequence comes from uncultured Binatia bacterium (SeqCode), assembly GCA_964475125.1. Lineage (GTDB taxonomy): Bacteria > Desulfobacterota > Binatia > HRBIN30 > CADEER01 > CAYYWP01. The sequence continues at coordinate 6,407 of CAYYWP010000050.1, read as the reverse complement.
GTCACTGAGCGACACCTGGGCTAGATTGTGCGGCTGAATGAAGAAACGGGGCCGCGATGTTTCCACTACACGACGACAATCCCACCCATTCCCGCCCACTCGTGACCCTGGGCATCATCGGTCTCAACGCACTGGTGTGGCTGTTCGTCGAGGGCATGGGCAGAGAGCCGGCGTTCAGCCGCTCGATCTGTGCCTTGGGGCTGATTCCGGGCGAGTTGCTCGGGCACATCCCCCCGGGGACATCGGTGGCGCTGGGTGCGGATAGCGCGTGTGTGATCGGCGGGGCGAGCTGGCTGACGCTGTTGACCTCGATGTTCACGCACGGCGGCTGGCTGCACATCATCGGCAACCTGTGGTTTCTGTGGGTGTTCGGCAACAACGTCGAGGAGGCGCTCGGCCACTTTCGGTACGCGGCGTTCTACATCCTCTGCGGACTCGCGGCGGCGGCGGTGCAGATGCTCACCAACCCCTCGAGCCCGATCCCGATGGTCGGTGCCTCGGGGGCGATCGGCGGCGTGATGGGCGGATACGCCCTGCGCTATCCGCATGCGCGTGTCCTCACCCTGCTGCTGGTCGGCTTCTACGCCCGCACGGCGTGGATCCCGGCCTGGCTCATGTTGGGCTACTGGTTCTTGTTTCAGTTCCTCGCCGGCCTGCCAGCCCTCGGCAGCGAGGGGGGAGGCGTCGCCTTCTGGGCCCACATCGGCGGTTTCGTCGCCGGCGGGGGGTTGATCTATCTGCTGGGCGGCGCGCGCGGCCGCGCCCGGGCCGACGAGGCGGCGTGACGCCCAGGGCTACACGGGTGCGCCCGCGTCGGCCGGCCAGCGGGCTTCCAGCCAGCGACCGATGGCGAGCACGCGCGCGTCGGCGCCGCGCTCGGCCACGATCTGGACGCTGACCGGCAGACCGTCGATGCGTCCGAATGGCAGCGCCAGGGCCGGGACGCCGGCGAGGTTGAAGGGCAGGGTGAAGCGCACCAAGGCGGCGCGGTGATCCGTGGCGCCGCGCTCGAGCTCTACCTCGGCGGCGCCGCGTGGCGGCGCGGGAACCGGCACGGTCGGCAGGATCCAGGCGTCGACCGTGCGCAAGGCGGCATCGAGATCGGCGCGCAGCGCGCCTTGCAGGCGCTGGGCCTCGAGATACGTCTGGGCCGGCAGCGCCAGCCCTTCCTGCAGGCGCTCGCGCACTGCGGGTGAGAAGAGTTCGGGCTGGCGCGCCAGCGCGTCGCGGTGCACGAACGCCGACTCGGCGCCGCGCAGCGGTCCGTAGATCGCCAGCGACTGCTCCAGCATGGGCACCTCGACCTCGATGAGCTGCACGTGCGCCTCGCCGAGCCAGGAGAGCAAGCGCTCGAAGTCGCGCCGCAGCGAGGCGTCGAGCCAGCCGTCGATGTAGCGGCGCGGCACCCCGAGGCGGGCGGGGGCACCTGCCGCGACGGAGGGAAGCGGCACGGGGCGGTCCGACAGGATTTCCGTCAGGCAGTGTGCGTCATCGATGCTGCACGCCAGCGGTCCGGCGTGGTCGCAGCTCCACGACAGCGCCAGCGCGCCGTCGAGCGGGATCGATCCGTAGGTGGGCTTCATGCCGACCACGCCGCACAGCGCCGCCGGGATGCGGATCGAGCCGCCGGTGTCGCTGCCGAGCGAGGCCAGGCCGATGCCGCACGCGACCGCCGCCCCGGAGCCGCTCGACGAGCCGCCCGTTTGACGGCTCGGGTCGTGCGGGTTGCAGACGTCGCCGGTCCAGGGGTTCTCGCCGCTCACGCCGCCGGCGATCTCGTGCATGTTGGTCTTGGCGACGACGATGGCGCCGGCCTGTACCAGGCGCGTCACCGCGCTGCCTTGCCGGCCGAGGTCGGGCAGCGCGGCGCGCGTGCCGGCGCGCATCGGCATCCCATCGACCACGTACAAGTCTTTCACCGTGATCGGCAGGCCGAAGAGCGGCCCGCGCGGCGCCCGGCGCAGCGCGCTTTCGATCTGGGCCGCGCTGGCGACGTGGGCGACCGCGTTGAGCTCGGCATGCCGTCGCGCGGCGTCGAGCGCTTCCTCCACCAGTTGGCCCGGTGTCACCTCGCCGCGCGCCACGGCCTCGCGGGCGCCGAGCAGCGTGCGCTTCTTCTCCGGCGATGAGCGATCGGCGATCGGCGATACGCGCGAGGCGCGCAGATCACGCCTGCCCACCTGTGACACCGATCGCCGCGCGCCTCGCTACGCGCTCTGCTGCAGGGCGCGCCAGACGCGCGATGGCATGAGCGGCGTCTCCATCAGCGCCAGCTTCTTCTCCGGGAAGGCGTCCTCGATGGCGGCGGCGATGGCGGAGAGCGGGCCGGTGATGCCCGACTCGCCGGCGCCCTTGGTGCCGAGCGGGGTGAACGGCGTGGGCGTGACCTGGTGGTCGAGGGTCATGGGCGGAATTTCGAGTGCCGTCGGCAGCGTGTAGTCCATGAACGTCGTGGTCAGGAGCTGACCGTTGTCGTCGTAGACCATGTCTTCATACAGCGCCGCGCCGATGCCCTGGGCGATGCCGCCGTGCAGGTTGGCGTCGACGAGCAGCGGGTTGACCACCGTGCCGCAGTCGTGCACGGCGATGTAGCGCAGCAGTTTGACCACGCCGGTGTCGGGATCGACCTCGACCACCACTCCGCAGGCTTCATAGGGCCACGTCGGATAGGAGCTGAACCGCCCCTGCGTCTCCGGCTGGTGGTAGACGTTCTCGATCCGATAGTACCGCGTCTCCTCCAGGCCCGGCTCTTCGTCGATCGCCTCCTTGCCGTGCGAGTTGTGGTAGACCGAGCGCGCCACCTCGGCGAGGGCGATCTTCCGCGATGGGGCGCCCTTGACGAAGATCGTCCCCTCGTCCATGTCGAGATCCGCGGGCGAGACTTCGAGCGCCTTGCCCGCCACCTTCAGCACCTTGGCGCGCAGGTCCTCGGCGGCCAGCTTGGCGGCCGAGCCGCCCATCATCAGGGCGCGCGAGCTGTAATTGCCCATGCCGTAGGGGCACTTGTCGGTATCGCCCTGGATGACGCGGATGTCCTGCAGGCGCACGCCGAGCGTCTCGGCGACGATCTGGGCGATGCCGGTCTCGTTCCCGCAGCCGGGCGAGGTGACGCCGGTGAGCACGGTGACGTGGCCGGAGGAGGCGATGCGGATCGTGGTGCCGTCGTAGCCTTGCAGCAGGGCGGAGTTGGGCAGCGCGCAGCCTTCCGGCGTGAGCGCGAAGCTCAAGCCGAGGCCGATCCGGCGGCCCGCCTGGCGCGCCGCCACCTGTTCCTTGCGAAAGGCGGGGACGTCGACCAGCTCGACGACGCGATCCAGCGCGGCGACGTAGTTGCCGCTGTCGAGAATGGCGCCGGAGACCTGCGAGTAGGGAAACTCTTCCGGGGCAATGAAATTTCGCCGCCGCACATCGGCGCGGTCGACCCCGGTGGCGTCGGCGATGCGGTCGAGCACGCGCTCCATCAAGAACGACGACGCCTCCTTGCCGAAGGCCCGGTAACCGGTCCACGGGCACTTGTTGGTCACCACCGTCTTCAGTTCGAGCGTGCAGTCGGCGACCTTGTAGCCGGTCGGCAGCGAATAGGTCGTGACAAACGACTGCGCCCAGCCGTAGTTGGCGCGCGGCGCGCCGACGTCGGCGATGACGCGCACGTACAGGCCCGAGATCTGCCCGTTTTTCTTGTACCCGGCTTCGAACTCGAGCCGGGTCTCGCGACAGTGTCCGGCGGCCAGGAAGTGCTCGGTGCGCGACTCGGTCCAGCCCACCGGCCGGCTGAGCTGGCGGCTGAGGAACGACACCAGCACTTCCTCGGGCGAGAGCGGGCCCTTGAGGCCGAAGCCGCCGCCGACGTTGGGTTGGATCACGCGCACGTTGCTCTCGGCGAGGCCGAGTTGGCGGGCGAGCAGGGCGCGCACGGTGTGCGGCATCTGCGTCGACGCCCACAGGGTCAGGACCTCCTCGAACGCATCCCAGCTGGCCGTGAAGGCGCGCGGCTCGAGCGGCGCGGGCACGTAGCGATGCGCCTTGACGTGGCCGCGCACTACGCCATCGGCGGCGGCGAGGCCCTTGGCGCTGTCGCCGCTGACGAAGCGCCGTTCGATCATGACGTTGCTGTGCCAGCTCGGCTCGACCTTCGCCGAGCTCGCCTCGAGCGCCGCCAGCGGGTCGAGCACCGCCGGCAGCTCCTCCCATTCGACCTCGATCGCGTCGACGGCCTGCTGGGCGACATAGCGGCTCTCGGCGACCGCCACGGCGACCGCCTCGCCGACGAAGCCGACGCGCTCGATCGGCAGCGCCGGCGTCTTGCGCGACTGGCCGCCATAGGCCCCCGGATCGGCGGCGGCGGGGATGGGGCCGATGCTCTCGAGGTCGCGACCGGTGATGACCGCCAGGACGCCGGGCAGGGCGGCTGCCGCCTTGGTGTCGATCGACACGATGCGAGCGCAGGCGTAGGGAGTGCGCAGCACCGCCATGTGCGCCATGCCCGGCGGCATGACGTCGGCCGTGAACTGTCCCTGACCGGCGGCGAGGCGGCGATTGGTGAGCGACGGAATCGACTGGCCGATGTACTTCATGGTGAGCGCTCCTTGCTGGGCGGTTCAGAGATACGGCGCCGGAATCGTTCTCGGTTCGGAAGCCGGCCGGATGGCGGTGCGCCGTCGCCGCCAGGCCGACGGATCAGCCGCAGGGGCCCACGCCGCCGGCGCGCCGGCCTTGCACCGGATCCGCCAATGTCGTTGACAAATCAGCATTGCATCCGGCGCCTGTGTGCTGGGCGTGGCGAAGGACCGGCTGCTCCGCCACGCCCCGTACGGACGTGATCGAGCGCGTTCAGCGCACGTCGACGATGTTCGCCATGTCGGCGAAGCGCTTGCGCTTGAGGAGCTTGCCGCGGCCGGCCTGGCCGAGCACCTTGCCGTTTTCGACGATGATCTCGCCGCGCGACAGCGTCATCACCGGCCAGCCGGTGACCTGGAACCCTTCGTGCAGTTCCCAGTCCTGTTTGGAGTGCATCGCTTTGTGGGTGATCGTGAATGGTTTCTCGGGGTCGAACACGACGATGTCGGCGTCCGAGCCGACGGCGATCGTGCCCTTCTTCGGGTAGAGCCCCATCAGCTTGGCGGGGTTGGCGGCGGTGACGGCGGCGAAGCGTTGCAACGAGAGGCGCTTCTTGCGTACGCCCTCGGAGTACAGCATCGGCATCACGGTCTCGAGGTTCGCCATGCCGGGGATCAGCTGGTCGACCTTGGAGTACTTCTTCTTGTGGCTCATGTTCCAGCCGACATGGTCGGTCGCCACGGTCTGCAAGACGCTGTGGTCGAGCGCCTGCCAGAGCACCTCCATCTGATCGGCGTAGCGCAGCGGCGGCCAGCCGACGTAGCGCTCGGGGTCGATCTTCTCCTCGAAGCGCTCACGCGAGAGGTGCAGATAGATCGGCCGCGTCTCGGCGTACACCGACTGGCCGTGCGCCCGCGCCTCGTTGATCTCGTCGAGGCTCTCTCGGCAGGAGAGATGGACCATGTAGATGGGCGTGTCGGTCATGCGCGCCAGTTGAATGGCGCGGTGCGCCGCGATGCCCTCCGACTGCGGCGGCCGCGAATCGGGGTAGTGCCGGATGTCGGAGAGGCCCGCCGCCTCGAGGCGCTGGGTGTGGAAGCTGATGCAGGTCTGATCCTCGCAGTGGATGTTGATCAGCGCCCCCAAGCGCCCGGCCTCGGCCATGGCCTTGGTGTATTGCACCGAGCACTCGTCGAAGCCGGCCAGACCGGTCATGAAGACCTTGAAGCTGGTGTGCCCCTCGGCCACCACGTCGGCCATCTCGGCGATGATCTTGTCGGTCGGCTTCATCAGCGTCGGGTGCAGCCCGTAGTCGATGATGGTCTTCGACTTGGCACGGGCTTCCCACTGGTTGAGACACTCGATCAGCGACTGGTCGGGATGGGTCAGCGCGTAGTCGACGACGGTCGTCACCCCGCCGCAGGCCGCCTGCGCGGTGGACGAGTACCAGTCATCGACCGTGTCCTCGCCCAACAGATTGCATTCGCAGTGCGTGTGGACGTCGACACCGCCCGGCAGCAACAGCTTGCCCTTGGCGTCGACCTCGCGCTTGGCCGGGCCCGGTAGCTGGGTGCCGATGCGCTTCACGACGCCGCCTTCGATGCCGACGTCGGCTTCGTAGACGTCGTTAGCGGTCACCACTTTTCCGTTGCGCAGGATCACATCCATCTGTCGTCTCCCGTGTATGTAGGATGGTCGTCTCGATGGCCGAAAGAAGGCTGGAGCGTCGGCTGCTGCCGAGCCTCGCTTCTAGCCCGCCGCGCCAGAATCGGTCAACGCGGTGGGCAGTGCCCCGCTCATCCTGCGACAGGCTACCACCGAACGGCCGTCCCTGAGCCTACGTCCCGTGG